>JANOCP010000289.1:0-3688 GCA_031412235.1 Polaromonas sp.
CGCGTAGCCAAAAGTCAGCCCGGCAGCGCAGCCGTGGTAGACGCTGAACTTGGCCTGCAGGCCGTCTTGCGGTTCTTTCTTGCCAGTCAGTTCAAGCACCAGTGAATGCACCTTGAGTTCTATGCGGTCGATCTGGTCTGGTGTGACGCCTTGTTTGCGTAACTGCGCGCAGGCGTCAATGCTGGGGTGAATCACGATGCCGCAGGCAAACGGCTTGTAGCTGTTAAACGAGATCTCAAAACGCTCGCCCAGCTCGCTGGTGATTTCAGTCCAGTCGTTTTTGGTCGACACGGTTTGCATCATGCCGCGCGGTGCTTCAAGCGCCTTGGGGCTGGCCGTGAAGCCCTTGCTGGCCAGCAGGGCAGACACCAGCCCGGCACGCGCCGCGCCGCCGGGGTGAAACGGCTTGGTCATGGTGCCAAACTGCTCGCGCATGCCCACCGGTTGCGATGCCGCAATACCCAGCGCCATGGCGGTTTGCTGCACATCAAGCTTGAGCAGGCGCGCACAGGCCGCTGCCGCGCCCAGGGTGCCGGTAGAGCCGGTGATGTGCCAGCCGCGGTCATAGTGGTCAGGGTACATGGCGTTGCCAACGCGGCACGACACGTCAATGCCAATCACCAGCGCGTCAATCACCTCGCGGCCCGAGTTGCCCAGGTGCTCGGCCATGGCCAGCACGGCTGATGCCACCGGCCCGGCCGGGTGAATGATGGTTTTGAGATGCGTGTCGTCAAAGTCAAAGGTATGCGAGGTAATGCCGTTGAGCAGCGCTGCGCTGGCCATGTCGACCTTTTCAGTGCGACCCAGCACGCTGGCCTGGGCTGAAGGTTGCAGCATGTTGACAGCGGCAAGCGCTGCGTTGGCGGCCTCATGGTGCGTTGCGCCTACTGCGCAGCCCAGCCAGTTCATGAAGGTGCGGTGCGCTTCGTGGTCCACCGCATCGCTCCAGCCTCTGGACGGGTGTTCGGCTACAAATTTCGCCAGGATTTGCGTGACGGGTGGAGCATTGTGGTCGGCGGCGACCTGGGTATTGCGGGCCATATTATTTTAGGTTGGTAAGTTTAAAAGCCGCTATTGATTACATAGCTAGACATACCCGTTTTAATTGGGCTACGAAGGTATTTGACTTAAATTTTTGGTTTGCGGGATGGTTTTCAGCTCTCCAGCTCGATATTGCGGTCTTTGGCCAGCTTGGTCCAGCGTGCAATGTCTGACTTGATGAAAGCGCCAAACTGCTCAGGTGACATCACGATGGGCTCAATCGCTTCGATGGACAGTTTCTCGCGCAGGTCAGGCGCTTTGAGCACCATGGCCAGTGATTCATTGAGCTGTTTCACGATCGGGGCCGGCATGCCTGCGGGCCCCACCACGCCGTACCACTGCTGCGCATCAAAGCCCTTGAAGCCCGACTCATCAAGTGTCGGCAAGTCCTTGAACTGCGGGTGGCGGCTAAGGCCAGTCACGGCCAGCGGACGCACGCGGCCTGAGCGGATATGCGGTACTGCTGCCGCCAGACCCGGGAACATGGCCTGCGTTTGCCCGCCTATCAAATCGGTAAACGCGGGCGCCACGCCACGGTAAGGAATGTGCACCATGAAAGAATTGATCTGCTGCTTGAACAGCTCCATCGTCAGGTGCGTCAGTGAGCCCTGGCCGGCTGATCCGTAGCTGATTTTTCCAGGGTTCTTCTTGACGTATTCAATGAACTCCTTGACGTTTTTAACCGGCAGCGAGCTGTTCACCACCAGCACATTCGGCGTGGCACCAATCATGCCGATGGCTGTGAAGTCCTTGATCGGGTCATAAGGCAGCCTGCGTGTAGCCGGGCTGGTGCCGTGGGTTGCCACATAGCCCTGCATCAGGGTGTAGCCATCGGGCGCAGCTCTGGCCGTGGCCTGGGATGCAATCACACCGCCACCGCCGCCCTGGTTGTCAACGACAAAGCTCTGCTTGAGCTGGCTGCCCCAGCGCTCTGTCACCGTGCGGCCCACGGTGTCGCTGCCGCCGCCTGCTGCTACCGGCACGATGTAGCGGATAGGTTTGGACGGGTAGGCGCTTTGCGCCCGCACCAGGCCGGGCGCGCATACCAGCGATGCCAGCGCGGGTGCTGCATGTAATAGGCTGCGTCGTTTCATGATGTTGTCTCCAGTTTGATTTCAGGGTTTATTTTTGACAGCAGGCGCTTGTAGGCATCGCCCACGTGGTGCGCCATCAATGCTTCACAGCGTGGTGCGTCGGCGCGGCTTACCGCTTCAACGATGTCGACATGCTCGGCAATTGACACCTGCATACCCACGTCTTGCGACAGGTTTTTAAGCCGCGACAAGTGCAGCTTTTGCACGATGCTGCGGTAGGTTTCAAGCAGTTGCTGATTGCCGGCAGCTTCCATGATGGCCCAGTGAAAACGCAGGTTTTCAGCGTAGTAAAGCTGTACGTCATGCTGGCTGGTGGCCTGCTGCATGGCGGCGGTTGAAGCGCTTAACAGCGCGGTAAGTGACTCGCGCCTGTCATCGGGCAATTGGGCCACACAGCGCCCGGCAAAGCCGTCAAGCAGGCCGCGCATCTGGTACAGGTCTCGAATCTCGGTGGCGTCCAGCTGACGCACAAAAACACCCGAATGCTTGCGCGAAATCACCAGCCCCGAGCTTTCAAGCTCACGCAGGGCCTCACGCACCGGCACCCGCGACACCTGCAGGCGGCTGGCAACATCGGGCTCGTTGATGCGCTGGCCAGGGACCAACACGCCTTTAAGAATCAGCGCCTCAATGTCACTTTTGACCAGCTTTGAAAGCGAGGTGTCGCGCACATCGTTAAAGCGTGCGGCAGGCGTTTCGGTCAGCCAGGGAAGGGTGCTTGAAGTCATTGGTATGAAATATATCGTATACGAAACACAATGACAAGAGGCATCAACGTCAGAAGTCGTCCAAGCTTGCGCTAGAACTTGGGCATGCCGCCGGACCCGCGATGAAGAATGCTCAGGGCAAGCGTTTGTCGCCCGGGAGGTTTTCGCTAATGTCTTTGATCTCGCGCACTTCAACGTCCACGACGTTGCCAGCTGCTTTACGGGCCATCTCCGGGTTGGAAGCTCCTGGCCACATGCCCTTGGGTGAATATCTTTGGAAACGGCTGAAAGTCATGGATACGGCGGGCTTTTTGCCGGTAATCAGACCTTTGATCAGGCTCAGAATCACAACAATCAGGGCAGCTGCCATCAGGCTGGCCATGAAAACAAGCCCAAATGCGGCAAGTACCAGAGTCAGAACAAGACGCAAGATTCGGCTAAGCAAACGGGTCACCTGAAATTCCTTCAAACCGTATAAATGACGGTATTTTGGTGATTTTCAAGTCGGCAGGCCTGACCCTCGTCACCACTTCACACCAAGCCTGCCAAACAGCTTGCTTAAAACAAACAGCGGCCCCACCCACAGGTATTGAATATCTTCAAAAAACGAAGGCTTCTTGCCTTCAATCTTGTGGCCAATAAACTGCAAAATCCACGCACCCACAAAAACCGCCACACTGACCGGAAGCACCAGCGAACCCATGGCAAACAGCAGCCAGACGGTTAATACTGACCACACCACCATCGTCAAAAGAAACACGCTCGAGAGCCGCGCGTAGTACACCATGCTGGCCGCCATAAACGCATAAGCCACAAAAGGGTGCAATGCAAACATCATGCCGACCA
>JANOCP010000290.1:0-5685 GCA_031412235.1 Polaromonas sp.
ACCAGCTCGCGCAGGAAGATTTCGGGGTTGGAATAAAGAGAGTGCGTAACCAGCTTGAGGAGTTGGGCGACTTCGGCTTGGAATGAGAGGGTTTGTGTCATGAGAGCTTAAGTAATAGTTGAAGTGACGAAGTGTTTGAAATTTGTTACGGGCCAGGCTCGATGCCGGCTAGAACTACCTTATGCCGCTTTTGTACGTATTGTTACGATGTTAAAAACGTCTTAAAGATTTTCCTTCAAGGTGGCATGAGTTCTTTCGGGGTACTTTTCACGTGCGGCAAACATGGTCTTGAAGTGTCATTTGAGGCTGGCACAACAAAAAAACAAGAGACTAATGCCGTTTGTCGGTGCTTGCTGACCGTTTGTCACAGTGCTTTTTAAACAGACGTGACATTTAGCGCAGAACTTGCACTGGTTACGCCAAGTATTTGATTTTGTGATGTTTTTCGCTTGTGCAACATTTTGTACAAATTTAGAATACACACACTTACAAACAACAGCGGGCGTTCCGCCAGGATTTACCTCATGAAAAAACTTCTTCTTTTGAGCGCATTGACTCTTGCAGGCATTGCCACTGTGCCCGCTCGGGCTGCTACAGCCACTGGCAACTTTGACGTAACCGTGAATCTGACACCGAAGTGTGAAATCACCACCGCTGCGGGAAATTTGGTGTTGGCCTATGAGTCATTCCAAACAACAGATGCGACGACCACAACGGACTTTGCGGTGCGCTGCACAAACACCCTGATGTATACCATGAGCCTCAGCGCCTCTTCTGGCACGCTGGTTGGCCTCCCTTACACGCTGGATCTTCGTAACAGTGGCAACACGGCAGCTGCGACCGGCGGGACGGGAGCAGGTTTAACTACTGCCGCCTACAAGATAAGAGCCACCATCGCATCTGGGCTGTCAGGCACGTGTTCAACCGCACAAACCAGCCCAACACCGTGCTCTGCGACTGACTCAGCTCGCGTCTTGACCATTACCTACTAAGCGGAAAGGTCTGGCGTTGAACTCGCGTTTTTCAGTGCGAGCGAAGCGATTTCTCGGAAGCTGTGTTTCCCTGCTCAGTGCGTTTTGTTTTGCCGGACAAGCAAGCTCCAGCTTCAATGTCCAGATTGCGTTGAATCAGCCCGGCAGCGGATCGCAGGCAGGGATTTGTGTCAGCCAGACCCTCAGCGAGCAGACCAATGCCCTGGTCAAGGTTGTTTGTAGCTCTGGCCAGTTTGTAAGCATCGTTCCCCGTCCGGGCAAGCCTTTTTTGGGTTTGCACGGGGGAGCTTTTCGTTATACCTACGGTGGTGGTCACTTACCAACATCACCGAACAGCAACGGGGGTTTCCACCCCGGCACTGGCACGGTGACGGCTTTGCGTATTTACAACGCCACAGGTTCGGACGGACCACTAGAGATGCTGGTAAGTTTCTAAGTCAACGTGTGGCTGGTAAGCTCAGCATATGAAGTCCTCACTCAAAACCTCCACGCCCGCTGAAACTCCTGTACAGCCGACTCGTAGCGCTATCAATTTATTAGTGCTTGGCCTGCTGTGGTGTGCGGTTGCACCGGCATGGTCTGGTGTGTTCTCGGTAACGCCTGTGCGCATCTACATGACGCCAAAAGACCGGGCGGTGGCCGTCACCATCACCAATGAAGGCGATAGCCAGATCGTATTGCAGGCTGACCTGAATGCATGGAGCCAAAAGCCGGATGGTACCGACGAGCAAGTACCCACTGAAGACCTGATTTTGTCACCCCCCATCATCAAACTGGCGCCTGGTGCGCGGCAGGTTGTCAGGCTGGCACTACTCAAACCGGCTGATGCCAGCCGCCAGCTTATCTAT
The DNA here is from genome assembly GCA_031412235.1 of Polaromonas sp. GTDB lineage: Bacteria > Pseudomonadota > Gammaproteobacteria > Burkholderiales > Burkholderiaceae_C > Polaromonas. Next base: position 1,841 of record JANOCP010000290.1, read on the forward strand.
CGCATGATCATGCGGGAGGTTCCTGAAGCCGTTGCTGCGCGCGACAAAACCCTCCAGGTCCCGATTTCGCTTGCGCTGTCCTTGCCAGTGTTCATCACGCCACCGCCCGCCAAGCGCGATGTCAACTGCCAGGCAGATCCTGGCGGCTCACCAGCACTGACCGTGAGCTGCAGCAACACTGGTACCGCTTATGCCCAGGTGCGCGAGATTCTGGTCACACGCGGAGCGCAGACACTGGCTACTTTTGAAGGTGGCGCCTACATCCTTCCCGGCGCAAGAAAAGTCATGAACGTCAAAGCCGGGCAGACAATTACCCCGGGCGCAGCGCAATTGAGCGTGAGCTTTGACGATGGCAAGTCCCAGACCTTCGACGTTGTCCTGCCTTGAAAGCTGGCCGACGGCGTCTTTCGAGCTCTCAGCCGCGCACCAAGCACGGCTTGCATCAGTGCTTCTAATCAAAACCAGTCATGGTCCCTCGCATAGACCCAGCCTGCCGTCGCCCCTGAAACCTCTTGTGGATGCGGCATTGCAGGCAGCGTGCTGCCTTGCACTCGTCGCTGGGGTGCCTCAAGCTACTGCAGCTGACGCAGCACCTGCCGCATCAAGCGGGCCCACTGCCGCCCCTGTTGCGCTGCGCATGTTGCCCATTGACATCACGGTTAACGGCGCACCTGTTGGCAGTTGGGTGCTCCTTGAACGTGGCGGCATTCTCTACGCACCAACGACGGCTTTTGAAGAGTGGCGAGTTACCCGTCGTCCCAACGCAGCGCCGTTAACCCACAACGGGGAACAGTGGTATGCCCTGTCTTCGGTGCCAGGTTTTGATGCCCAGCTGGACTTTACCAATCAGTCGGTTGACCTGAAGTTTCAACCACAGGCATTTGCCGCCACGCGTCTTGGCCAAACCGCAGCAGAACGCCCGGCGTTGAGTCCATCAGCACTGGCTGGCTTTGTTAACTACGACCTCAACTATTCGCGCACAGCCCAGCAAGGTGTGGGTACAACGCAAGACCTGGGTGCCTTGCTTGAACTAGGTGTGTCCAATGGCTGGGGCGTTATCACCAGCAGCTATGCGGCGCGTAACCTCAGCAGCAATGACCCCCTGACCCCGCGCTCAGTAAGGCGGCTTGAAACCACCTTCACCCGCGACCTGCCCGACAAGAACATTACCCTGCGACTGGGAGACAGCACCACCCGCGGTGGAAGTCTGGGGCGTTCGGTTTATTTTGGTGGTTTTCAGCTAAGCCGCAACTTCGGCCTGAGCCCGGGTTTCATCTCTCAACCCTTACCCGTGATCTCGGGCCTGTCAAGTGCGCCCAGCACGGTAGAGCTTTACATCAACGATGCTTTACGCCAGACATCTCAGGTACCTACCGGCCCGTTCGCGATTGACAACTTTCCGCTACTTACCGGCAATGGGCAAGCCCGCATTGTGGTGCGCGATTCCCTGGGTCGGGAAACCGTGCTGGTACAGGATTTTTTCAGCCACGCCGAATTGCTGGAGCAGGGTCTGAGCGACTGGAGCATAGAGGCCGGTGCGGTGCGTAAAAATCTGGGCACAAACAATGCCGACTATGGTCAGCGCTTTACCTCGGGGCTCTGGCGCTACGGTATCAGCAAAGACCTCACTATTGAAACGCGCGGCGAATATGGCCGCAGCACGCAGGGCGCTGGCGTGGGTCTGGTGCGAACCTTGCCCTTGGGCATCCTGGGCCAAGTTGGCGTGGCATTCAGCAAAGATGCCGCTTCAGGACGCGGGCGCCAGTACCAGGCCGGGCTTGAGTACAGCAGCCTGCGTCACGGCTTCAGCCTGCGCAACGACGGTGCCAGCCGGGGTTACCGCCAGATCGGCCAGGAAGACAACTCCCTGGCTTATCAGCGCCAGCTTTCAGGCAGTTACACCTATTCATCAGAAAACTTTGGCGCGCTGGGTGTGGGCTATGCGCGGGTCAACAGCTACGACCAGGGGCCGCTTACAACCTACAGCGCCAACTATTCGATGCGGCTGGGCGAGCGGTCGTCGTTGTCCTTTAACGTCGTGCACGTCAATACTTCATCGACCGGAACCCAACCCAGTACATCGCTCGGTGTGAGTTTGCTGATTCCGCTGGAGCAGCAGCTTTCAATATCGAGCAGCCTGTCACACCGTAGCGGCCGAACGGACGCATATGTCAGTGCCAGCAAGGGCTTGAGCAGCGACACCGGGCTGGGCTGGCGGACATTAGCGGGGCGGCGCACAGGGCAAAACTATGCCGAGGGTGGTCTGTACTATCAGGGCAACAAGGGCTCCGTGACCGGAGACGTCAGCGCATCCAGTACGCAGCAAACCGTGCGTCTTGGCGCGCAGGGCGGCTTGGTTGCCATTGACGGTCAATTATTCACGTCTCGTCGCGTTCAGGACAGCTTTGCACTGGTAGAAGTGCCAGGCTACGCCAACGTAGGCGTCGGCTTTCAGGGCAATGTGCTGGCCCGTACCAACGAAGACGGCAAAGCACTGCTACCACGCCTGCTTGCTTACCAGGCCAACAGCATAAGACTGGACCCCAGCGAGCTGCCTATCAGCGCGGAGCTTGACAGCATTGAGCAAGTCGTCGTGCCGGGTAACCGCAGCGGTGTCATCGTCAAGTTTCCGGTGCGAACCGGTAGGGGTGCACTGATAAAGATTATTTTTGACGATGGCGAGCCAGCGCCTGCTGGAGCAGAGATTGAGCTGATCGGTGACAAGCAGGAATTTTTTGTCGCACGCCGGGGTGAGGCTTTTATCACGGGATTGCAAAGTACCAACCAGATTCGCCTGACCTGGAACGATAGCCGTTGTACATTGACCTTTGTTATGCCGCAGGGCGCGCTCGATGACATTTCCCGTGTCGGCCCGCTGACGTGTACTGGGATCAAACGATGACATTTTCAGACTTTTCACATCTGCTGCATCACCTTGCTTGGCCGGCACTGGCCATGGCGGCTTTGCCCAGCCATGCCGCGATTACCTGCTCGCTCACGCCCAACGGCGTCACAGCGACTTACGCTCAGACGGCGGTTACCAACGCTACCAGCTCTGTGAGCTTAAATTGCAATCGGCTTGCAACCGATTCAGCAGCCAATGTCACTTACTTTTTAAGCCTTGATCAAGGCGAGCCGCCGAACGGCCGGGACATGACACGGCAAAACGGGACGGAGTTATTGAGGTATGCGATTTTTCGCAATTCAAACTTTACGGGCTCGTGGACCACGGGCGCTGGACAAAACGCAGGCTCCACCACGGCAGGGGGACTCAATGTCGCTATTAACTGGGCAGGCAACACAAGTTTTTCTACGTCTTTTCCGTATTATTTTCGAATCAATTCGGGCATTGTTCGCCCAGCAGGTATTTACGATGACGTCGCCAATTTCAGCCTGTTTGTAGCCCGCAATGGGACCCTGCTAGCTACTTCAACAGCCACTTTGAACACAAGTATCGTGGCGCAATGTTTTTTTAATACAACCAGTGCAGTCGCTGTTACTTACACGTCATTTTCAAACACCGCTCGAACTGGCACGTCGAACTACTCGATGTCCTGCACGCTAGGTACGCCCTACACCATGGCTCTGACACCAAACAGCGGAACATTGCTCGGCTTGCCCTACACACTGGCGCTAAGCCAGGCCAGTGGCGTTGGCAGCGCCTTTCCGCAAAACTACTCTGTCACGGCCACCATACCCAGCAATCAGTCTGGCATCTGCGCGACGGGCACTTGTAACGCCACACAAGCGCATCAAATCGTTATCACTTACTAAGCCATTTGACAACCTGCGTACCAACTTCCGGGCGCGACAACAGCGCCATGTGGTTCACCCCATAAGCCGTC
>JANOCP010000291.1:0-2600 GCA_031412235.1 Polaromonas sp.
ATCTGGCCGACCAGCGATGAGATTGCCAAACTCATGAAGTTTGCGATGAATGGCAAGGCTTTCCGCGCCAACTATGCCAAGGTCAAGTCTGAGCCCGGCAAGCTGTGGGAAAAAATCAAAGGCGTCACCGGTACGGCCTACACCTGGCCAACCAGCACCTATATTGCCGAGCCACCGTTCTTCAAGGATTTTGCTATGGAAAACATAGCTGACGATAGCCGAAATACATGGGCTGAGGGCATAAATGATGCTAAAAACGAGCCCAACGCGGTCAAGGGCGCGCGCATCATGGCCCTGTTTGGCGATTCGATCACCACTGACCATATTTCACCCGCCGGGTCCATCAAGGCGTCATCACCCGCAGGCCAGTGGCTACAGGCGCATGGCGTGCTCAAGCCCGACTTCAACAGCTACGGCGCACGGCGCGGCAACCACGACGTGATGATGCGCGGCACCTTTGCCAATGTGCGCATCAAAAACCTGATGATTCCCGCTGACGCAGAGGGCTCGCGGGAGGAGGGTGGCGTGACGCTGTTCCAGCCAAAAGCTGGAACCAGCAACTCAAGCGTCGCTGGGGAAAAGATGTTCATCTATGACGCCGCCATGAAATACATGGATGAAGGCACGCCAACGGTGATTTTTGCTGGCGAAGAATACGGTACCGGCTCATCACGCGACTGGGCCGCCAAGGGCACGCAGCTGCTGGGCATCAAGGCCGTGGTGGCGCGCAGCTTTGAGCGTATTCACCGCAGCAACCTGGTGGGCATGGGCGTGCTGCCGCTGCAGTTCAAGGCCGGGCAATCATGGCAAACGCTGGGGCTTGTGGGTAATGAAGTGATTGAGGTGATTCCGCACCCCGAGCTGAAGCCGCAAAGCGATGCACTGATTGTCATCACGCGTTCTGACGGCTCAAGCCAAAAGGTGGTTGTGACCTTGCGCGTAGACACGCCCATTGAGGTGGACTACTACCGCAATGGCGGCATATTGCCTTATGTACTGCGGCAGTTATTGGCGGCTTGATGTCGTTCAAGGCCGCTCGATGCGTTTCAGGCTCCTGGTCTCATGACCCGTCGTCCTGCTTTGCCGCAAGCCGTGTCAAAAAGTTCACCGCATATTCGGCCATCGGCGAATAGCTTCGGCCCCGCAGCACCACAAGGCTGATTTCTGCATAGGTGCGCGGAAAATCCAGCATTTCCAGCGGGCGTAAAAGCCCTGCGGCCAGCTCTTCGCGCACGATACCTTCGCTTCCTACCATCACGGTGTCTGTGCCAAGGGTGATGCGTTTGACCAGCTGAATATCGTCGCACTCCACGGCAATGGGCAGGCTCTCATCATCTGCGCGTCCCATCATCTTGCGCAAGCTGGCCTGGGCCTGGGCGGGCAGGCGGCCGGTAGCCAGGCCATAGGGAATCAGCTCAGCGAGCTTTACCGGCGAATGAGTGGTCAGAGGGTGTCCGCTGCGCACATAAAACCGGGCCCGCTGGCGGCCGATGGCGGTAAGCACAAAGTTCGCATCGCCGGGTACATCGCGGGCATCAGCCACAAAGAAGTCGATCTCTTCCTTGCGCAAAAAGTCGCTCAAAACGCGGCAATTGTTGATATACACCCGGCTGTTTACTGCCGGAAAGCGGGTGCGCAGGTCAATCATCAACGGCGGCAGCAGCGTGGCAGCCGGGAAAGGGCTGACGCCAAAGGCCACGTCGCCCATGACGCGTTCGCGGTACAGGCCGACGTCGCGCTCCAGGCGACGGCTTTGCATTATCAGTTTGCGTGCCCGCTCAATAAAAAAAGCACCGGCCGGGGTACAGGCAACTTCGGCCTTGCCCCTGTCAAACAACTGAAGACCCAGCTCTGACTCGGCAGCCTGAATGCTGCGGCTGAATGCCGGCTGGCTCAGGTGCACGCGTAATGCTGCACGACCAAAGTTGCGTTCATCTGCCAGGGCGATCAGGTGATTCAGGCGCTTGAGGTCCATGGCTAGAAATTTTCATGCATGCACGGAGTGCATGGATTTTTACACAACAATGCATTGGACCCATTTAATTTAAACATAAACAATTCTTTACTTAATATTTTCAAGCAAATGGCGGGTGTCTGAAACCGCACAACGAGGATTAAATATGTACGTCATGACTTTGTCCACCCGGGTTTTGCTGGGAGCCTGCCTGGTTTCTGGTGCTGTTCCGGCCACCTGCGCTGCCATGGTGCTGGCCATTAACGAGGGTGCAACCTACCGTGTTACTGATGCTGAAGTACAGCAAAAGTACAAACTTATGGCCGATGATTTGGGCAAACTGCTGGGCCAAAAAATCACCATCGTTGCGGTTTCAGACTACAAAGCCATTGCCGAAGGCCTGAGCGCCGCCCGTTATGACCTGGCTTACATTCACCCTGCCCACGTCGCGCTCAAAGGCCTGACATCAGACGGCTACAAGCTGGTGGCCCTGACCAAGGGCTTTACTGACTATCGGGCGCATTTTCTGGTGCGGGCAGACTCGACTGCAAAAAATGTTGCTGACCTCAAGGGTAAAAAACTGGGCGTTCCGTCGCCTGAGTCCGTCACTTCGGTGCTGACCCGCGCGACCGTGAACGACTCTTTC
>JANOCP010000292.1:0-3849 GCA_031412235.1 Polaromonas sp.
TGTTTATCTCCAAAACCCCCTGTCTTAACGAGATGAACCCACTCATTCCCCGTCTGGCGCTGCCCCTGATGCGCGCCCTGGGCAGGGCGCCGCATGTGCTGTGTTTTAGCGCGGCACAACTGCAGGATGCCCTGGCCTGGCAGGGCCTTGTGATCGTGAGCGTGGAATGGCATGGCGCCAAGGGCAAGGACTTCCGGCCCTTTATCGTGGCCCGTAAACCGGCGCACCACCAGCCACCAAGCTGAAGCCCGCCACTGGCCTGTCAGCTTGCAGCGCAGCAAGCGGTACCGGCCGGCTCCCCCAGTTCTCCAACTCAGGCGACGGTGTCTGCCTTCAGTAGCGCACCGCGCAAGCGATTAGCCGAAGCGCCGAGCAGTTCACCATCAGTGAGCGCAGCGAAGAAACCGGCGGATGCCTCAATCAGAACGCGGGCGGTCAGCATGAACCGATTTGAAAAGCTATCAAATGAATAGCACGCTATAACCGTCGTATTTGGGCAGGCGGCCTGTTTGACGCTGAAATCGCGTCCAGGGCAGGCTACCGGACCACAAATCCCTTGAGGACACCCTCCGGCGACTGACAGCCGCCGCTCCCCGCTGGGATAATCCACCCCATGGTTGAAGTATCAGGAAACAAAAAGCGGGTTGTGGTGGGCTTGAGTGGCGGTGTGGACTCTGCAGTCACCGCTTACCTGCTCAAGCAGCAGGGGCATGAGGTTGTCGGCATCTTCATGAAGAATTGGGAGGGCGATGACAATGATGAGTTCTGCTCTTCCAACATCGACTTTGTAGATGCCGCTGCGGTGGCCGATGTGCTGAGCATAGAGATTGAACACGTCAACTTTGCCGCCGACTACAAAGACCGGGTGTTTGCCGAGTTTTTGCGTGAATACCAGGCTGGCCGCACGCCGAACCCCGATATCTTGTGTAACGCCGAGATCAAGTTCAAGGCCTTTTTAGACCACGCCATGCGCCTGGGCGCAGAAAAAATCGCCACCGGCCACTACGCCCGAGTACGTTTGAATGAAACCACCGGCCTGCATGAACTGCTCAAAGGCCTGGACCCGGCCAAAGATCAAAGCTACTTTTTGCACCGGCTAAACCAGGCCCAGCTGGCAAAAACGCTGTTTCCGGTGGGTGAACTCAAAAAGACCGAAGTGCGCCGGATTGCTGATGAAATTGGCTTGCCTAACGCGAAAAAGAAGGACTCAACCGGTATCTGCTTTATTGGCGAGAGGCCTTTCCGGGACTTTTTAAACCGCTACATCGCCAAGGCACCGGGCCTCATCAAAAGCGACAAGGGCCGCGTACTGGGCGAGCATGTGGGCCTGAGCTTTTACACCCTGGGCCAGCGCACCGGTCTGGGCATTGGCGGTGTCAAGGCCAAAGGCGCAGACCTGAAAGCCTTGCAGGCTTTGGGCCAGCGCGGCATGGGTGTGCATGAGCCCTGGTTTGTGGCGCGCAAAGACATGGACACCAACACCCTGTGGGTAGTGCAGGGCCACGGTCACCCGTGGCTGCAGTCAACCGAAATCAGCGCGCAGGATTGCAGCTGGGTTGCTGGCAGCACGCCAGCCGTGGGCAGCATGGCCGCCAAAGCCCGTTATCGGCAGCTTGATGCCGCCTGCGAACTGCGCAGCGCGGACGCCAGCACTTGCGAACTGGCTTTTTCAGAAGCGCAGTGGGCCGTCACGCCAGGCCAGTCAGCCGTGCTGTATGACGGCGATGTTTGCCTGGGTGGCGGTGTGATTGCCAGCAGCAATGTGCAAAATCAGCCTGCGCAACGCTGATTTATTGCCAAATATGCCCTGTGCCCAATTAGAACGGCTATACATTGCTATTAGTTATATAGCACTATGTTGATGGTCAAAGTATCGTTTCGAGATAGGTGTAGATGTAGTTTGAGCCGCCGTTGACATTGCCCAGCAGGCGCGAGCCGCCAAACATGCCCGAGCGGTGTGACACGCCAAAGCCCAGGTAAGTGTCCTTGAGCGCCCGCACGCCAATCAGGTCGCCAACGCTCACGTCAATGCTCGGGTCCAGATAGTTGAGCAGGCGCGACGCTGGCTTGCCGCTGGCGGCCTGGCTGCTGGCCTCAATGTAGGGCACGCGCTGCGCCGCAGAAAGCCCGACACCCAGACCCAACCGCGTTTTAACCCGGTCGCTCCACGGAAAGCCCGAGTAAATGGCTTTCATGAACAAGTCCACCTGCAGCCCGTTTTGCTGCAAGCCGCGTTCGTTGTGGCTGGTGACGCCGACGTAGCCGACAAAATCAAGCGGCCAGCCGTTCAGGTTCTGGATAAAGGGCTTGCCAATCTGGATACCGCTGATGCTGGTGGCATTGACGCTGGCGGTAGACAGGCACTGCGCGGTGATGATCTTGGCCAGGTGGCAACCGTCTTCGGTTGACTTGCCATACAGCGCCTTGAAATAGGTGGGTGAGCTTTCTTGCGTCTTGTCTCGCTTGTAGCCGCCAAAGTCGTAGGCCGCGCCCACGTACACGGCAGGCAGCACGCTTCTTTGCACAATCGGGCTTTCCTTGATGCCTTTGCTCAGCACGGTGGCCGACACGCCCGCCAGCAGGCGCCAGCGCTGGGTCAGGTCATAAGTGCCGTACAGGCCAAGCGTGGTGTTGACGCCTGCGCCGGGTGAATAGGCGGGCCGGCCAGCGGCGGCCTCACTGGCTTGCACGCCGTAGTAATAGTTGTTCAGCCGGGCATCGCGCAGGGCAAAACTCAGGCTGGGTTTCAATGTCCATGGCCCGGACCTCCAGTCATAGCTGTAGCCAAAGCGGGCTTCGCTGCCTTTTGAGGTGCCGCCAATGTCATGCACAAACTCGGCGCTCAAGGTGCCCCAACTATGGCGGTTACGCATTGCCAGGCCCAGGTCCAGGCCCGAATCGCGCTGGCTCATGCCGGCCAGGCTTGCTGGCAGGCGGTCAGCCGGAAAGCCTTCAAGACGCTGCTCAACAAACAGGTCAATGCGGTGGTCCTCATTTTTACGCAGCTTGATACCGCCCCGGTTGGCATGCAAAAACAGGCGCTCGCCCTCATACAGGTAAAGCGGAATCAGGTCGTAGCGTGTGCCGCCATCGCGATAGGGCGAGGCCGATGCCTGCGTGACCAGTCCCAGGCCCGCGCTGCCGGGTGTGTCCAGAATTTCAGCCATGGGTTCGATAACGTCCACGGCATGAGCCGGTGTCATGACAGATGCAAGCAGCATTAACAGCGTGGCGCATGAGAGCACCCGCAAGCCGGGCCTGATTTCGGGTTCTGGTTTTACTTGTAGTTTTTGGGACATGGTTGGGTTGCCGGAATGGTTTTGGGATGGTTTTTGGAGGCGGCTGTGACTGAAACTGCGCAAGCCTTAAATGCTACCGACGAAGAGCCTTTGCCTGATGTCTCGTCCGTCGGCAAAAGCTGCCGGCCTATGTAGGCGGTCATCCCGAAATGCGGCGCGGCCGCAAAAAAGCCCGCTGGTGGCGGGCTTTGCAGGGGGCCGGGACTGTCTCAGGGTTTCTGCTGCCGAATGTCGAAGGACAACTGCCTGTGATGTTTGATAGCCAGCAGGTGAATCGTGTCACCCGTCAGTGCATACAGTAACAAATAGTCGGTCATCACGTATTCGCGGATTTCTGCGCTTTCGGTATCTGAATTCAATGTGTGCAGCAGGGCTTGAATTTTTTGTGCGCTGCTTTGGGCCCGGATGGACGCCGGTTGGCGCTGCAAAAAGTTGCGGCCCATGCGCGGGTGGTTTTGCAGGTTTGCCAAGGTGGTGGTCGCCAGCTCATTCAGTAGTTTGTCGTTGCCTTCCGGAAAATCACAGTCATCCCAGTAGGTTTCGATGTCGT
>JANOCP010000293.1:0-9008 GCA_031412235.1 Polaromonas sp.
TGACTGGCGCCCGCGTCGGCACTGCGGGTACGGTTGCTTCGGCCAACGTCTTGCCGATGAAAAAAGCCTGATTCCACAAAGATCATTGAGAGGAAACCGCCATGGCCTTTGGAACCCAGGATGAGACTGACGATGTCATGAACGAAATCAACATGACGCCCATGGTGGACATCATGCTGGTGCTGCTGATCATCTTCATCATCACCGTACCGGTATTGAAGCATTCGGTCAATATCGACTTGCCACGTGCCACCAACGAAGCACAAAACATCAAGCCCGAAACCGTACGCTTGAGCGTGGATGCGCAAGGTGCTTATTTTGTCAATGAGACATCGATTACAGATGAAAATTTGCCTGTGCGCCTGAAAGAAGCTGCCGCGCAAAACCCGCAGCCCGAGCTGCATATTCGCGGTGACAAGTCAGTGCGTTACGAGCGAGTTGCTCAGGCTATGGCTGCTGCACAGCAGGCCGGTTTGCGCAAAATTGGCTTCATTACCGAACCGAAGAACTGATTTCGAAGTCAGGGGACCTTCGCAAGACTCCCCTGGCCTTCGAGCGCTTCCAGCCTCAGTAAAAAATCACTCTTGATCACACAAATTCGTTTGACTTTTAAATGCGAATGGTTATCATTAACTAAATGCTTCCCGATTCGTATCCATTGCCAATCCTCAACAGCTAATCCCAAGAGGTTCAAACATCATGTCTTTAGCGCTGCCAAATTCACAGACGCTGAGTCTGCCTTCAGCCTCAGCCAAATATGCGTCCCGCCTCGAAGCGGCTACAAACGAGTCCACAGCGGGCGCACCAATGGGTGGCATGAGCAGCAATGAAATACTGCGTGGGCAGAAGGCGGTAGAAATCAACCACAACGGATCAACCTACCGCCTGCAGGCAACGCGGCTTGGCAAATTGATCCTGACCAAGTAAGCCGGCCGTACAGTGAACCCGAATTTTTCATCGTGGGGCGACCCGGGGCCTTAACCGGTCTCCAAGGTCGTTTTTGCCAGCCACGAACTTGCCCTGCAGCAATGCAGATCAGGTTGTTTAGCCAGGCTTTTTTTCGACGATGAACGCATCAATCAATGCAAAAAGCCGACTCGATGTCGGCTTTTTTGGGCTTCAGTGCAGGCTTACAGGCCGATAGCCGCAATACCCGCGCGGGCAACCTGCGCATCTTCATTGGACTTCACACCGCTGACGCCAACGGCGCCTATACACTGCCCGTCCTTGACGATGGGTACGCCGCCTTCGAGCATGCCGTGGATATAAGGCGCGCTCAAAAAAGAAGTCCGACCACCATTGATGACGTCTTCATAAACCTTGCTTTCACGGCGGCCCATGGCTGCGGTGTTGGCTTTTGACGGCGCAATGTGGCTGGATATGGGCGGCGCGCCATCAAGGCGCTGCAAATGCAGCAAATGACCACCGTCGTCCACGATGGCGATGGTTACCGCCCAATTGTTTTTGATGGCTTCCTGCTCGGCAGCGGCGGCAATGGCTTTGACGTCGGCAAATTCAAGTACGGCTTTTGATTTCATGGTTTTCAGGGTGTTTTCTGGAGGAAAGATTGACTAAAACGTCGAGCATACGCAACTTTCGGCACTTCACGGACTCCTATTACCATCCTCCCGGCATATAGATCCCTTACAAAAAGTAGGAGGTAGTCAGCGCGAATGGCTTGAAAAAGTCAGTCGCACCCCTAAAATATATCTGCCCGCATTTGCAGGCGTTACGGAGATCACTCTCATGAATGAAAACGTTCAAACACTTGACTATGGCGTTGCCACCTCAAGCGAACAACGCAACAAGGTTTTGCGCAACACTTATTGGCTTCTTGCATTGAGCCTGCTGCCCACCGTTCTGGGTGCCTGGCTGGGTATTGCGACGGGCATCACGCGCTCGTTAAGCGGCGGCCTTGGCCTGATCGTCTTTTTGGGCGGCGCATTCGGTTTTATTTACGCCATTGAGAAAACCAAAAACTCGGCGGCGGGCGTGCCCGTGCTGCTGGGCTTTACCTTCTTTATGGGCCTGATGCTATCGCGCATGATTGCCATGGTGCTGGGCTTTAGCAACGGTGCTTCACTGGTCATGACGGCTTTTGCCGGTACTGCAGGCGTGATGTTCGTGATGGCCAGCCTGGCCACCGTCATCAAGCGTGACCTCAGCGGCATGAGCAAATGGCTGTTTGCTGGCGCGTTGGTCATCATGGTCGCGGCCGTGATCAACGTGTTTGTCGGCTCAACGATGTTGATGGCGGTCATCAGCACCCTGGCAATCGCTGTTTTCAGCGCCTACCTGCTGTATGACCTGAAGCAGGTTATCGACGGCGGTGAAACCAACTACATCAGCGCCACGCTGGCGATTTACCTTGACCTGTTCAATATCTTCCAGAGCATGCTGGCCCTGCTTGGTATTTTTGGCGGTGAGCGTGATTAAGGATTCTCAAAATTAAAAAAAGAGCCTTCGGGCTCTTTTTTTATTTCGCGGCCTCAATTCAGATCAAACATTCAAATCAAAAACTGCAATCGATTCCACATGCGCCGTGTGCGGAAACATGTTCACGACTCCGGCTGCACTGCAACGGTAAGCGCCGCCATGAAGCAGCACACCCGCATCACGCGCCAGCGTTGCCGGGTTGCAGCTCACGTACACAATGCGCTGCGGCGGCTTCCAGTCGCCTAGCTGCAGGCTTTGCTGATGCGCCCCGTCATCACAAGGTACACCCGTAACGATTTGCTGATGCAACGCCGCCAGCGACTTGAACAGCTCAAAGGCACCTTCACGCGGCGGGTCTACCAGCCATTTTTCAGCCATGCCGTCTTTGGTCAGTAGCGCCGGCGTCATTTCAAACAGGTTACGCGCTACAAACTTTGTAGCAGACAGTGACCGTCGTGTTTGGGCAGCGGGCATATTTAGCTTGAAATTTTCGCGTGAACGAGCCACCAGAACCTCACTGCCTTCAATACCCAGCACTTCACGCGCACGCGTGGCCAGCGGCAGCGTGAAGTTGCCCAGGCCACAAAACCAGTCAATTACTCGCTCGTGCGGCTGCACATCCAGCAGGCGCAGCGCGCGCGACACCAGAACCTGGTTGATATGCGGGTTGACCTGCGTGAAATCAGTGGGTTTAAAGGGCATAACCACGCCAAACTCGGGCAGGCCGTAGTTCAACTCCTTGCCGCCCTCGTCAAGCAATTTGACGGTGTCCAGCCCGCCCGGTTGCAGCCACCATTGCAGACCAGGATTCAAGACGGCAAAGGCCCGCAAGCGCTCGTGATCACCAGCACTCAAGGGCTCCATATGCCGCAACACCATGGCAGTTATCGTGTCGCCACAGGCCAACTCGATCTGCGGAATGGTTTCTTTCGCGTCCATGCTGGCAATCAGCGCACGCAGTGGCAAAAGCATGGCGCTGACGTGTGGCGGCAGCACAGGGCATTGCTTCATGTCGGCCACATAGCTGCTTTTTCGCTCATGAAAGCCCACCAGCACCTCGCCTTTTTTGCGCACATAGCGCACCGACAGCCGTGCCCGGTAGCGATAACCCCAAGCCGGGCCCTCGATAGGCCTGAGCATGTTTTCAGCCTTGAGCTTGCCGATATGCCAAAGATTGTCTTCAATCACCCGCTGCTTCACAGCCACTTGCGCGCTGATGTGCAAATGCTGCATCTTGCAGCCGCCACATGAGCCGGTATGCATGCCAAAGTGCGGGCACCCCGGCATCACACGCTGCGATGACTCGCGGTGTACCGCCGTCAGCATGGCTTTTTCAAAGCTGCTTTTTTTGCGGTACACGTTGGCGGTGACCAGTTCAAAAGGCAGGGCACCCTCAATAAACACCACCTTGCCGTCGGCGCGATGGGCAATGCCCTGTGCTTCTATGTCAAGCGACTCGACCTCAAACAGATCTGGCGGATATTGCCTGGCGGGGGCAAGTGGCTGGGTATGGTTTTCTTCTGACATGCCTGAATTGTCTCAGGCTGCGCTACCATTTTATAAATTCATACTGAGGAAAAAGCCATGCAACTGCGCATATGCATCGACGTTGATGACATGGAGCGTGCCATTGCCTTCTACACCCAGGGCATTGGGCTACAAACCGGCAGACGCCTGAAATCCGGCTGGACCGAACTTCTGGGGGCCAGCAGCCCGATTGACCTGCTTTTAAACGCCGCTGGCACGCGTCCCGTTGCTGGCAGCGACGGCACGCGAAGCTACAAACGCCACTGGACGCCAGTGCATCTGGACTTTGTGGTCGATGACATTGAATCTGCAGTGGTCAATCTGCAAAAGCACGGCGCGGTGCTTGAGATGCCCATCGCAGACCACGCCTGGGGACGCATTGCAGGGCTGGCGGACCCGTTTGGTCACGGCCTGGATTTACTGGAATTCAGGGGGCGCGGCTACGACGAGGTGTTGCAGCCGCACTGACCAGCGGTGTTTTGGAAGCCCACCTACCTTTTTGAGCGGGCGGCTCTTGCAAGCGCAGCACCGAAGGCCTCAAATTCAGCGGCAGCGAAATCGTCAAAGTCATCATCGTCGGCTGTCAGGGCCTTCTGCTCCTTGACCCAGCTTTTAAGTCCGCGGTCATCTTGAACCTGCGCCAGGTCCTGCGTCATCTGGCCAATGATTTCCTCCATCGCGCGCACATTGTGGCGAAGGGAAAGTTCCAGTGATCGGGGCGTAATCGCTCCATAGGGCAAGTCGAATTCAGACCGAATCATGAACTGCGTCTGGTCCAGCTCCATTTGCAGACTTTGCGCCTGCTCTTTGAGCACGCGGTTGAAGTGGCGCAGCTTGTCCTGGGCCATCGCAGACACCGCACCGGGGTCGATTTGCTCGACCTTGAGCTGTAGCTGCAGCAAGGCCAGCAGGTCTTTTTTCTCGTTGGCAACATTTACCTCAACCATCAGCGCAGTTTTACGCTGGCGCTCCTGCTCGTCAGGTTCACGGTCAGGGTGCAGCGCGCTAGCCAATTTGCGGTAGATGTCGCGTAACACTTTGTCGGCATCTATCGCTTCGCGGTCGGCCTGTAGCTGTTTGGGTGTTTTTCTGCGCCTGGCTTTTTGGGCGGCATCCAGGCTGGCCTGCTTCTCACGCTGCTCCTGCATCTTGCGCATGGCTGCGGCCATGACCTCCTCAGGGGAACCCAGCGCTTCATCATCATCGATATCAAGGCCAAAAACATCCGCCATCATGTCTTGCATGGCAGCTGCTGCAGCCGCCTGGGTATCGGGGGCGTCCTCGGGGGCGTAGCGCTCGTAAATAGCCGCCATCGCGGCACCGTCGGGGCTATTTATCATGCTGCCAGCCAGGCTGCACACAACCTGAGTCACGTAAGCCCGAGCGGGTTTTGACAGCCCCTTGCTGTTTTGCAGACGTTTATCGAGAAACACAACCATCTGCCTTTGCAGGGCCTGCTGTTGCTGCTCAAGCTGCGCTGTGCGTTTGGCGTACTGAACGCGGTGCTCACCTACCCAAAAAAGCAGGGTTTGCAGTGTTTCTTTACTTTTTTCGATTTTGGCAAGCAGCTGGTTAAACAGTTTTTGCTCGGGTGCCAGGCGCTGGCCGGAAATAACCAGTGCCGTTGAAGCGGGTATGACCTGACTCTCAAATGAGTCCGGCGCATCAAAAAGGCTTTTTTGTCGTCTCATGATGACTTGTCTAAATTAAGAAACTCTGCATGACTTTGCGCGTCGTCGTCGACGCGAAAGCGGCAATCCAGTTTTTCTACCACTGCTACGCTGGCTCACGCTAAACCAAAGTGCTTGACCGGATGCCCATACTCACGGATGCAGCGAAGTAATCTGCCTCACTTCGCGGGTAAATACTTGGCCGGATCCACCGGTTTTCCCTGACGGCGAATCTCGAAATGCAGCTTGACACGGTCGGCGTCGCTGTTGCCCATTTCTGCAATTTTCTGGCCTTTTTTGACGGTCTGGTCTTCTTTGACCAGCAGAGTCTGGTTGTGCGCGTAGGCCGTCAAAAAAGTGTTGTTGTGCTTGAGGATGATCAGGTTGCCGTAGCCACGCAGTCCGGCGCCGGCGTAGACCACCCGACCGTCAGCCGACGCCAAAATGGCATCACCGGCTTTACCTGAAATATCCAGCCCCTTGTTTTTGGCTTCGTCAAAACCGGCCAGTACCGTGCCCTGGGCTGGCCAGAGCCATGCAATATCGTCTTCACCGGCTGATGTAGGAGCCGGACTAGTCCCGGCTGGTGCCGAGGCGGGACGGGCAGCACTGGCCGCCTGTGCTGGCGCTGTAGTTGCCGTAGTCACCGTGTTGGCCGAGCCAGAACTTACGGGCCGGGTCACGACCAGCGGGTTGTCGCTGCTGGGGGGCACCACGCGCAGTACCTGGCCAACTTCAATCAGGTTGGGGTTCTCAAGGCTGTTCCAGCGGGCGATATCGCGCCAGTTCTGGCCGGTATCCAGGCCAACGCGAATCAGCGTGTCGCCTGGCTTGACGGTGTAATAACCCGGTTTGCCGGCGTTTTCAATGCCTGGCGGCGGTTTGACGGAGCTGGCGTCTACCGCAGCCGGTACGGGGCGTGACATGCCGGTACCGCGGTCTTCGACCGGCGCATTGGTAAGGGAGCGCGAGCCGCAGCCCGTGGCCAGCAAGGCCCCCACCATGACTGCACAGCACAAGCCAAGACGTGCGACTTGACTTTTCAGGGTACGCCGCAGGGGTGAGCTGATGGATTTGGCCATGGTGCAGTCGGTCGTTGGGTTCATTGCGTCTTTCATCTTCAGCTGTGGTCAGGAATGAACTCAGCTCGTACCTGATTTTAGAGGCACAAAATTCACCGCCTCCAGCAGGGTCTGCCGTATGCCATTCGGGGTCTTGTCAACCACTGCCAAGGCCTGTGTGCCATTGGCACTTTGCAGCGGTGCCACCAGCCGCCCGCCCACGGCCAGCTGGTCAATCCAGGTTTGAGGAATCACCTCACCGCCAGCCGCAGAAATGATGGCAGCATAAGGTGCGCCTTTGGCGTAGCCAATCATGCCGTCACCAAACAGCAGATGCACGTTAGGCAACCTGAATGGCCGCAGGTTTTCACGCGCCTTGTCGTGCAGGCCGCGCAGGCGCTCAATGCTGTAGACCTCAGCCGCGATTTGCCCCAGCAGCGCCGCCTGATAGCCACAGCCGGTGCCGATTTCAAGCACGCGGCCCAGTTTGCCAGCCTTCAATGCTTTACTGGTTTCGCCGGTTTCACCCGCCAGAATCAGTTCCAGCATGCGGGCCACGACATTGGGCTTTGAAATCGTCTGGCCCAGCCCGATCGGCAGACTGGTGTCTTCATAAGCCTGGTTAACCAGCGCACTGTCCACAAAGCGGTGCCGCTCGACCTGCCCCATGGCGGCCAGCACACGCGCATCAGTCACGCCCTGTGCAGCAAGCTTTTGCACCATGCGGGCACGTATGGCGTGCGAGTCAAGGCCCAAACCCGCGGGAACGGGCCTCTGCAGGTCATTTTTTACATCATTTACGCTCCCAGCCCAATGAGAACGGCTATTGACAGCTATATTTTTAGTAGCAGGCGTCAGGTTGCCTGCAGGTTTCAAACGCACCGGAAAGCCGGGCCGACCGGGCGTGTTGACAGGTTTCATGTGCCGGCTGGCTTTGCGGCCGCACTACTTGAGGTGCTTTGTACCAATGAGTCTGCCCACCACGGCAAGCGCGCATGGTCGGTCAGGTCAACCTGCAGCGGCGTGATGGTCACAAAACCCTGCTTGGTGGCATGAAAATCAGTGCCCTCACCTTCGTCCTTGGCCGGGCCTGCGCCACCTATCCAGTACATGGTTTCGCCGCGCGGGCTGGTTTGGGTGATAACACGCTCAGCCGCATGGCGCCTGCCCAGCCGCACAACCTTGGTGCCCTGAATTTCAGCATCCGGCAGGTTCGGAATGTTTACATTCAGCAGCCAGGGCGCGAAGGTTGCCGTACCGCCTTCAGGAATGACTTCAAGTGAGGGCATCAGTTGCAGCACCAGCGCCAGCGCTCGCTGGGCTGCCACGTCGATGTGGGCCCAGCCTTTCTCAGTTTGAGAAAAGGCAATGGCCGGAATACCAAACAAATAGCCTTCCATCGCTGCGCCTACGGTACCCGAGTAAATCGTGTCGTCACCCATATTCGCGCCGTTATTGATACCCGACACCACCAGGTCGGGCCGGTAGCCCAGCATGCCCGTCATGGCAATGTGCACGCAATCAGCGGGGGTGCCGTTGATATACCTGAAACCGTTGGCAGCAGTTTGCACATACATGGGTGAATGCAGGGTCAGCGCGTTGGACTTGGCACTGTTGTTCTGCTCGGGGGCGACAACCTCAACGTCAGCGATATCCTTCAAGGCCTCATAAAGCGCCACGATGCCCGTAGCCTGATAACCGTCGTCGTTGCAGATAAGAATTTTCATCTGACGATTTTAGTTGAGGAGAGTTACAGGCGCGACACAAAAGGGCTCTATCGCCCGTCATTTCCCGACCTCAGATGCCTATGATGCGGTGTCTACCCTCAGATCCAAGCTAACCCAAGGAAAACGAACATGCATGCCTGGCTTTGCGAAAACCCCACCGGTGTCGATGCCCTGACCTGGAAAGAACTCCCCACACCCGAACCCAAAGCGGGTGAAGTGCTGATTGAAATCAAGGCCGCGTCCCTGAACTTTCCCGACCTGCTGATCGTACAAAACAAATACCAGATGAAGCCGCCATTACCTTTTGTGCCCGGCTCTGAATATGCAGGTACGGTCCAGGCCGTGGGCGAAGGCGTGACGCACCTCAAAGTCGGCCAACCGGTGGCCTGCCTGTCAGGCACAGGCGGCTTTGCCACCCACACCATCGCACCCGCAGCGCTATGCATGCCCTTGCCGCCGGGCTTTCCGTTTGTGGACGCAGCGGCCTTCATCATGATTTACGCCACATCGCACCACGCGCTGCTGGACCGCGCCCAGCTCAAGGCCGGTGAAACCGTGCTGGTACTCGGCGCAGCGGGCGGCGTGGG
>JANOCP010000294.1:0-7900 GCA_031412235.1 Polaromonas sp.
CGGGTTAAACACCAGCCCGGCCTTGCAGCCTTTGGCCTTGATGGCCTGAACGCTGCGGTGCACATGGCCAGACGCATCAGGGTGAAAACTGATGAGGTCTGCCCCGGCATCGGCAAACGCTGCAGCCAGCGCATCTACCGGTTGCACCATCAAATGAACATCAATGGGTACCGCCGTACCGTCAGCTTTTTTGGCATGCGGTTTGAGGGCGCTGCAGATCATGGGCCCGAAAGTCAGGTTGGGCACGTAATGGTTGTCCATCACGTCAAAATGAATCCAGTCTGCACCTGCAGCAATCACGGCTTTGAGCTCATCGCCCAAACGGGCGAAGTCAGCAGACAGAATAGACGGGGCGATACGGTAGGCAGGGCTGGGCATGGCGGGGACTTTGGCGTGTTGGTTGCGATTGGCCCAATTGTCGCAGCAAGCAAGCGGGTGACTGACCCTGGCGGCTCGTTACCAGCGTCCCTTCGCAGGCGGTTAACATGAGCGTCCACCATTTTTAACGCCATGCCGAAATACCAGTTCTCCTGCGACGTCAAGCCGCAATACACGCCTGATCAATCTTCTCCAGAGGACTCCGTGTACGGCTTTGCCTATACCGTCACGGTCACCAACACCGGTGAGGTCGCTGCGCAGTTGATCTCGCGCCACTGGGTCATCGCAGATGCCAACGGCCACATTGAAGAGGTCAAGGGCTTGGGTGTTGTGGGCCACCAGCCGCTGCTAAAGCCTGGTGAGGCATTTCAATACTCCAGCGGCTCGCGTCTGCGGACGCCGTCTGGCACCATGCACGGCAGCTATTTTTGCGTGGCTGAAGATGGCGAGCGCTTTGAAGCGGTCATACCGATGTTTGTGCTTGAAGCAAGCCAGGGCGATTCGGGCGGCCGCGTCCTTCATTAACTTTCATGTCCCCTGGCAACACCCGGATCATGAAAGTTATTTCACGTTAACACTGTCCATGGATGACCTGCGCGCGCTGTTAAACGCACTTGACCCGGACGCCGATCTGGCGGCGCGTCATGTCTGGCTGATCAGGCTGTTTGCGTGGATCCGTGGTGACAAAAGCTCTGTGCCCGCCTGTGTCTCAAGGCTGCAGAGTTTCATGGTGGCGGTTGAGGCCCAGCCCGAACTTGCTGCGCGGCTCAAGGCCTGGTGGCGAAAACTTAACCAGACGGTAGACATCACCACCTTGCTGGCCGACTTTGGCTTTGCGCCACGCACCGCTTTCCTGAGCGAGCTGGCCGAAAGACTTCGCCGGAAAATGCTGCCCGGTACACCTGAAACAACGGATGCCTCTGAGCTTTTCCCGCTGGTGGTACCCACTCGTTTTGATGCCCAGTGGATGAGCGCACTGGAAGAGTCACAGGTCACCCAGCTCGTAGCTCTGTTATCGACTGAACCAGAGGCCGATACGCTGCACTGGCAGCACAACCTGATGGATGCCCTGACCTATTGCACGGCCCAGATAAGGGCCACCGGTTTTGCACCCGAGCTGCGCCTGCGCATGGACAAGGCCAACGGTGATGTGCGCGCTTTTCATGCCCTGCCTGCCGATGTGGAAGACCTGCGCAAAGCGCTTTTCGCGGCGCAACTTGACGACGAACAGCTGCAAAACGTCGTAGCCCAGTACCGCGGGCGCCTTGACGACTGCCGCCAGACCGTCAACAGCGTCTATGCACACCTTGAAATACACGGCATTTCAATCGGCATGGTATTTCGCTTGCGCCAGTTGCGCGCGCGCATCATGCGGGTGCGCGAGCTGCTTGACGCGCTGCTCTCACCCACGCCCGCGATGATGGCGGTGAAGCTGCTGGTTCGCCGCGTGATCATTGCCCAGGAGAGCAAAAGCATAGGCGCGCTGATCAGCGCCAACTCTACCTTGCTGTCGGCCAAAATGTCCGAGCGGAGCGCCGAGACGGGCGAGCACTACATCACCCGTGACCGCGCTGAATACAAAGAAATGCTGGGCAAGGCCATGGGTGGCGGTGCCGTTACAGCGCTGACCACACTGCTCAAATTCACGGTGGTAGGCATCGGCCTGTCGGCATTCTGGAGCGGCTTCTGGGCAGGCCTGGCCTACGCCAGTACTTTCATCATGATCCAGTTGCTGCACCTGACGCTGGCCACCAAGCAGCCGGCCATGACTGCCCCTGCCATGGCAGCCAAGCTCAAGGACCTCAACTCGACAGGCGCCATCAACGAATTCGTGGATGAAGTCACGCACCTGGTGCGCTCACAAGTCGCTGCAGTATTTGGCAACGTATTCATGGTGGTTCCCGCCGTGCTGCTGGTCAACACCGCCGTGCAGTTGCTGCTGGGTCACCCCATGATCAGCCGACAAGAGGCTGCGCATGTGCTGGAAACGCTCACTTTGCTCGGTCCCACGCTGCTGTGGGCGGCATTTACCGGCATGATCTTGTTTTCATCCAGCATGATTGCGGGCTGGACTGAAAACTGGTTTGTGCTGCACCGCCTGGGCTCGGCCATTCAGCACAACCCGCGCTTTACCGCAATGCTGGGTGCTGGCCGCGCAGCGCGCATGTCGATCTTCATGCGTGAAAACATTTCCGGTTTCGCGTCCAATATCTCTCTTGGCTTCATGCTGGGCCTGATTCCAGCCTTCACCGGCTTTTTCGGGTTTGAACTCGAAGCTCGCCACGTCACGCTATCTACCGGGCAACTTGCGGCAGCGGCTGCATCGCTGGGTCTTGAGGTTCTGAAGCAGCCCGTTTTCTGGTGGTGCGTAGCCGCCATCCCCCTTATAGGCGCATTGAACCTGGGTGTAAGTTTTTATTGCGCCTTTCGTCTTGCGCTACAGGCCCACAATGTCAGCGGCGTTGACCGGGCCCGCATCAGCAAGGTGATCCGGGCTCGCTGGCGCAGTGATCCGCGCAGCTTTTTTGTACCTGAATAACCCGCCTCCAAACAAGCCATAGAGCCAGGACTTCCGGCCTTGTCCTACAGACGCATGCCGGTATCGCCGTTAAATTCCTGATTCACGTGAGGCATTGCGAATCGTCGCGCTCACGGTCAGTCAAGGAGACAAGCCCCTTATGCAAGAACTCTTGGCCATATGGGCTGAATGGATCAGGCCGTCGGCCGGTCTTCCCACCGTGCAGTGGTCCCTTTTGCTGGCGGTTGCTGCAGCGTCAGGGCATATCGTGCAACGCTACACCGGCCTGCCCAAGGTTATTGGTTACTCGATCATTGGCGCTTTTGCAGGACTGGCGGGCTTCACGGGTGCGGTATGGCCTTTGCAGGGCACTGGTCTGTTTTTGCTTGAGCTCGGCGTTGCTGTTGTGCTGTTTGAGGCCGGCGGGCGCACATCACTGCGCTGGTTTCGCCACAACCCTATGGTCCTGGTGCAAAGCCTGGCAGAGTCAGCCCTGACATTTGTGGCGGTCTATTGGGCCCTGAAGCTCATGGGAATGCGCGACGCCGTTGCCCAACCGCTTGCTCTGCTGGCCATGGCTGCCTCACCTGCGGTACTTTCTCGCGTCCTGATTGACACGCGTGCATCCGGCCCGGTAAGTGAGCGCGCAATGGTCCTGTCCACCTTGAGCACCCTGTATGCACTAACGCTTTGCAGTGCCAGCGCAGGCCTGATGGGTAGCAGTGACAAGGCGCTTGGCGTCATCAGTTTGACAGATACGCTTTACCCGGTTCTGGTGGTGCTTGGCCTGTCGGTGGTAGTAGGTGCCGCACTTGCATTGCTGCTACGCACCGCTCTACGCGTGATGAGCCCCACGAGTGAAAACACCGCCATATTGCTGCTTGCACTGATTGCAGCCGGTGCCGCGCTGGCGGCCCACTTTGGCGGCTCTGCGCCGCTGGCCGCACTGCTGGGCGGCATGATGCTCAAGCAGCTCAACCCACGCCCCTGGTCATGGCCCCGGCAGATGGGCACGGCCTCAAGCATGCTGACCATGCTGATGTTTGTACTGGTTTCGGTGGTGGCAGCCCAGGCCGACTGGGGCGGACCGATTGCTGGCCTGGTCGTGGTATTGATAGTGGCCCGCATACTGGCAAAGGTAACCGGCGTGGCCCTGGGCAATGCTGGTAGCGGTACGAGCTGGAGGCAAGCGCTTTGGGTTGGTTGCGCCATGACGCCCATGTCGTCAGTGGCGCTGCTGCTGGTGTCCCAGTTTATAAACGCCTCACCCGTGCTGGGCAGGCAAATAGCCAGCGTCGCACTCCCCGCAATATTGCTGATGGAAGTGCTGGGTGCGGTACTGGCAACCCTGGCCATCTACCGCGCAGGTGAAGGCTCAAGGCCCTGGCTGCTGAGTCCACGCAGCGCACCTGCAAATCCTGTCGAGCCCACCCGAGAGCCTGTGCATGAGTCTTGAACCCTTCCAGAAATCAGAAGCGCTGTCACTGGGCGTAGAGCTCGAACTACAGCTCGTGAATACGCATGACTACGACCTGGCGCCCTACGCGGAAGACATGCTGCGACTGATGGCCAAAACGCCGCTGCCTGGCGCGGTAGTGCCCGAGATGACGTCAAGCATGATTGAAATTTCTACCGGTGTTTGCACCTCGTCGTCAGAGGTGCTCGGCCAGTTGTCACAGATCCGCGATGCACTCGTCAAAAGCGCTGACAAGCTCAACATCGCCATAGTGGGCGGCGGCACGCACCCGTTTCAGCAGTGGCATGAGCGGCGCATTTACGACAAGCCTCGCTTTCGTGAGCTGTCAGAGCTGTACGGCTATCTGTCCAAGCAGTTCACGATTTTTGGCCAGCATGTGCACGTGGGCTGCCCGGATGCCGATACCGCCCTGCTGACGCTGCACCGCATGTCGCGCTACATTCCGCACTTTATTGCACTGTCGGCATCGTCGCCCTATGTGCAGGGGCAAGACACCGCGTTTGACTCGGCGAGGCTCAACTCGGTGTTTGCTTTCCCGATGTCGGGTCGCGCGCCCTTTGCGCTGACCTGGGCCGACTTCACGCTGTACTTTGACAAAATGACGCGTACTGGCGTGGTCAAGAGCATGAAAGATTTTTACTGGGACATTCGCCCCAAGCCGGAGTTTGGCACGATTGAGATCCGCGTTTTTGATACGCCGCTTACGGTAGAGCGGGCCGCCGCGCTGTCCGGCTTTGTGCAGTCGCTGGCGTCGTGGTTTATGCACGAGCAGCCGTTTATGCCCGCCGAGGATGACTACCTTGTCTATACCTACAACCGCTTTCAGGCCTGTCGCTTCGGAATGGATGCGGTCTACGTGGACCCACCGACAGGCCAGCACATGCCACTGCGCGAACATATTTTGCTGACCTTGCAACAGATTGAAAAGCACTCGGAGGCAGTGGGCTCCAGCTCTTTCATGCACATGCTGCAAAGCAGTGTGGAGCGGGGTGAAAACGACGCCCGCTGGCTGCGTGAAAAGCAGGCAGAGGAGTCATTGCTGGCGGAGGTCATACGCCAGGCGGCGCAGCGTTTCAGGGGCGGGCTGGCGCACAGCCAGAAAATCTGAGTAGCCAGCGCATCAGGTGGCTGGTTGGTCAAAACGGGTAAGAAAGAGCAATTTTATTACCGAATACGCCCTCAGCCCAGCAAATATGGTATCAATACGCTATTAAACCTATAGCATATAGATCGCTCATCGCCAGCTGCGCGGACGCCACAGGGCGGGTCACGCTGGCCTGCGCTGCCTGTATCCTTCTCATATGAGTGAATTTGACCTGATTGCACGTTATTTCACGCGAGCCCCAAAGCGCGCAGCGCTGGGCGTGGGCGACGATTGCGCGCTGCTGGACCAAACACCCGGCATGCAACTGGCGATTTCAAGCGATATGCTGGTAGAAGGCCGTCACTTTTTCTCCGAGGTAGATCCGCACGCGCTGGGTCACAAGGCGCTGGCTGTGAACCTGAGCGACCTGGCCGCTTGCGGCGCTACGCCTCGCGCCTTCACGCTGGCGCTGTCGATACCGCGGGTTGACGATAGCTGGCTGCAGGGCTTTTCAAGCGGGCTGTGGGCGCTGGCCGATGCTCATGGCTGCGAGCTGATAGGCGGCGACACCACGCGCGGCCCGCTCAATATATGCATCACGGTGTTTGGCGACGTTCCGCGCGGCCAGGCTCTGCTGCGCTCGGGTGCGCAGGTAGGCGACGATATCTATGTCAGCGGAACGCTCGGTGATGCGCGGCTGGCACTTGACGCGCTTCAAGGCAAGCTGACCCTGGCATCCGAAGTGCTGGCGCAAGTCAGAACACGGCTGGAGCGGCCAACGCCCCGCGTGGCGCTGGGCCAGGCGCTGCGGGGCGTGGCAACAGCTGCCATAGATATTAGTGACGGGCTCCTTGGCGACCTGGACCACGTCCTCAAGGCCTCAAAAGCCGGAGCCAGCATCAACACCGATATTGCTATGCTATTAATAGCAATAAGTAGCCGAACTGATTGGGCAGAGAGCTTGTTTGGCGTAAAAAACCAGCTTGACTACGTGCTCGCAGGCGGTGACGACTACGAACTGGCCTTTACGGCCCCCGCTGCCGCGCGTGATGCGGTGCTTGCTGCCGCCAGCGGCAGCCATACGCCAGTCACCCGAATCGGAAAAATCGAAAGCCAGCCAGGTCTGCGGCTGGTGGATGCCCAGAACCAGCAGGTGAATGGACACTTCCATTCTTTCGATCATTTCAAGCTTTCGAACTGACCGGCAGGAATAAGCTTATGCACATAACGCGGAATGCGAAACGCTAAAATCCAGACTCTGATCGGCGCCCCCGATCCGCATCTGCCTATTTCGGCCCGGCTTGCGACATTCTTTTTATTTATCCCCTTTCATCACCATGAGCGCTTTCAACGAAGAACGTGTGCTGTCCGTCCACCACTGGACCGACAAGCTTTTCACCTTCACCACCACGCGCGACCCGTCACTGCGCTTCAGCAACGGGCACTTCACCATGATTGGCCTGCGCGTCAATGACAAGCCCCTGCTGCGCGCCTACAGCATCGTCAGCGCCAACTATGAAGAGCATCTTGAGTTTCTGAGCATCAAGGTCCCGGACGGCCCGCTGACTTCACGCCTGCAGCACATCCAGGTGGGTGACACGGTCATTGTCGGCAAAAAGCCCACTGGCACACTGCTGATTGACTATCTGCTGCCCGGCAAGCGCCTGTATTTGCTGTCTACCGGTACCGGTCTGGCACCCTTCATGAGCATCATCCGCGACCCGGCCACCTACGAGGCGTTTGAGCAGGTCGTTCTGGTTCATGGCGTACGCGAAAAAGACGAGCTGGCCTACCATGACCTGGTGGTTGACCACCTGCCGCAGCATGAGTTTTTGGGCGAAATGATTGCCAAACAGCTTTTGTACTACCCCACGGTAACGCGGGAGTCTTATCGCACCATGGGGCGGGTAACTGACCTGATGGAATCGGGCCAGATGTTTGAAGACCTGAAGCTACCCGCGCTGGACGTCGCCCATGACCGGGTGATGATTTGCGGCAGCCCGCACATGCTCAAAGACCTGAAAGTGATGCTGGAGGGCAAGGGGTTTAACGAGGGTACAACCTCCAAGCCCGGTGACTTTGTCATTGAGCGGGCTTTTGCCGAGAAATAAGCCTGCGTCTGCCGCTAACCGATCAACGCTGGCAGCCAGGTGGCAATAGCAGGGAACCAGAACACCGCCGCGAGCAAAATCAGGCTCATCACGACATAGGGTATTACGGCTACAAAGATATGCCCCATGGTGACTGACGGCGGCGCAACCCCGCGCATGGTCATGAGCAGTAGCCCATGCGGAGGCAGTAGCAGGCCGAGCTGCATACAGATTAAAAACATGACGCCGAACCAGACCGGGTCGATGCCAAGCGCCTGTACCACCGGCATGAAAATCGGCAAGGTGATCATCATCATGCTGACCTGGTCGACAAAAATACCGAGAAAAATCAG
>JANOCP010000295.1:0-33411 GCA_031412235.1 Polaromonas sp.
GCGCCTGACGGCGCTGGCAACGAAAGCCGGTTTTGAAGCGCCGGCGGTGGCTGCACTGGCACGCGCGAGCGCTGCCGAAAGCAACGCGCGGGCAACCCAGCAACGGGCGCTGTGCGACATCGACATAAAAGCGCTGGTGGCATTGAGCGCGCTTAACGAAACTGTGCTGCGGCAAAAACTGGCGCAATACCCGGGCCCAGACAATGCGGCCAGCGGCATGGCGATGGTCACCAGCGTTCCGGCCGTGGTGCTGGCACAACGCCCCGATGTTTACAACGCCGCACGCGAGCTGGCCGCCGCAAGTTTTGAAGTCGGCAGCGCCAGAGCCCAGCGCTACCCCAGCCTCAGTCTGGCAGGCGCCATCACTGCCGGCAACATTCGCGCTGGCGGCGTCAGCAGCAGTTTTGACACCTGGTCCATAGGGCCGCTAGCGCTTACGCTGCCGTTGTTTGACGGCGGCACCAGGCTCGCCAATGTTGAAGCGGCCAAAGCCCGCTACATGGAGGCCGCCAGCAAATACCAGTCCACCGCACGGCAGGCAGTGCGTGAAGTCGAAGAAGCGCTGGTCAACCTGCAAAGCACCGCTGACCGCACCGGCGACGCTGGCCGTGCAGCGGAGGGCTACAGCGCATCGTTTGCCGGCACTGAAGCCCGCTACAAAGCTGGCCTTGCCAGCCTGGTCGAGCTTGAAGACGCGCGCCGCACACTGCTGGCCTCACAAAGCGCGGTCGTCGGTCTGGAGCTGCAACGCCGGTATGCCTGGGTTGCGCTGTACCGCGCACTCGGTGGCGGCTGGACCGTTTCAGCGCCCGACGCACCGGCCACGCCCGACCCCGATCAGCGTGTTGTGGTGCGCTAATTTTGCGTACCGCCATCAACCTGAAGCGACCCAGCGAACCTAATCAACCGTCCCCTGACCGAAAAGCCAGCCCATGAACCTCCTTAAACGCCATCCAGTTGCTTCAATATTCATAGCAATAGGTATAGTACTGGCGGTCACAACAGCCGTATATCTATCAAAAACCGAAGCTGCAACCGAAAAAACGCCGGTTGCATCCAAAGCCGCGCTTACCGTAACGACCGCAACGCCGACGCGGGTCAACCTGCCCATCCGGCTGAGCGCCAACGGCAGCATCGCGGCCTGGCAAGAGGCCATCATCGGCAGCGAAGCAGCCGGCCTGCGCCTGACCGAAGTGCGCGTTAATGTAGGCGACCGCGTCAGCCAGGGCCAGGTTCTGGCGGTGTTCGCGCTGGAGTCGGTGCAGGCGGAAGTCGCACAAACCCGAGCCAGCGTGCTTGAAGCCGAAGCCAACGCGCTCGACGCCGCTGGCAATGCCGCAAAAGCCCGCACCTTGCAGGCCAGCGGTGCGCTGAGCGAGCAGCAGATCAACCAGTATCTGACGCTTGAAAAAACCGCCCAAGCGCGACTCGAGGTCGCCCGCGCCACCTTGACGGTACAACAGGTGCGCCTGAAACAAACCCAGCTGCTGGCACCTGACAGCGGCGTGATTTCTGCACGCAGCGCAACGGTGGGCTCGGTCGTGGGCAGCGGTACAGAGCTGTTTCGCATGATTCGGGGCGGCCGCCTGGAGTGGCGGGCCGAGGTAACGTCGGCAGAACTGGGTCGTATCAAGCCGGGCGACAAGGCAGCCGTACTGGCCGCCAGCGGTACCCAGGTTGAAGGCCGGGTGCGCATGGTCGCCCCCACGGTTGACCCCACCACCCGCACGGCACTGGTGTATGTTGATTTGCCCGCCAACGCCGAGCTCAAGGCCGGCATGTATGCCAAGGGCGACTTTGCACTCGGAACAAGCGACACGCTGACGCTGCAGCAGCAAGCACTTGTTTTGCGCGATGGCTTTACTTATGCCCTGAGGGTCGACGCCAGCAACAAAGTTAGCCAGATCAAGCTCAAAACCGGCCGTCGGGTCGGCGATGCAGTGGAGATTTTGCAAGGCGCCAAGGCCGGTGAAAACTACGTCAGCAGTGGCGCCGCCTTTTTGGCCGATGGTGACACTGTAAAAGTGGTCGCAGCCACGGCCGCTGCGCCCGTGCGGCCAGCAAGCCAGGCACAGTGAAGCGGAGTTGACATGCCTGAATCAAACATCAAAGCACCACAAGCCCAAACGATACGGGTGCGCCTTGCTACTCATAGCCCAGCAAATCTAGCTGCGGCCAAAACTGGACGGAGCGACTTGTCATGAATGTATCTGCCTGGTGTATTCGTAACCCGATTGCAGCCATCATGTTTTTTGTGATGCTGTGTTTCGCCGGCACCCTGGGTTACCAAAACATGAAGGTACAAAACTTTCCTGATCTGGAGGTGCCCAACATCATCATTACGGCCAGCCTGCCCGGCGGCTCGCCTGCGCAGCTTGAAACTGAAGTTGCCCGCAAGATTGAAAACGCGATTGCAGGCATACAGGGCCTGAAGAACATTTACACCAAGGTGCAAGACGGCGTTGTGACGATCACGGCTGAATTCCGCCTGGAAAAAACCACACAGGAGGCGCTGGACGAAACCCGCTCAGCGGTGCAGCAGGTGCGCTCGGATTTGCCCGCTGACCTGCGCGACCCGGTGGTCAGCAAGATCAATGTTTCAGGCGGTGCGGTGCTGGCCTACACCATTCGTATACCGTCGATGGACGACGAAGGCCTGAGCTGGTTTGTCGACGACACGTTGACGCGCCGCCTGCTGGCGGTGCCTGGCGTGGGGTCTGTCAGCCGGGTCGGCGGTGTCAACCGTGAGGTGCGGATCATGCTGGACACTGCCAAGATGCAGGCGCTCGGCGTTAGCGCGGCGACGGTCTCGCGCCAGTTGCGCGACGTGCAGCTCGACACCGCCGGCGGCCGTGCCGACCTGGGCACCAGTGAGCAGCCGGTACGCACACTGGCCACCGTTAAATCAGCGGCAGAAATTGCAGCCATTCAACTGGGTTTGGGCAACGGCCGCAGCATCAGGCTGGACCAGATCGCGTCGGTAGAAGACACGGTTGCCGAGCCACGCTCCAGCGCGCTCCTCAATGGCGTGTCAGTCGTCGGCTTTGAGATTGCACGCAGCAAAGGCTCCAGCGAAGTAGAAGCGGGCCGTGGTGTGCGCGCCGCACTTGAAGAAATCAAACTTGCCCGGCCTGACATGCAGTTGACCGAAGCGTTCGATTTTGTGACCCCGGTTGAAGAGGAATACGCCTCATCGTTGACGCTGTTGATAGAAGGCGCGCTGCTGGCGGTGGTGGTGGTGTTTTTGTTCTTGCGCGATTGGCGCGCGACGTTTATCTCATCGGTAGCCCTGCCGTTGTCGGTGATCCCGGCCTTTATTGGCATGAACTATCTTGGCTTTTCCATCAACGTGGTGACGTTGCTGGCACTCAGCCTGGTGATCGGGATTTTGGTCGACGACGCGATTGTTGAGGTAGAAAACATCGTGCGCCACCTGCGCATGGGCAAAACCCCCTACCAGGCTGCGATGGAAGCTGCAGACGAAATTGGCGTGGCGGTGATTGCCATCACGTTCACACTGATCGCCGTGTTTTTGCCGACTGCTTTCATGAGCGGGATTGTCGGTAAGTTCTTCAAACAATTCGGCTGGACGGCTGCGCTGGCGGTGTTTGCCTCCCTGGTCGTGGCGCGCATGCTCACACCCATGATGGCAGCGTACATCCTGAAGCCGCTGGCGAAAGAGCACAACCCGAAAGACGGCAAACTGATGGCCTGGTACATGCGCACCAGCCGCTGGTGCCTGCAGAACCGGCTGGTCACCGTGGTGGCAGCCGGGGCATTTTTCGTCGGCTCGCTGTTTTTGATTCCGCTGCTTCCGACCGGTTTTATTCCGCCGGATGACAACTCCCAGACCCAGGTCAATCTGGAACTGCCGCCCGGCACCAAGCTGGCGCAAACCGCAGCAGCGGCGGAGACTGCCCGGTTATTGATCGCCAAGGTTGAACACGTCAAATCTGTGTACACCACGATTGGCGGTGGGGCGGCGGGTGGCGACCCGTTTGCGCCAGGTGGTGTGGCTGAATCCCGCAAAGCCACGCTGACTATTTTGCTGGCACCGCGAGGCGAGCGACCGCGCAAGCAGGGTATCGAAAACAACATTCGCAAGGCACTGGAAGAACTTCCCGGTGTGCGCAGCAAAGTCGGCCTGGGCGGATCGGGTGAAAAGTACGTGCTGGCGCTGACAGGCGAAGATCCCGTGGCGCTGAGTACTGCCGCGGCCACGCTTGAAAAAGAGTTGCGCACTATTCCCGGCCTGGGTTCAGTGGCTTCTAGCGCTTCGCTGGTCAGGCCAGAACTGACCGTACGGCCCGACTTTGCCCGCATGGCCGACCTGGGCGTGACCAGCGCTGCGATTGGTGAAACCATCCGCATTGCAACCACAGGCGATTTTGATGCGTCATTGCCCAAGCTGAACCTCGCTCAGCGGCAAATTCCCATCGTGGTGCGCCTGTCAGACGATGCCAGACAAGACATCGGCGCGCTGGAGCGTTTGATGGTGCCCGGCAGCAAAGGACCGGTCATGCTGGAGCAGGTGGCCAGCATCGAACTGGCTGGTGGCCCGGCGGTGATAGACCGCTTCAACCGCTCACGCAACGTGCAGTTTGAAATCGAGCTGTCGGGCATGCCGCTAGGCGATGTGACCAAAGCCGTCAACGAACTGCCAACCTTGAAAAACCTGCCCGCTGGCGTCAAACAAGTGGTCATTGGTGACGCCGAGGTCATGGGCGAGCTATTTGCCAGTTTTGGGCTCGCCATGCTGACAGCCGTGATGTGCATCTACATTGTGCTGGTGCTGCTGTTCAAGGACTTTTTGCAGCCTTTCACAATTCTGGCGGCGCTGCCGCTGTCGCTAGGTGGCGCATTTGCTGCGCTTTTAATCGGCGACAAGAGCTTTTCCATGCCGTCGCTGATCGGACTGATCATGCTCATGGGAATCGCCACCAAAAACTCAATTTTGCTGGTGGAGTACGCCATTGAGGCCCGTCGCGGCAAGCCCGCTACCGCGACCCACGACGTGGTCGAGCCATTGAACAGACTTGACGCCTTGCTTGATGCGTGCCACAAACGCGCCCGCCCGATTGTCATGACAACCATCGCCATGGGCGCAGGCATGTTGCCGATTGCCTTTAGCTGGGGTGCCGGAGATGGCAGCTTCCGCGCACCGATGGGCGTGGCGGTGATTGGCGGGTTAATGACGTCTACGGTTCTGAGCTTGCTGGTGATTCCAGCCGTGTACACCCTGGTGGACGACCTGGAGCAGGGACTGCTACGCCTGTTCGGCCGCAAAACCAAAGCTGATCCGGTTGCTTTTGTGGAAGCCAGCTCGCTTTCACGGCCCTTATAAAGTCGATTGCGGGCAAGGTGGCTGCCACCTTGAGCGTCAATCCTGGTTGCGAATCTTCTCGACCAGTGCCGTGGTCGAATAACCGTCCACAAACGCAATCGCCAGCGCTTTGCCGCCGTAAGCTTCAACCAACGCGGTTTCAGGCAGCTTGCGCATGTCGTAGTCCCCGCCCTTGACCAGAATGTCTGGTTTGAGCGCGGCTATCAGCTCCAATGGGGTGTCTTCGTCAAACCACGTTACCAGGCTGACTGATTCGAGGGCGGCAATCATCATGGCGCGGTCCTGCTCGTTGTTGAGCGGCCGCTCAGGGCCTTTACCCAGGCGACGGGCCGACGCATCAGTATTGAGCGCCAGCACCAGGCTTGCACCCAAGGCCCGAGCATGCGCCAGGTAGGTTACGTGGCCACGATGCAGGACATCGAAAACACCATTGGTAAACACGACCGGTTTTGGCAGCAAGGCGATCCGGTCAAGTGCCTCGCGGCGGCTGGCGACTTTGGCCTGAAAAGCCGGCTCGTTCACACGGCCTGAGGCTTGGCATCAAGCGCAATGGTGCCCGCGATTTCGCGGCCCAGCTCCTTGCGGTAGCGATTGAGTTCCTGCACGGTTTTAAAGCTCTGGTTCATCAGCAGGCTCATGTTGTGCAGGATGCGTTCAACCACTTTGCCTTCCCACACAGCATCAAACTTGATCTGCGTATCGAGCCAGTGTTCAAGCCAGTCCGGGTTGGGCAGTCGTGACTGTATGGTGTCGCGCGGGAACAGGTTTTTGTTAACGTGCAGATTGGTCGGGTGAAGTGCCTGCGCGGTTCGTCGGGCGCTGGCCATCAGCACGCCAACCTTGGTAAAGGCCGCGCGTGCGTCGTTACCTACATTGTTGATGGCACGCTTCATGTAGCGCAGATAAGCGCCGCCGTGGCGCGCCTCGTCCTGGCTCAGTTGCGTGTAGATTTTCTTGATGACTGGCTCGGTGTGCCACTCGCTGGCACGGCGATACCAGTGGTTAAGGCGAATTTCACCGCAAAAGTGCAGCATCAGGGTTTCAAGCGGCGGTGCGGGCTCAAACTCAAAACGTACTTCATGGAGTTCTTTTTCAGTGGGCGCCAGGTCTGGGCGAAAGCGCTTGAGATATTCCATCAGCACCAGCGAGTGTTTCTGCTCCTCGAAAAACCAGATCGACATGAAGGCCGAGAAGTCGCTGTCGTCCTTGTTGTCACGCAAAAACATTTCTGTGGCAGGCAGTGCTGACCACTCGGTAATCGCGTTCATCTTGATGGTTTGGGCCTGCTCGTCAGACAGCTTGGAGGCATCAAAGCTTGCCCACGGGATGTCTTTGTCCATATCCCAGCGGACGGACTCCAGTTGTTTAAACAGTTCAGGGTAAAGCATGTGAACTCCTTCGCAATCGGTAACGCATAGGTAACTCAGATAAGGGTACTACGCGAAAAAACCTGCCTCGGATGCAATCAGTTTGCATTTGGGTACAGACAGAATTTTAGGCTGCTATTGTGACAAGTCACTATTTAAACCCCGTTTACGGGCAATTCATGGGGTTTAGGCAACTGCCGTGCCATGAATCGTCTGTTTGTCCTACATTCCGGCAGTTGGGCATCCGCGTCGGGTGAATCTGAAAACCCCGAAAACGCGTATAACCACCAGGCTGAAATCGCCAGACAGCGCATGGCGATTCTTCATGACGATTTCAGTAGCGGCATTTTCCGCGTGCTTATGTTTTATGGCGCTTCCCTCGGGAAAGCGGGCACTTCATGCGAATTTTTCCACTCAGTCAACTCAAGCGACTCAAACCCGCAGTGGTAGTCCAACTTTTGGTCACGGCCTTCAGTATCAGCCCCTACGTCGTCAGCGCTGCGAGCCCGGCCACCCCGCCTGCTACGGCGACTGGCAGCCAGTGCCCCAACTTGCTGCAACAGAACTTTCTGCGGCTACAGGACGAAAAGCCACAGTCACTTTGTCAATACAGCGGCAAGGTGCTGGTGGTCGTCAACACTGCCAGCTTTTGCGGATTTACCTCTCAATACGAGGGGCTGGAGGCCCTTTATGCCAAGTACAAGGACAAGGGGCTGGTCGTGCTCGGCTTTCCGTCCAATGATTTTTCGCAGGAAACCGGAAGCAATAAAGACATTGCTGATTTTTGCGAAAACACCTTTGGCGTGAAGTTCCCCATGTTCGCCAAGTCGAGCGTCACCGGCAAGGACGCCAATCCGCTGTTCAAACAGCTTTCCGCGAAAACCGGCACGGCACCACGCTGGAATTTTTACAAGTACGTGATCAGTCGTGACGGGCAAAACGTAGTCAGTTTCAACTCGATGGCGGCCCCCGCCAGCAGGCAGTTTGTCAAAGAAATCGAGAAACAGCTGCTCAGTCCCTGAGTGCTGTGGGTCAAACCATACCAATATCCGATATTACCGCCCAGTCACTATTTGACCGAACGGTAATATCCGGTTTAAGATACGTGTCCAACGGGCTAATTGCCCCGAGCCATTCCCGGATTTTGAGGGTCCGTTGAATAAATACTTTTCTTTACGACCACGACCACCCATGCCTTTTTTCCAGTTCACAAAACTTTACCTTTGGCATACGGCGGGTTGCGGGAACTCCAATTGCAGCGGCGCACTCCTACAAACACTTGTTCGATATACAGATATATTGAGCGGGAGTAGAAAAACAGTTTCATTGTTGCGAAGCCGTCCTGGCCATACTGGTCCGGATGAAATCCCGGGGCGCATTTCCTCCTCCTCCCTCCCTCCCTCGTTCGCGCCGGGGCGCTTCGCAACATTTTTATATTCAGGCCGTTAAATGAGCGGCCAACCCGTCAAGCTGCAGCGCATTGCCATTGTTGGCTCCGGCATATCGGGCCTGGCAGTTGCGCACACGCTCAAGGGCAAGGCAGACGTCACGCTCTTTGAAGCTGGTGACTATTTTGGCGGCCATACCCACACGGTTGACATCACACTGCCCACGCCCGAAGGCGCTTCTACGCAGGTTACGCATGGCGTTGACACAGGCTTTCTGGTCTTTAACGAGCGTACCTATCCCAACCTGATCAATCTGTTTGCCGAGCTGGGCGTCACGACGGCCAAGTCCGACATGTCCTTTTCAGTCAAGGTGCCTGGTGGCAGGGGCGGGAAGCAGGCACTGGAGTGGAGCGGTTCGAGCATGAACAGCGTATTTGCCCAGCGCGGCAATCTGCTGAACTGGAAGTTCTTGCGCATGCTGCGCGACATCATGCGCTTTAACCGCGTTACCACCGCGCTGGCGCAGGCCAATCTTGATGCCGAGATGCTGCAGCCGCTGGGTGAGTTCCTCGAGGTGCAAAAATTCTCGACAGAGTTTCGCGACTGGTATTTTCTGCCCATGATGGGCTGCATATGGTCTTGCCCTACAGACCAGATGCTGCAGTTTCCCGTGGCCACGATGATCAGGTTTTGCTACAACCACGGCCTGATCCAGGTCGCCAACCGTCCGCAGTGGTGGACCGTAGCGGGCGGTGCAAGGCACTACGTTGACAAAATAATTGCAGGAATTCCCGACAAACGCCTGAATACCCCGGTTCGGCTTGTTGAGCGCGATGGCAATGGCGTACGCATCATCACCCGCGCTGGCGTCGAGCGTTTTGACAAGGTGGTCCTGGCAGCGCATTCCGACGAGTCGCTGGCCATGCTGCGAGATGCCACACCAGCCGAGCAGCAGGTGCTGGGTGCCATACGCTACCAGTCAAACCATGCGGTACTACACACCGATGCGTCGGTGTTACCGCAAAAAAAGCTCGCCTGGGCCGCCTGGAACTACGAACGCGCGCGCTACGCAGACCGTGAATCGACCCAGGTTTGCCTGCACTACCTTTTGAACATGCTGCAGCCGATCCCATTTGCCCAGCCGGTAGTGGTGTCGCTGAATCCGCTGCAAAAGATTGCGCGTAATCACATCATGGGTGAATTTGACTACGCACATCCGGTTTTCGACCTCGCGGCCATTCGTGCCCAGGCGCAGTTGCCCAGCCTTCAGGGCATGCAAAACACGTACTTTTGCGGTGCCTGGACTGGCTATGGTTTTCATGAAGATGGCCTGAAGTCAGGGCTGCAGGTAGCGCGTCAGTTACTGCTTGAAACCAGCGGAGTGGCGGCATGATTGCAACCCTGCCGGGACCAATGCTGGGCTTCGGTCAGGTGCGACACGCCCGTCTTAAGCCGGCGCGTAATTCCTTTGCGTACCCTACCTACTTTTTAATGCTGCCCATGCGCGCCATGCAGGCCAACAAAACCCGCGCACTTGCGCATAACCGACGTGGCCTGCTCAGCTTTTTTGACCGCGATCACGGCGACGGGCGCGACAACGCCGTGAGCTGGATTGACGAACTGCTGCGGAGCGAAGGCGTTACAGACGCGACAGGCGAGATCTGGCTGCACACCTACCCGCGCGTGCTGGGCTACACCTTCAAGCCTGTGAGCTTCTGGTACTGACACGCCGCAGACGGTAGTCTTCGCACCATCGTGGTCGAGGTCAACAACACCTTTGGCGAGCGCCATTGCTACCTGCTTGACCAGCCGCACTACGGCCATGAACTCAAGGCCGACAAGGTGTTTCATGTGTCGCCGTTTTGTACGCTTGAAGGCGGCTACCGATTTCGCTTCATGCGCAGCGAGCAGGGCGGCATCCAGAAAACTGTTGCCCGCATTGACTATGACGACAACACGGGGCCACTGCTGGAAACCAGCGTCAGCGGCACGCTTGAACCTGTTTCTTCGAGCAGCCTGCGCAAAGCCCTGTGGGGCTACCCCGCCATGACCTTCGGCGTAATCGCCCGCATTCACTGGCAAGCTTTCAAGTTATGGCGCAAGCACGTGCCCTTTATCAGCAAACCCCAAATCCCCGAAACATTTGTGACGCGATGAACACATCCAATACTTCCTCCCCAAGTTCTTCAGTGTTTTCAATGCCCGGGGATGCCCCATCAGCTGCGCGTGCCACCCTGAAGTTGCTGCTGCGACTCAAGCACGGTACCTTGATGGTCAAGCTGCCTGATGGTTCGATACAGCGCTTTGGCAGCGGCGAAGGCCCCATGGCCAGCCTGCATTTGCTGAACTGGAATGTCTGTAGCGCGGCGCTCAAGTCAGGTGATATTGGCTTTGCCGAAAGCTATATTGCCGGCGACTGGACCACGCCACATTTGACCGAGCTGCTGCGCGTGCTGATCCTGAACCGAAAAGAAGTTGAAGACGTTATTTACGGTACCTGGCTGGGCCGTTTTGCATACCGCATGAAGCACTTGCTCAACCGCAATACCAAAGCCAACAGCCAGAAAAACATTCATGCGCATTACGACCTCGGTAATGCGTTTTATGAGCTGTGGCTTGACGGCACCATGAACTATTCGTCAGCCATTTTTGAGACGCCAGAAACATCGATGAAGGAAGCCCAGCATGCCAAGGTGCGGCGCGCCTTGCGCATGGCCCGCGTCAAGCCAGGGGACCGCGTGCTTGAAATCGGCTGCGGCTGGGGCGCACTGGCCGAAAAAGCCACCACAGAGTTTGACGCTTCCGTCGTTGGCGTCACACTGAGCACCGAGCAGCTCGAATGGGCAAATGCCCGCATGCAGCGCGAAGGCGTAGCGGAGCGTGCTGACTTGAGGCTGCAGGATTACCGCGACATCGGCAAAACCACCTCCGACAAGCCCTTTGACGCGATCTGTTCGATTGAAATGGTCGAAGCGGTAGGCCGCGAATACTGGCCCGAGTATTTTCAGACCGTGGCGCGCCTGCTCAAGCCCGGCGGCTATGCCTGCATACAAAGCATCGTGATTGCCGATGAGCTGTTTGACCGCTATATCGACTCAACCGACTTTATCCAGCAGTACATATTTCCGGGCGGTTGCCTGCCCTGCCCGCGGGAATTCAGGGCCCAGGCCAAAGCGGCGGGCTTTGAGGTGGTCGACGAGTTTGCTTTTGGTCAGGACTATGCCCAAACGCTCCGGCTCTGGCGCGATGATTTCATGGCGCAGGAGTCCCACGTGCTGCAACTCGGTTTTGACAAGCGCTTTATCCGTATCTGGGAGTTCTACCTGGGCTATTGCGAGGCAGCGTTCATGGAAGCCAATACCGACGTGGTGCAGTACACGCTGCGTAAAATTTGAGAGGTCATAGGTATGAAAAGCATGGGTTCCTCTTTTTGCAGCGGTCGCCTGGCCTGGGCGGTATGCGCCCTGCTGGCTGGGTCGGCCTTGTCAGGACAGGCCCACGCGCAAGATCAACGCACCCAGGTCAGCACTGCGGCGGTTTCTGTAGACGATGAGCGCCCGGAACTGGCTCGTCTGCTTCCGCAAAACCGGCTGGTAGGCAAGGGCAGGCTGACATTTTGGGGCTTCCAGGTATATGACGCCCGGCTTTGGGCTGTGCCCGGTTTCAGGGCGGACAACTATCAGACTCAGCCCTTTGCGCTTGAGCTTGACTACTTGCGCGGTTTTGACAACCAGGATGTTGCCGAACGCTCCATCCAGGAAATGCGCCGTTCAACAAACATTAGCGATACGCAGGCCAAAACCTGGATTGCAGACATGCTTCGCGTACTGCCTGACACCAAAAAGGGCGACAGGGTGATGGGCATTAACCGGCCCGGAACCGGGGCACTTTTCCTGGTCAACGGTAAGCCCAGCGGCGAGATCCGGGACCCAGAGTTCGCCCAATACTTTTTCGGCATCTGGCTGTCGGCCAAAACATCCGAACCCCAACTGCGCAGCGCGCTGCTGGCTGGCGCGGTGTGAGCGGCGCTTTCGGCAAACGCAACGGCCTGGCCTACGGCCTGCTGGGTCTGCCGCTGGCCTTTGTGGCGCTGCCGCTGTACGTGATTTTGCCCAATCACTACGCGCGCGAATTTGGTGTGCCTTTGGCTACCCTGGGTGCAATTTTGCTCGGTGCACGCTTGTTTGACGCGTTCATTGACCCCTTGCTCGGCCGCCTGAGCGACCGATTATTTGCGCGATCGCCTGTTGATGTGCTCAAGCTGGGCGCTTTTGCAGCCGTCGTCCTGGCCTTGGGCTTTGCGTTGTTGTTTTTTCCGCTGGTTAAAACCCCCGGCGCGCTGATTGTCTGGGCCAGCGTCATGCTGATGGTGACTTACGCGGCCTATAGCGCGCTCAGCGTGTCACACCAGTCCTGGGGCGCGATGCTGGGCGGCAACGAGGCAGAACGCAGCCGCGTCGTCGCCTGGCGTGAGGGCTTGGGGCTGGCGGGTGTGGTTTTGGCGTCAGTTACGCCAGTAGCCCTGGGTTTGCCGGCAACAACTGCTATATTTTTTGTAGCGCTTATTGCGGGCTGGCTCGCTTGGACCCGCGCCGTGCGGCCCACGGCAAAACCGTATGCCGCACATGCATTGGGCGACCAGCCGGGCGCCATCTGGCTACCTTTTAAACACGCCAGTTTTCGCCGCCTGCTGGCGGTGTTCATGCTCAACGGTATCGCCAGTGCGGTACCCGCCACCCTGGTGCTGTTTTTTATCCAGGACAGGCTGCAAGCCTCTGCCGCCATGGAGCCGCTGTTTTTAGGCAGCTATTTTTTGTCTGCTGCGCTGTCGATTCCGCTGTGGCTGGCGGTGGTCAAGCGCATCGGACTGGCCCGCGCGTGGTTGTGCGGCATGGCGTTGGCGATTGCCGTTTTCAGCTGGGCAACCCAGGTTGGTGCGGGGCAAACCGGGGCCTTTTTGGCCATTTGCGCGCTCTCGGGCATCGCGCTGGGCACCGACCTCGCCTTGCCTGGCGCGCTGCTGGCCGGCGTGATTCAGGCCAACGGTGACTCGGGCCGATCCGAAGGCGCTTACTTTGGCTGGTGGAACTTCGCCATCAAGCTCAACCTGGCGCTGGCTGCCGGGTTGGCCCTGCCGCTACTGGGCCTGTTTGGCTACGCGCCTGGTGTACGCGACCAGGCCGCGCTGGGCGCACTGGTGGTGGCTTACTGCGTGCTGCCCTGCGTGCTCAAGCTGGCTGCAGCTGGCTGCCTGTATGTATTCATCATCAAACCATCAAAAAGTGCCACACCATGACCAAGCTATCGGATTTCAAAAAGTCTTCACGCGCTCTTGTGCTGATGTTGGCCGTCAGCGCAGGCCTGCTGGCAAGCTGCGCATCACCGCAAATTGCCGACTACGCGGCTGAAAAGCCAGTGCTGGACATGCGCCAGTATTTCAACGGCACGATTGACGCTTACGGTGTGTTTGCTGACCGCTCGGGCAAGGTCGTCAAACGCTTTACCGTGGTCATGAAGTGCAGCTGGGACGGCGACACCGGTGTACTTGACGAAGACTTCACCAACTCGGACGGCACCAAAGACCGCCGCATCTGGACGCTCAAGCGCGGTGCAGGCGGCAAATATACGGGTACCGCCGCCGACGTGCTGGGCGAGGCCAACGGCGAAGAAAAAGGTAACGCCTTCCGCTGGGGCTACACACTCAAATTGCCAGTAGACGGCAAGATTGTTGAAGTGCAGTTTGACGACTGGATGTACCTGATGAACGACAAAGTCATGCTGAACAAGGCCGTGATGAGCAAATACGGCTTCAAGCTGGGCGAGGTGACGCTTTCTTTTGTTAAACGCTGACAGCCATTTCAGCTGTCCGAATTTTGCCTTTCCAGCCTATTTTCCACATCAAATATGCTCTCAGCCCAATAAATTTGGGCATAGGCAGCTATCAATTTGATAACAACAAGAACGCCAGACCATGTCCTATAACCCCCCGTTGATTGACTGGCACGGCAAAGCCGTGTGGCTGGTAGGTGCGTCCAGCGGCATAGGCGAAGCCACTGCGCATGCGCTACATGCCAAAGGCGCCAAGGTTTTTGTGTCGGCGCGCAATCAGCAGGCACTCGATGCATTTGCAGCTGCGCACCCGGGCGCAATTGCCCTGCCGGTTGACGCCAGCGACGCCGCATCTGTCAAAGCCGCCGCGCAAAGCGTAATTGCTGCTGGCCCGCTCGATGTTGTGTTGTACTGCGCCGGTTATTACAAGGAGCTGCGCGCCACAGAATTTGACCTGGGCGACATGCTGCGCCACCAGCAAGTCAACTACGTCGGCGCACTGTATGTGCTGGACGCCGTACTGCCGCATTTTGTAAGCCGCAAGGCCGGCCATATAAGTTTGATCAGCAGCGTCGCCGGCTACCGCGGCCTGCCCAAAAGCCTGGCTTACGGGCCGACCAAGGCGGCGCTGATTAACCTGGCGGAAACGCTTTACGTAGACCTGGAAGACAGCCAGATCGGCGTGAGCCTGATTTGCCCTGGCTTCGTTGAAACGCCGCTGACGGCGCAAAACCAGTTCACCATGCCCGGCCTGATCAAGCCAGAGCAAGCCGCTGAAGAGATACTTAAAGGCTGGGCCAAAGGCCAGTTTGAGATTCATTTCCCCAAACGCTTCACGCTGTGGATGAAGGCGCTGGCCTTGCTGCCTGCCGCGCTGTATTTTCCGGTGATTCGCAAATTCACGGGGCTGTGATGCAGGCTTCAGTATCTTCCGCAGAGCAGCAATTACAAGTCACGCAAATGGCTGTCAATCGCCTGATCGCATTTTTTGAAGCCCTTTCACCTGAAAACCTGGCCCTGCTCGACACCTTTTATACCGAGAACGCCTGGTTTAAAGACCCTTTCAACGAGGTGCGCGGCGTGCATGAGGTGCGCGGCATCTTCAGTCATATGTATGTGGCCCTGCATCGGCCGCGTTTC
Organism: Polaromonas sp.; assembly: GCA_031412235.1. Classification (GTDB taxonomy): domain Bacteria; phylum Pseudomonadota; class Gammaproteobacteria; order Burkholderiales; family Burkholderiaceae_C; genus Polaromonas. The sequence goes on from JANOCP010000295.1 coordinate 15,069, forward strand.
ATCGTGACCGACAGCATCACGCAGGGCGACCAGTGCTTTTTGACCTGGGACTTCGAGTTTTATTTCAAGCGCTTTGACAAAACCACGCGACAGACGATTCGCGGCGGCTCACACCTCAAGTTCACCGCCGACGGATTGGTCGACTTTCACCGCGACTACTGGGACGCGGCTGAAGAGCTGTATGAAAAACTGCCCTGGGTGGGTGGGCTGATGCGCTGGCTCAAAAAGCGGGCGAAGCAGTAACGGTAGCGTCAGTTGAAGGCAGTAATCAATTTGCTACTGTTTTTATAGCTGCCTATGCCCGTAGTTGATGGGCAACGGGGCTATTTGACTGTTTTTTACACCCTCAACCCGGATTCGTCTCCACAAAACTGCTGCGTTGCGCCAGTTTTTCCTGCAATTTCGCCAGATTGGGGTAGGCGTCACGCCAGTCAATCTGAGCAAAGCGCAAGTCCAGGTAGCCCAGCGCGCAGCCAACGGCAACGTCTGACAGGCTGAAATGCACGCCGCTGCAAAATGATTTTTCGCCCAGGCCGGTGCTCATGGCTTTGAGGGTGGTGTGGATTTTGCCCATCTGGCGGTCTATCCAGGTCTGGCTGCGCTGGGCTTCCGTGCGGCCTGCCCAGGTAGCCTCAAGGCGGGCCAGAATGGCGGCGTCTATCAGGCCGTCGGCCAGCGCTTCCCAGGTTTTGACTTCGGCGCGCTCGCGGCCCTGGCTGGGAATCAGCTTGCCAACGGGTGAAAGCGTGTCCAGGTATTCAACAATCACGCGCGAGTCAAAAACCGCTTCGCCACCTTCCATCACCAGGCACGGCACCTTGCCCAGCGGGTTGGACTCGGCCATGGTGGTATTGGCAGCCCAGACATCTTCGAGCACGAGCTGGTAGTCGAGTTTTTTCTCGGCCATCACAATACGCACTTTTCGGACATAGGGGCTGGTGTTGGATCCGATGAGTTTCATAAATGTCTTCTAAAAGTCGTGTGGTCGTCGTAATCGCAGCTTGGCGTGGAAAGTCCATTCTATCGAGTCAGCCAGGCCTGTCACTGACGACGCAAAAATCGGCAAATGCACCCGCCTACAATCGAGCCATGAGTTCCCCCACGCCAACGCCCCACACACTTTCTCCGATCAACGCACTGTCGCCGCTGGACGGACGCTACGCCAGCAGAATGAGCAGCCTGCGCCCCCTGATGTCCGAGCAGGGCTATATGCACCGCCGGGTGCAGGTTGAAATTGCCTGGTTTATTTCGCTTTCAGACGCCGGTTTTGCTGAATTTAAGCCGCTTAGCCCCGGAGCGCGCACTTACTTGCTGGGTCTGGTCAAAAACTTTTCAGAATCTGATGCGCTGGCCATCAAGGACATTGAAAAAACCACCAACCATGACGTCAAGGCCGTCGAGTACTGGATCAAGTCAAAATTCGAAGCCCGGCCAGAGTTGCAGCATGCGAGTGAATTTGTGCACTTTGCCTGCACCAGCGAAGACATCAACAACACCAGTCACGCGCTGCAGCTCAAAAGCAGCCGCGAGCTGGTTTTGTTGCCTGCACTTGACAAAGTAATCGCCAAAATGCGCGAAATGGCACACGCCTATGCCGCCGAGCCCATGCTCAGCCGTACCCACGGCCAAACTGCCAGCCCGACAACCGTTGGAAAGGAAATCGCCAATGTGGTGGTGCGACTGGTCGCCGCACGCGCAAAAATCGCCGCTGTGCCGCTGATGGCCAAAATGAATGGCGCCGTCGGCAACTTCAACGCCCACCTGTCAGCCTGGCCGGATTTTGACTGGGAGGCCTTCAGCCGCAAAGTCATTGAAACACCGGAGCCGTTGGGCCTGGGCCTGACTTTTCAGCCCTACAGTATCCAGATTGAGCCGCATGACTACATGGCCGAGCTGTTTGACGCGATTGCCCGCACCAACACCATTTTGATCGACTGGTCGCGTGACGTCTGGGGTTATGTCAGCGTGGGTTATTTCAAACAGCGCCTGAAGGCCGGTGAAATTGGCTCCTCAACCATGCCGCACAAGGTCAATCCGATTGATTTTGAAAACGCCGAAGGCAATCTGGGCCTGGCCAACGCGCTGCTCAAACATTTGAGCGAAAAGCTACCCATCAGCCGCTGGCAGCGTGATCTGACCGACTCCACGGTTTTGCGCAATATGGGCGTAGCCGTCGGTTACGCCGTGCTGGCCTATAACTCCATGAGCGTTGGCCTGGGCAAGCTGGAGCTCAACAGCGAAGCGCTGCGGGACGACCTCAACGCCTCATGGGAAGTGCTGGCCGAGCCGATCCAGACCGTGATGCGGCGTTATGGCGTGCAGGGCGCGTATGAAAAGCTCAAGGAAGTCACACGCGGCAAAACTGTCAGGGCCGAGGACCTGCATGCGCTGATTCGGTCGCTGGAGATCCCCGAAACCGAAAAAGCCCGCTTGCTGGAAATGACGCCTTCAAGCTATATAGGCATGGCCGCCGAGCTGGCACAGAGGGTTTGACCCCCACGGTCGCTCACCACGCGTAGCTCCCTGGACGTGCCAGCGCGAGACGCGCAGGCCCTTCGCGCTGTCCAAATCCACACAGGCGGGTTTGGAGCCGCAGCGCTCAGCCCAGAGGGGATGCTGCGCCTGCGGCCTGGCAAAGCCAGTTCCGCAGCCCCTGCTTGTAGAGGCAGAGGCGGCGATTCTTTTCCCGTATCTTCAAACAGGGGCCGCAGATCCGGCTTTGCCGGCCTGCAGGCGCAGCGGCCCCCTCGGGGGGCAGCGCATTACACGTAGCCGAAGGCGAAGTGAAAAGCGTGGGGGCTACATATCTTTGCCGCAATTCCAGCACTGCTCAAAACCCCCTTCAACAGTTTCACCACAGGCGCACAGCCAGCGCCGCTGCGGCATGTTCTGTAGCTGGTGCAGCAGCTCCTTGGCCCTGGCTTCCTCATGGTCGTGGGTTAGCCAGACTTCGGGCAGGCACTGGTCGGGTGGCAGTTCCCCGGCCAAACCGCCCAAAAAGTAGCGCTGGACACTGGCTGAAAACCCTGCCTGCTGCAGTGCATCAGCCCACAGGGCGGCAATCGCAATATTGGGGGCTCGGGCGAGGCGGCGCATGGCTTGAGTATATCTGAGACGCTATAAAATTAATAGCTGTTAGTACCCGTAAATATTGGGCTAGGCACCTATTTGATACATAAATAGTCGCAGGGATGATCTCAAAAGACGGCGTTCAGTCTTTTTCGGTTTTTTCAAGCGCCCGGTCAGCGTAGCGGCCAAAACGCCATGCCGTGGCGTCCAGCGTGATGCGCCGCCAGACGCTGCGCTTGTCAAATGGGCTCATGGCGGGCCAGTTTTGTACTTCTTCAAACGAACGGCCACAGCCCTTGCACATCTCGTCACCCTGGCTGGTCGAGCAAATGGCGATGCAAGGGGTGTCAAAAGTGGTGTCGTACCAGGCTTGCCAGGCGGCCATGGCCTTGGGCGGAAAGCCCTTGATGCCGACCTCGTCTTCATGATAAAAAACCATCAGCGCGTACACCTCGGCCAGCGCGCGCAACTCGGGCGCCAGCGTGATGCCGTCAGGCGAGGGGCTTTTTTCCCGCCAATAGTTGATGGCGGCTTCAATATCAGTGATGTGGATGCCGGCCATGTGCAGGGTGTTCAGGAGAAAACGCATTATCCGGCAGATCACGTGGTGCCGGCAGAACCTGGATTTTCAAAAAATCGGGTTTTGGGGTCAAATTTTGGCAGGGGGAGTAACTCCCTCGTTTTGCCAGCTCAAAACACCTCACGGTCAATGTGAGGCAGACTGGCAAAACACCTACAGCAGGTCGTCGTTCACACTTCCGGCCTGCTGGACATGCCGCCGGCCGAAAGCCTGCACCTCGTCGCGCAATGGGTTACCTATGCGCTGCCAGTAGCAGGCGTATTGGGCGGTGGCTGGTTGGCAACGCGCCGTACCAAGTCACGAAGGGGCGACCTTGTGACACACTGATTTTTTCAAACTAACCGTAAGCCATTCATAAGCACGATAACCCACGGAGAACTTTATGGACAATATCATTGTGTATGTTGACGATGCAGCCCATGCCCAGCAAATGCTGCAGCCCATGTGTGCGGTTGGCGACTCACGCAGCCCGGCGCGCTGGATTGTGGTCGGTTGCCCGCCGCGGGTGACGCATCGCATCAGCAAATGGGTTACCCACAGCACGCGCGAAAGCTGGCGTGAAAAATGGGCTGACAAGGTCTTTGCCACATGAATGCCGCTTTTGCAGCGGGACGGTGATTCGGTGATTACCCGGCTTTCGCAAGGCACCCTTCAGGCGCAGACTGAAACCCTTATCCAGGAATATGGGGCGGCCCGCGTTCTGGATGCCCGCAGGCCAAAATTTGTTCAGAACATGCAGCCTGTCACCGCCGTACCGGCTCAAAAAAAGCAGACGGTTATTGGTTATCTGACGACGCTGATGGGGGCCGGATTGCTGGTTGCGACAGACTAGGCCCTGGCACTCCGCTTACGCTCAATACATCCAGCCCTCTGCTCGCAGGGGCTGGACTTTTTTTTCGGTTGTTGCGAGAAAACCTTTGCTTACGCCGGACCTGTTTCGTTGCACGCCAGTGGTATTCTTGCGGCCATGAAACTCATTCTCAAGTGGCTTTGCAGCGCTGCCGCCTTGCTGGCGGTGGCCTACCTGTATTCTGGCGTGGTGGTCACCAGCTTCACCGGGGCTCTGATTGCAGCAGCGGTATTGGGTGCCCTGAATACGGTGGTTCGTCCGATATTGCTGGTGCTGACTTTGCCGGTGACCATGGTGACGCTGGGACTGTTTTTGTTTGTAATCAACGCGCTGATGTTTTGGGCAGCTGCTGGTCTGGTCAGTGGACTGAATGTCACCGGTTTTGGTGCTGCGCTGATTGGCTCGCTGATTTACTCGCTACTGCAGCTAGCGATCGAGTTTGTCCTGGAGCGCCTGCTCTTTAACAAGTAGGTCCATCTGTCGGGCTCGGGTGTCAATGATGGAGCCTTCAACAAAATCAGCGCTGCCAGGGCTGTTGTTCATCATTGTCTGCGCAGCCCTGAACCGTTCCAGTGCGCCAGCAAAATCAAGCTGCGCAGCGTGGCCCTCCGCATCCGCCCGAATTGACCGCACCCGCTGGTTTCGCCCGCTGTAGGCACGCGCCAGAATTTGCCAGGCCAGTGCATCTCTGGGGTTGTCAGCGACCCAGGTCTGCAGCCGGTCGGAAGCCGCTTGCGCGCGCCCTGCCGCCATGAGTGCCTGGGCACCCAGCAGTACTTCTGCCCGTGAAGTCGCCTGGGTGAGGTCCAGTTGGGCGGCTTTGGCCGGTATCTTTCCGGCCATCAGGTCCAGTTCCAGACTCAACAGGTCAACCGCCCGAACGACCTGCGGGTCACGAGTCGCGAGCACGCCCAGTTTGGTCGCGAGGCTTTGCGCCAGCGCAAATTCGCGAAGCTTTGCCGCTGCCAGGGCCCCCGCATAGATGGCTGATACAGCACGCACCTCATTAAGTGCTGATGGCGCCGACGTTCCCGTCGCGGCAAAACGTTGTGCCTCGGTCGCCATATTGCGCAGTGCGTCAATACCGGGATCGGCCAGAACGCGAGCCCGTGAGGCCATCATGGCGTGCAGCACCAGCTGATCGGCAGAGCCCTTGTCACCTGGTTTTTCACCCGCGCGGGACAAGGCTGCAGAGCCCTGTGGGGATACCTGCAATCGGGCCTGCACTTCAGCAATGCGTTGGGTGGTTAGTGGGTGTGAACGCAAATAGGGAAACGAGCCGTTGTCATTGAGACGCGCAGCCTGCTGCAGTTTGTCAAACATGCTGGCAGTGCCGCGACTTTCAAAACCTGCGTCGCTCATCACGCCGAAGCCTACGCGGTCGGCTTCACGCTCCATATCGCGTGAAAAATTAAGCTGGCTTTGTGCGGCGGCGGCCTGACCGCCTACCAGTGCTGCGCTGCCAAGCTGGGAATTTTTACCGGCAGCAAGAGCACCCAGAATCATGGCGCCTATCAACCATGGGGCCTGTTGCTTTTGCTGGGAAATGAGGCGGGCAATATGGCGCTGTGTCACATGGCTTAACTCATGGCCCAGAACCGCCGCCAGTTCATCGCGGTTGCTGACCAGGCTGATAAGACCAAGATGCAGGCCGAAGTAACCTCCGGGTAGGGCAAACGCGTTGACGCTCCGGTCGCGGATCAGAAAAATATCCCAGGCAAATCGCTCTTGCAGTTCTGCATGCAGCTCGCCCCGTGCCCGCGCTGCAGCCATCAGTGCTTGCCATATACCTTGTACATATTCTTCGAGAACCGGGTCATCAAGGTAGTCTGGGTCGCGGTAAATACTGGCCGCGATACGGTCACCGATACGTCGCTCGGCGGCAGCTGTCAACTCAGTGTTTTCACCCAGGGACGGCAGTGTTCCGGAGCTACTACCTGTCGCGCCTACAGGGGCTTGAGCCAGCGATGCCTGGGCCGAAACCACAAAAGTCACAAGCGCGGCAAGCCGCCGGGCGGAGCAAAAGTGCCAGGGGGGCGCTTTGTCAGAACGAATCAAGCGCAACAAAAGCGATGACCTCTGTGGTGTTGGTGTCCAGCAATGCTGTCCAGAAAGTGTTTCGTCCCACCATGGGGATGTAGCCAATCGAGGTAGCCGGTCGATTAGCGGCACCGGCTGACTTCAACGCCTTGTCGATGTCGACAGTGCGCTCCGGAAAACGGGTTTTGAGCTCTGTGAGGGGGCGAATTCTGCCGAGAACCTGTGGCCTTGCCAGCGCATAGCTTTGCCATAAGTCCGGCCGGGTGCTGATCGCAACGCCCTGCACCGCAGCCATGGTGGCGTCAAAGCTTTCCTTGCTGCTCCTGAATTCTCGTACTGACAATAGCGTTGGCCCCATAAGCGGTAGCTGCTGCAGCGCAGGCGGCGCGAGGCTCAGCAGGTCGGGCTCAATGTCTATCGCATGTACCACCCGGAAGCGGTCAATTTCAAACACCAAATGCACGGGTCGGGCTACTGCCACTGTCCACAAACCGTAAGCCAGCGCAGCCAGTTGCAACAGGCCGACGATTGCCAGGTCGCGCCGGAGTTCTTTGCGCGGCTTGGCGAGGTTAAAGATAGCCAGCGTCATGAGGGGGCCCATGATCACATCAACTGCAACCACAAGCAAAAACAAATCGCTCCCGCCCGAAATCGATCGATACGGATACGGATACCAAACCAGGAAAACCAGCAGCGCCGCAGCGGCAGCCAGAATCAGGCTGATCCCAAAATGGATAGCGCTGGCCTTGAGCCGGCCTTTCCAGAAGTTCGCGTTGCTAAACATGGTCTTATGATGCGGGTTGTTTGTAAAGGTTTTGTAACTGCACGATGTCCAACTCAGTACTCACTCACTTTGATGCTCAGGGCCAGGCCCATATGGTTGATGTGGCCGCCAAAGCGGCAACGCATCGTATCGCCATCGCGCAGGGCCGTATCGTAATGAATCCTGCAACGCTCAACATCATTTTGAGGGGTAATGCCAAAAAAGGCGATGTGCTTGGCATTGCCCGCGTTGCCGGTATCATGGCCGCCAAAAAAACCAGCGAACTCATACCCCTGTGCCACCCGCTGGCCCTCACACATGTAGCAATAGATTTCGGTGCTGATGAAGCCGGTGCCTGTATCAGCTGCACTGCAACCGTCGAGACGGTGGGTCCAACGGGTGTGGAAATGGAGGCCCTGACTGCCGCGCAAATTGCGTTGTTGACAATTTATGACATGTGCAAGGCCGTGGACAGGGGCATGACGATTACCGACTTACGTGTGCTGGAAAAGCACGGCGGCAAGTCTGGCAGTTTTGTAAACCCGTAAGTCGTCTTTGCGCCTTGTCATGGCGCTTTGGTGTTTTCCATCGCCCAACGTGCGTGGTCCAGCGGAAAAGCCGCCCTGAATCGCGCCAGATGTGCAACTGCCTCGCCGTCACGCCCCAGCAAAGTCGCGCTTTCAATGATTTTTTCAACCACGCGTGGTTCGGGCGAATAGTGCAGCAAGCGGCTGGCGTTTTCATACGTCCGCTGCGCGTTCTCGGGCGTCAGGGGTGTGAGCACCAGCTCAGCAAAGCGCACCTGATTTTCAAACAGCCACGAGTCACGTATTTTGCCCAGCGTGTCGGAGCGATAGTCCATGTCGCGAGCTTCTGGAGCGAGGTAAATCTGGCTGATGCGCTTGTAATCGTAGATTGCGAAAACGCAGAACGCTATCAAAATAATAGCTATAAGTAGCCGAAACACATGGGCTAAAGCCCTGTTTGATACATATTCTGGGCTTTTTGCAACAGTTTTGAACCGCCACAGCAGCCCGGCACACAAAACCGCTGCTACCTGAAATGGCCCATACCAAAGCGGGTACTCGAGCATGCTGTGAAGCAATATGACGGCGAGCACCGCCCACGCCAGCTGCCGGTGAGGATTGGACTCGTGCCAGGGTTTCTGCCGCAGCACCCACCAGGCAAAACCGCCACAAAGCAGTATTGCTGCTGGCAGACCAAGCTCCACAGCCAGTTGCAAGGGCAGGTTGTGCGCGTTGTCGAGAATTTCACAAAATCGCGGTCCGTCATACAGGGTGGTGTAGTGAGCGTAGTCCAGCTCGCCCCATCCCCAGCCGAGCCATGGTTTTTGGCTGATCAGGTGCAGCACGTTGGACCACAAGGTGATACGGCTTACGCACGGTTCGTCGCCCGAACTCAGCCGCGCCATCATGCCATGTGCCGATAAATCAAAACCTGCAGCCACGGGCAACAGCAGGGTAGCCAGCGCATACACAATGACCGCAGCAAGCAGGATATTACGCACCTGGGGTTGCCGCCAGGCACGCCATAGCCCAAAAAGGATGCACAGCAGCGCAAGCTGCATCAGCCCGGTACGCGATGAGGACGCAGCAGTCCCCATGACCAGCACGCTGCAGGCTAGCAAGGCAAGCCATGAACGAGTGGCCTGGCCGAGACTGCTTTTGGCTGGTGCGCTCAAGCGCCCTGTGGCAGCGAGCCCGATCAAGGCTGCCAGAGCCATATTGGTTAGCGTGGCAAACTGGTTTCGTTGACGCAGGTTGGCAAACGCCTCTCCAGCGCGGGTCTGATTGATCCACGGTTCAAAAACAGTGGCAAGGCCAAAATACTGCAATAGACCCATCACGCTGCTGATGACGCCGGCAATTAGCCACGCCCAGGCAGCGGGTCTGGCCCAGCGTTGGGCAAACTCTTCTTTTCGCGACGCAACATCAGTGCCGGCGTAAATCGTTGTGAGCAGCAGCAAGCCAGCCGTCGCGGCAAGAGTTACCAGCCAGGGCAAGACGGCGGGCGAGGGGCCAGGTGCGAAGGGATTTAACCAGGGAAGGGTCAAGCCGAAAGTCAGCAGCGCATTGCGCAGTGCGGTGTCGTGCGTGGGGAGAGTCATTGAGGTAGAAATTCAGCCTTGTTCAGGTGGTTGGTCCTGGAGCATCGGCCGGATCATGGCGTGACAACAGCATCAAGTTCAGGGTATTTGTCTTTGGCCAGCTTTTTAAGAGACACTTTGCTGTCCATGTAATATCGCTCACCATAAATATCCCGTATCAAGCGCATCTGTCTGCTCGCAGCCGGAGCGTCGCCATTCAGCGCAAGCGCAAGCGCGTACTTATAGGCTAGCAGTCCATACGGAAAACGCATCGCCACTTTGCGCAACATTTCAATCTGGTCATGACTCATTCCCGGCTGCACCTCAATTCGGGCAGCAATCAGCATGGCCCGCATTTGCGACAAAAGATAAATATCAGGTACCGCGTATTCGGCAGGAGTTGTGCCGATACGCAGGTTCTCAAAGCGCACCACGCGGTAATCCTCTTCAATGGAGACGTACTCAAGAACGACCCACGCGCTCATCAGTATCCAAACCCCAAAAACCGCCGTTGCAAGCGGCTTCATGACCCTGACCTGTGCGGTCACTCCAGCCGAGGCTTCAACAATACCCACCAACAAACCGGCAGTAAATAGAAAGTAGGCGTATGCGAACGGGAACTCCAGCAGACTGTGCACAGCAAAAGGCAGCAGCGCGGCCATCGCCACTATCCCTTCAGTGCTTGTGCTCCGGGCCATCCGTGTGCATATCCACCAGCCCAACCCAATGCCCATCGCCGCGCCCAACGGAACGCCATTCCAGGCCAGTAAATCCAGCACGATGTTGTGGGCGAAGGTGTAGTTTTGATCACTGGCATAAGCTGGCGCGCCCGCAGTTTGGGCTGTAAACGTCTGGTTCCAGCCATACCCCACCCAGGGCGACTGGCCTATGGCGTGGATCACTTGTTGCCAGATGCCCCAGCGACTCCCGCTGCTATCGACTGAACGCGGAAGCGCCGCGCTGGTGATCAAAAGCGCATTGCTGATATCTGGCAGCAAACGTGCCAGTAAAAGCGTGAGGCTTAGCCACAGTACAGCCAGATACACAGAAGCGCGCGACGCCATCTGCCGACCTTTCCAGCCCCAGAAAATAACCATAAGCAGCGCACTTAGCCCGCCGGTGCGTGATTGCGTCATCGCCAGGGCAACAGACATAAAGACCACGCCTGCGGCAAAAGTAGCGCCAGCAACGACACGGTGTTTGTAGAGGTAGGTGTAAGCGGCCAATCCCATCAGCAGCAGAGTAGCTAACTGGTTGGGTTGGGCAAGGTTTCCAATGGCCCTGCCAGTAGAGCTTGGCACAACCAGTGTGCCGCCAATATGTTCCACCGAGAACCATTGAACCCATCCGACACCCGCTGACAAAATAGCGGCAATAGACAGTACAAGCATCAGGGCTGTCACATTTCGCCCCGCTAAGCCTTGCGTGCCCGACCACGAGTAGCCGACTGTAAGGGCCATGACCAGCCCCATCAGGTACAGGCTGGACATGACTGCATCGCCTGCAAAAAAGCTCACCCCGCTTGCCCACTGTAGTGGTGGAATCAAGGCGACCAGCAATACAGCCAGGCTTAATATCGGCAAAACTGTTTTTTTGTCAGGGCTCGTCAATTGCGCCGACACCAAAAAAGACAAGCCGACGAAGGAAAGCAACTCGGAGTGAAATGACAGCCAGGGTGCGAAATGTTCGGTAGCCAGCCAACTGAGTCCCAACAACAAAAGCCCGGCATAGGCCAGGCTTTTGCGAGAGTCGAAAAAAACGCTCCCTAAGGAGCGTTTTTCAGAAGCATGGGAAATACCCAAGCTTAACCGCGGCAAGAACCGGGCAGGAATTTCGAAGGGATGGTTGTACCGTCAGCGGTAGCGCCGCATACCCACTTGAAAATGGCCGAGCCAGAGTCAGTTGCAGCCATTTTTACCGTGTCAGTTTTGTATGGAACCAGAGTCAGGAAAAGGTTATCGACGTCAGAGCCGATACCCGTACCAACCGTGACAGTGATTTTACCCGTGTCTGCAGTTTCAACTTTTGCAACGTATTTGCTGCTTGCGGTGCTCGACTCGCAGCCGAAACCGTTAGCAGTAGGGGAAGCCGAACCCGTCTGGAAAACTTCAGTGACCGATGTGCGGCAGCCAGAAGCGGCCAACATCACTTCAGACACTTTAGCGCGCTTGGTGTAGTCCTGATAGGCAGGCAGGGCCACAGCGGCCAAAATACCGATAATCGCCACGACGATCATCAACTCGATAAGGGTAAAACCCTTTTGCATGGAACGCTTCATTGAAAACTCCTTGGTTAAAGAAAAGGCCAAGACCTTGAGCAGGTTTTGTGCCACCTGAAAATCAGGCCATTTTTGGGGGTTCAACTGAAAAATACTTACATTTAACGCCATAGACCGGTCTGGTGAATTACAAATTTGTCACTTTTGGCCCGCCTATTTGATGCACACCGACCGGACCATCTTCAAGTCTGTCATACCCATCAAGACTTTTTCCATGCCGTCCATCTTCAGCGTTCGCATTCCGCTATTGACGGCTGAAGCAAACAGCTCGGCTACCCGTGCGCGCTCCTGAATGAGTTTCTTCGCCGCATCATCAGCAATCATGAGCTCATGCAACCCGATGCGCCCCTTGTAACCGGTCTTGTTGCATTTATCGCAACCCACGGCGCGATACATTTTGAGCTTTCCGCCTTCGCCGTACAGTGTCAGCCAGCTTTCATAAAGCTTTTTCGACTCGCCTGCCAGGTCAGCCTGCCAGGCAGCGGTGTGACGCAGCTCTTCTGCGTATTCGGCTAAAAATGTCTTGATTTCTTCGGCATCAGGAAAATATTCCTCACGGCAGGAGCAAAGTTTTTTGGCCAGGCGCTGGGCCAGGATGCCGAGCAATGCATCCGCAAAATTAAATGGGTCCATGCCCATATCAAGTAACCGCGTAATCGACTCTGGTGCAGAGTTGGTATGCAGGGTAGAAAAAACCATGTGGCCGGTCAGTGAGGCCTCAACACCCATCGATACGGTTTCCTTGTCACGCGACTCGCCCACCATGATGATGTCAGGATCAGCCCGCAAGAAGGCCCTCATCACCAGCGCAAAGTCAATCCCGGCCTTTTTGTTGATCTGAACCTGCCGCAATCCTTTTTGCGTGATCTCCACGGGATCTTCAGCAGTCCAGATTTTGGTGTCGGGCGTATTGAGAAACTTGAGTATGGAGTGCAGGGTGGTGGTTTTGCCAGATCCGGTTGGGCCGCACACATAAAACAGGCCGTAAGGCTTGGAAACCGTTTTCTCCAGCCGCTCCTTGTTATGCGCCGTAAGGCCAAGTTTTTCTAGCGGAATGGGTTCCCCGGCGGCGAGAATCCGCATCACCACGTCCTCAACTCCACCGGCAGACGGGATGGTAGCGACACGTAGCTCAATGTCCAGCGGGCCGTATTTCTTGAACTTTATCTTGCCGTCTTGTGGTTTACGTTTCTCCGAAATGTCGAGGTCGCACATGATCTTCAGGCGCGTAACCATGGCTTGTCGAAATTGGGCTGGCACTTCAATGTAGGGCTGCAGCGTGCCATCTATGCGAAACCGGATCCCCGTTTTTGCTTTGCCAGGCATGGGCTCGATATGGATGTCCGACACTTTCTGGTTATACGCATCAATAATCACCTTGTTGACGAACTTGACCAACTCGTTGTCAGCGGCTGCCGACTCAAGCGATGAGTCATCAATCGCATCATTCTCGAGAGGCGAATCCATGTCGGCCAGCAACTGGTCGATGGAACCCCCGTCGTTTCCGGCGCCAAATAATTGGCCCAGCGTTTCCTCGAACTCCGTCTGGGTGGTGACGCGATAGGCAAACTTGTGGTTGCGCGGAAACACCTGAGGTACAACGCGTGCGCCACGCACTGCCTCGGGGTCCACGCACATGATGAGCAGGCCCTCAGGGGTGTCTTCAAGTGGCAGCCAGCCCTGTTGTGCAATAAATTCACGTTTGAGAGGGCCATGCAGCATCTCAGAGCGGATGCGACCCGCGTTAAACGTCTCGTAAGGCACACCGAAAAATTTGGAAAGGGATGGTCCGATTTGTGCGGGTCTGATGTGAAAGTCAGCCATCAACAGGTGCTCAACTGATTTGGCTTCTTCCCGCGCTTTCAAAATGCACTTTGTGAGTTCATCCTGGGACAGCACGCCTTCCGACACCAGTCCGTCGTACTTGGTTGCTTTACGGCGCTGCCCTTCCTCGGTTTTTTGCATGCGCTGCCGAATGGCAATGCCAAGTGTTTTACATAACTGGCGGGCGCCGTCTTCTTCAAGTTTGGCAAATGGCTGGTCGCTGCGGTTGTTGATCACCTGCAGTACGCCATACAGGGTTTCACCGTCCATGACGGGGGCAACGAGCATTTGCTTTGTACGGTAGCCAGAACGTTTGTCTACTTCCTGCAGGAAGCTCAAGTTAGGATGAATTTTTTTGAGTGCCTGATCGTCGTAAACATCGACGATATTGACCATTTCCCGGGACATTGCCACATATCCAGCGATGCTTTGTGCACTGATGGGAAGCTTGAGGTCGCGGCTGGTATTGAGGCCGGTTTTCACCTTCGAAACGATGGCGCTACGGTCTTCGTTGACCGCATACAAAGTCAGCCGATCTGCGTTGAATAGCTTGCAGATGTCATGGCTTGCCTCCAACATGATTTGATCTATGTTCTCGGTCTCATGAATGCGATTGGTGACGAGCTGCAGTTGCCGGAAATAGAGCACTTCAAAGGTAACGCCACGCTCTTGGGGCGGGAGCATTTGTGAGTCAAAGAACTCCTCTTCAGGATCACGCTGCACTACGGCATTCATAGTTCAAACTCCTGGCCCGCCCTTAGCCAACGAATGTCGTGCAACACATTCGGCCCAAACGGCAAGGTTTGGTCGAACTGCTGTATTTCCGCCATGATCAGCTCAGTTTCGGCGGGCTTGGTATGCGTGATGTAAATGGGGTAGTTTTTACCCTTGTCGATGCAATCAAGTTCGCTGGCAAGGGCATGGGGTGAAAGATGCAAACTGCGCTTGGCCAGGTCGCGCTCCCGATTGCTGAAAGCAGTTTCTATGACCAGCATGACCACATTTAGCTGATTTATACGGGCCCAGAGAGCAGGGTTACGTTCGGTGTCCCCCGTAAACACCCAGTACCCTTTACTTGTGGCGACGGCGTAACCGACCGCAGGGACTGTATGAACAGCGGGCAAAACTTCAATATATTTACCCGAAAGCAACAACGTTTGACCCACCGTGAGCGGGTGAAAACTGATGAACGGGGCTTGCGGCGTAGGAATTTTGGAAAAGTCTGGCCAAATAGTGTTGTTGAAGATGTGCGCCTTGAGGGCGTCAATGGTTCCCTGGAGGGCGTGGATTTTTATCGGTATTTTTCGTTGCGCCGCTACGGCGTCCACCATCAGGGGCAATGCCGCCACATGGTCAAGATGCGAATGGGTAAGCAGTACATGATCGATGCAGCGCATTTCATCGAGTGTGAGGTCACCCACCCCCGTACCGGCGTCAACGAGTACGTCCTGATCAAGCAAAAAAGACGTGGTGCGGCAGTCTTTGGCAATTGCCCCTGAGCAACCTAAGACACGTACTTTCATGGACTTCTTTACGCCTGCTGTAGGCTATTTGGTTTCAAAATTAGTTGCACCGTCCCACTCGGGGTCGAAAGGCAACAGCCTCATTGAGGCTACACGGTCGGCATAGAGCTGGTAAAGGTATTTTTGGGCATTTTGCCTCTGTAAATTAAGCAACTGCACATCACATTGGTCCCAGTCCTGCATGCGATAGGCCTTAAGTGCGAGCGACCAGGCTTTAAGCTCTGCAGTTTTTTCTGCATTAATTCTGTCGAGCGGTGCAAGCGGCCAAAAAATGGCAACCGCCTGGTCTTTGCCTTTGACTCTCACCTTGTCGAGCTCCTGCCAGGCGAAATCATGAGCGAGTCTACGGGTCGACTCACTGACCACGATATCCACACCGTAAGTTTTTGACAAGCCCTCAAGCCGCGAGCCCAAATTCACGGAGTCGCCAATAACGGTATAACTACGGCGGATATCAGAGCCCATATCGCCTACACACATGGTGCCTGTGTTTAATCCTATACCAATGCCGATCTCCGGTAAACCTTTGGCGCGGTGCTCTTCGTTAAGCTTGCGAACGGCATTAGCCATCTCAAGTGATGTTTTGACCGAAAGACTGGCGTGGTCTGGGGTATCGACTGGTGCGCCCCAAAATGCCATGACGCAATCACCCATATATTTGTCGATAGTACCGCGGTTGCTTCGAATCAAGTCCGTCAGACGACTGAATACGCTGTTCAGCAAGGCCTGCAGCTGTGTGGGTTCCATGGTTTCCGACATTTTTGTGAACCCGCGCATGTCGCAAAACATGACAGTAAGCTCCTTTGTGGTGGCCTTCATGCTGTAGCTGTCAGGGTCTTTGACCATTTCATCGACCAGCTCGGGAGGCACATAGGTACCGAACAGATTTGCCAGTTCGCGCTTGGATTTGCTCTCCACAAAATAGCCGTAGCTCATATTCAGTGCAAACGCAGTGAGCGCCATTACCAGGGCACTGGCTAGCGGCAGAACCAGCCCATAACTCAAAAATAACCAAAAATTCAGGCCGACGACTGCTGCGATAACAGCTGCACTCGCAACCACTGCCTTGGGCGCCGACAGCAGGGGAAGTGCAAGAGCCAGTGTCAGGCCGGAAAGTATCAAAATGATGACTTCAAAACCAATGGCATAGTCTGGCTTGACGAAGACCTTGCCATCCAGAAACCCGGAAATTACATTGGCATGTGTCTCGACGCCCGGATAGGTCTCACCAACTGGAGTGACCCGTAAATCCAGCAAGCCTGGAGCAGTTGTTCCGAGCAAAATAATCTTGCCCTTGAGCGACCCGGACGGTACCCGCTTGGCAAGCACATCAGAAGCTGAAATATAGCGAAATGAGCCGCCGTTCACCCCGCCATTTCCGCGAAAAGGCACCAGAGTAGCCACCCTATCATCGACGGGTAAGGCCAGTGACTTGCTGCCTTGCTTGAGCAGAATACTTTCAAGGCCCTGATAGTTGCGAGCCAGAAACTTCTCTTGGGGAAAGCCGGGTTCCACCTTGGGTAAACCAATTAGCATACGGAACATCGCCAGAGACAAGGATTCGTAGTACTGACCTTTGTATTCTGCCAGCAGCGGTATGGAACGCACCACACCGTCACCTTCTGTAATGGAGTTAAAAAACCCGCCCATGGGTGCGGCCTTGGCAATGGCCTCAATATTGGCTCCAAAGCCATTCCAGCTGGTAAATTTGATGGGGCGACCCTGAAGGGATTCAGGCCCCATAACGGGAGAGGGTAAAACCCCATTAACCCGGCCGTCCCGATCACTGGTGAAGTAATAGCCCATGACGACGGGCCGTTTCTCGATCGCCTTGGAAAACACGGCGTCGTAGTCCAGGCTGGCTTGAATCTGATTTAGTTTGTCAACAAATCCTGCCTGGTCGCGCATCTCGTTTTGAGCAAGTTGTTTAAGCCGTTTGAGGCCAGAGCTGTCGTCGGCTTCTGCAAACACCACGTCGAAACCGAGCAGGGCTACCTTCTGGTTATCCAGTAGCTCCTCGACCAAATCGGCGAGCTTGTTGCGGCCCCAGGGCCAGCGCCCAATTTCTGCCAGACTTTTTTCATCAATATCAACGATGACTATACGATCGTCAATCGTTTGCGGCATGGTGGCGCGCAAGCGGGCATCATAAATAATGTCATCAAGGCGTTGAAGAACACCAATACGAAGAATGCCGCTGGCGTGCATCAGTGCGAAAACCAGTGGAATCAGCGTTACTACGGTACGCGGCCAGTGCTTTGAGAGGAGTTGCATGGAACCTCTTGAGTCGCGCCAAACCCGCTGTTGCTCAGCGTCGGCAAACTGTCAATGCTGGACAAACTGCATTTGGGTGCCAGCCAGCTCGAGGACGTCGCCGTTCTTGAGGGTGACAGGCTCGGCTCCTATTGGGGATCCATTCAATGAAGGTCTATCAGCTCCCTCAACGTGTGCCACCACGAATCCATGCGGCCTTTTGGTGATTGCAGCCACGGCAACTCCGGGTTTGCCGATAGTAGTGACGACTTTTACCAGTGCCACTTCCCGGCCGGCCGCCGCACCGGACATGACCTTGATGGCTGCGTTCATGGACGCGGCTGAGGCTGAAGCCGCCGCAGGCGCTGGCATGCCCGCAGGCGGAACCAATCCGGCAGATCCGGCCTTGATCACCATCGTTTTTTCAAACCCGGCACTTGCGGCTTCATTAACGTACTTGATTTTGTATTTGCCAATTTCAACCGTGTCGCTGTTCTGCAGAAGTTGCTTCTTGACAGCCTTGCCGTTGACATAGGTGCCATTGGTGCTGTTCAAGTCCTCCAGATAAACTTCATTGCCCGACATCTGAAGAACGGCATGCTCGCCACTCACAGCCAGGTTGTCAATCACAATATCGTTGTAAGGACGCCGACCAAGGGACGTACGGTCCTTGGTCAACTGGACTTCCTTAATTACAACACCGTCAATAGAGACGATCATTTTCGGCATGGCCGACTCCTGTCTGTTTTTGATCTTTCAGTCATCGCTTATTTTCCCAGCATTCTGGATAAAAGACCGCGTTTGACTGACGCTTGTTTGGCCTGAGCCAACAATACTGAAATATTATCGCGCCCACCTTCCCCGTTAGCCGCAACAATCAGCTGCTTTGCCTTTTGTTCCATCGAGCCAGCCGCAAGCATAACCTCCGCAATGCCAGCATCACTCACCATATCAGACAGTCCGTCCGAGCACATGAGATAAAGATCCCCGACTTCAACCCGGTGCTCATGTACTTCCAGTAATACGGCATCTTCAACGCCTAACGCCCTGGTGACC
>JANOCP010000296.1:0-3151 GCA_031412235.1 Polaromonas sp.
CATGGCCGCAGCAATGTGCTCGGTAGAGCCGCGTGAACCGCCGCCCCATTTCACGCTGCCAGGGTCTTTTTTGAGCTGTGCAATCACCTCGGCCATGGACTTGAATGGCGAATTGGCAGGCAGCACAAACACGTTGTATTCGCTGGTCAGGCGCGCAATCGGCGTGGCCTGGCTCAATGACACCGGTGGCTTGCCGGTAATGATGCCGCCCAGCATGACGGCGCCCATCACCATCAGGGCATTGCCGTCACCCTTGCTGCCATTGACAAACTGGGCCAGACCCAACGCGCCAGCGGCGCCGCCCTTGTTGTCATAGGTGACGGTCGCTGCGGCGCCCGAGTCCTGCATGGCCTTGCCCAGGGCACGGCCCGTGGTGTCCCAGCCACCGCCCGGGTTGGCCGGAATCATCATTTTCACGTTGGCTGCAGCCAGTGCTGACAGAGGCAAGGCCCCCCCAGCAGCAAGAGCGGCCATGGACTTCAAAAAGGTAATGCGACGCATGGTTGTCTCCTTAAACAGTAATTAACACAGGCAATTTCACTCAACCCACTGATGATGCACCGTGTTTCTGTCAAACGGCTGTCCAGAAGCATTGGGGAAAGTGCTAATGTCCAACCCCTGGCCCGCGCCTCATTCTCACCACCCCAAGCCCACAGATAGCCACAGATAACCATGAAACTGCTGCTCATTGAAGATGATGCGTCCATGCAGACTGCCCTGCAGCGCGCCCTGAGCCGCAGGGGCATGGAGGTGACTGGCTGCACTGACGGCAACCTGGCACTCGCGCAATGGACGGCCGTGCTACCTGATGTAGTAGTGCTTGACCTGAGCCTGCCCGGCCTGGACGGACTGCAGGTGCTGGAACTGGCCCGCAAGCAGGGGCTGCGCACACCGGTACTGATTCTGACGGCGCGCGGCACCGTGGGAGACCGCATCATGGGGCTGAACCTCGGGGCCGACGACTACCTGCCCAAACCGTTTGATCTTGACGAGCTTGAAGCCCGCCTGCGTGCCCTGAGCCGCCGCCAAAGCACCAAAAACCCGGTTTTAAGCACCGAATCAGCTATTAGCCCAATAATGGCGGGTACATTACGCTATGAAAAAGAGAGCGGTGCGATCTACCATAATGGTCTGGTCATGGAGCTCACCCCGCGGGAGCTGGCCTTGCTACAAGCCCTGATGGCCCGCCCGGGGCATGCCGTGTCAAAAGAAAAGCTGTTTGAGCTTGTGTTTCCGGGTGAAGTCGACGTGCAATACGAAGCCGTTGAAGTCGTGGTGTACCGGCTACGCAAAAAGCTGCTTCATACCGGTGTGACGCTGATAACACTGCGCGGCCTGGGTTACCTGCTAAAAGTGGATGCATGAGAGCCATCTCCCTCAGGCGGTACCTTCTGTCAGGCATCCTGATACCCGTTTGCTTGCTGGTCAGCATTAATACCTTCAGCCTCTACGAGCAGGCACTTGGCGCCGTCAACACGGCGTACGACCGCACCCTGCTGGCATCGGCCAAATCCATAGGCGAGCAGCTGGACGTCAAGGGCTATGACGAGCTGGCTGAATTGCGCGTTACCGTGCCCTATGCCGCGCTGGAAGCTTTTGAGGCTGACAACCAGAGCAGCATGTATTACCGCGTCTCAACCTTGGGGGGCGAGATGGTTTCAGGATTTGCCCAGTTGCCTTTCTGGCGGGGCAGCATACCGGTCAAACCGCCCTACTCTGCGTTGGTGGATTTTTATGACGATGTGTTTCGTGATGGCGATGTACGCGTGGCGGTGCTGCTGCAGCCGGTGGCCAGCGCCAACGGGCGCGGCATGGCCGTGATACAGGTGGCAGAAACACTTGAACTGCGCCAAAGCCTGGCGCGAAAAATCCTGTTTGACACCGTCTGGCGCCAGCTCTTGCTGGTAGCCGTGATCGCCCTGGTCGTGGTGGTGGTGGTACAGCGCGCCACACGGCCGGTGCGCACCCTGAGCGCCCGCCTGAAGGCCAGGCCCGAGGGCGACCTGACGCCGATTGAAGCGTCTGGCGCCCCGCGTGAACTGCTGCCCCTGGTAGAGGCCACCAACCAGGTCATGGGCCGCCTGCAGGGCCTGCTGGACAACCAGAAACGCTTTGTGCGCGACGCAGCGCACCAGCTGCGCACGCCGCTGGCGGTCCTCAAGGTACAGGTGCAATCCGCGCT
Source organism: Polaromonas sp. (assembly GCA_031412235.1). Taxonomy (GTDB): domain Bacteria; phylum Pseudomonadota; class Gammaproteobacteria; order Burkholderiales; family Burkholderiaceae_C; genus Polaromonas. The sequence continues at coordinate 2,183 of JANOCP010000296.1, forward strand.
GCGGGGTGACATCAACGCACCGGAAGCCCTTGGCGAGATCAACCAGACGGTAGACCGCGCCACCCTGCTGGCCAACCAGATGCTGGCGCTGGCCAAGGTCGAGCAGCTGCGCCAGCAGGCCGACCAGCAGACCATGGACCTGGCACAGGTGGTGCGGCAGGTGGCGCTGGACCTGTCACCGCTGATTGCCGACAAAAACATTGATTTCGATATTGAAACCGTGCTGACGCCGCTGGCCTCACATGAATGGATGCTGGGTGAGCTGGCGCGCAATCTGCTGCACAACGCCATCAAGCACACGCCTGCGGGCGGCACGCTTGCCGTGCGCATCGTGCGCGACTTAAACTATGCAGCGCTGACCATCAGCGACAGTGGCCCCGGTATTTCAGCTGAGCTGTCAACGCGGCTGTTTCAGCCCTTCTCAAGTGGCGATGTGCGACACGGCTCCGGCCTGGGGCTGGCCATTTGCCACGAGATCACCCAGGCACTCGGCGGCAGCCTGACGCTTGAAAACCGGGTGCTGCACGACAGGGTAATGGGGCTGGACGCGACAGCCCGGCTGCCGCTGATTCAAAATGGCGACTAATGGACAAGTTAAGAATAGATAAATGGTTGTGGGCCGCGCGGTTTTACAAAACCCGATCGCTCGCGGTTGAAGAAATCGACAAGGGCCGGATAAAGGTCAATGACCACGAGGTCAAACCCGCGCGCGAGGTCAAGGTGGGCGACACCGTCGCCTTGCGGCAAGGGCCTGTCATACGCACCCTGGTCGTACGCGGCATCAGCGACCAGCGCGGCGCCGCGCCAGTTGCCCAGCAGCTTTACGAAGAAACCGAAGCCAGCCTGGCGCTCAAGGCCCAGGCACAAGAGCAGCGCCGCCTGGGCCTGGAACCCGCCAGCAGCCAGGAACACGGCCGCCCCACCAAGCGCGACAGGCGAAATATTGATAAAGCTTGGGGCGACAGGTGG
>JANOCP010000297.1:0-6034 GCA_031412235.1 Polaromonas sp.
GGCAGGCGGTCAGCAGCTACGGGTTTGACGATGAAAGACATGGCAACTCCAAAAAATACGCCAAAAACGAAAAAGCTGCCCGAAGGCAGCCGTATGGACAGGGCAATGTGCGGGTCAGTTCCCTGGCACTTTACCTTCAACGCCCTTGACGTAGGTTTTCAAGCCACCCAGAAACTTGTCGTCAGCCACGACGTCCTTGGCTATAAGCTCTTTGCCTGCGCTGTCCATGATCGGGCCTTTCCAGATCGAAAAGCTGCCGTCCTTCAAGCCGGCCCGGATCTCGTCAATGCGTTTTTTCGTGTCATCAGGTACGTCGGCAGCAATCGACACCATGTCAATCGCGCCTTCTTTTACGCCCCACCATGAGCTGGTGCCGCCTGTCCATTTGCCTTCAAGCGCTTCGCCTACGGCTTTGACGTAGTACGGGCCCCAGTTGATGATGGCCGAACCCAAATGCGCCTTGGGGCCGTAGGTGGTCATGTCAGAATCCCAGCCAAAAGCGCGCTTGCCCATTTTTTCAGCGGTTTGCAGCACGGCGGATGAGTCGGTGTTTTGCATCAGCACGTCTGCGCCGCCGTTGATCAGTGCCGTGGCAGCTTCGGTTTCTTTCGGTGGGTTAAACCACTCATTGACCCAGACCACCTTGGTCTTGATTTTGGGGTTGACCGACTGCGCGCCCAGCGTGAAGCTGTTGATATTGCGGATGACTTCAGGAATGGGGATCGAACCCACTACGCCGACCGTGCCGGTTTTGCTCATCTTGCCGGCAATCACGCCCGCCATGTAGGCACCTTCATAGGTGCGGCTGTCATAGGTGCGCATGTTGTCAGCGGTTTTGTAGCCGGTGGCGTGTTCAAACTTGACGCCTTTGGTGTCACCGGCGATTTTCAGCATGGGCTCCATGTAGCCAAAGGTGGTGCCAAAAATCAGCTTGTTGCCTTGAGCGGCCATGTCGCGAATCACGCGCTCGGCGTCGGCAGACTCGGGTACTTTTTCAACAAAACTGGTGACGACCTTGTCGCCGTAGGCTTTTTCAATCGCCTTGCGGCCGTTGTCATGCGCAAAAGTCCAGCCGCCATCGCCCACCGGGCCGACGTATGCAAAAGCGATCTTCAGCGGTTCGGGTTTGGCTGGTGCAGCCGCTACCGGTGCGGGTGCAGGGGCCGGTTTGGGCTCTTCCTTTTTGCCGCAACCGATAAGTGCAGCGCTTGCTACGGCAGACAGTGCCGCCAGCTTGAGCAGGGAACGTTTTTGCAGGTCAGTCATGTCATCTCGCTTTCGTTAAGTGAAGTCAGGGGTGAGGGTTAAACAGGAAACGCAAAAGGGTAAAAAGGCAAAAGGGCAAAAAGGTGATTATCAACAATCAGGCACCGGGGTAAAAGGGTTTTCCAATAGAAGTCGGCATGTTCACGCGTATCCAAAGCGGGTTACGCGATATCAGCACCAGCACCACAATGGTGGCAAGGTAGGGCAGCATGGTCAAAAACTGCGGCGGCATGTTGACACCCACGCTTTGCAAATGAAACTGCAACATGGTCACGCCGCCAAACAGATAGGCTCCAAGCAAGACCCGCGCCGGGCGCCAGGTGGCAAAGGTGGTCAGTGCCAGCGCTATCCAGCCCTTGCCGGCAATCATGCCCTCAACCCAGAGCGGCGTGTACACCACCGATACATAAGCACCCGCCAGCCCGCACAGCGCGCCACCCGCCACCACGGCCGCCAGCCGTATTAGCCGCACCGGGTAACCCAGCGCATGGGCTGATTCAGGGCTTTCGCCCACGCTGCGCAGCACCAGCCCGGCCCGCGTGCGGTAAAGAAACCAGATCAGGCCGACCGTCAGCGCCATGGCAATATAAACCATGGGGTGCTGGCGAAACAGCGCCGGGCCCACAAACGGAATGTCGCCCAAAAACGGGATGGGGAACTGCGACTGCTCGGGCAGCTTTTCCTGCACATACTTCACGCCCGCAAAGGCCGAAAAACCCGCGCCAAACAGGCTGAGCGCCAACCCGGTCGCGTACTGGTTGGTGTTGAGCCAGATGACCAGCACGCCAAACAGTGCGGCCAGCAAGGCACCTGCCGCCATGCCTGCCGCAAAACCCAGCCAGCTGTTGCCAGTGTGCACAACCGTGGCAAATCCGGCAATGGCCGCGCACAGCATCATGCCCTCAGCGCCCAGGTTCACCACACCCGATTTTTCGTTGATCAACAGGCCCAGTGCGGCAATGGCAAGTATGGTTCCGGCACTCAGGGTGGCGGCTATCAGCAGTGCGATGGAGTCCATCAGTGTGCTCCCTTGTTGGCAAGGGCAACCGGCCTGGACAGCCCGGTAACCCGCAACCTGTAGGCCATCAGTGTGTCGCAGGCCAGCAGGTTAAACAGCAGCAACCCCTGAAACACGCCCGTCAGCGACTTGGGCAAGCCCAGGCGCGACTGGGCCAGCTCCCCGCCGATGTAAAACATGCTCATCAAAATCGCTGAAAACACCACGCCCACCGGATGCAGACGCCCGACAAAGGCGACGATGATGGCCGCAAAACCATAGCCTGCAGGCACATAGGCCGTCAGCTGGCCAATCGGCCCGGCTACCTCCAGCGCGCCGGCCAGACCCGCCGCACCACCGGAGGTCAACAAGGCCACCCAGAGCGCGCGGCGTGACGAAAACCCGGCGTAACGCGCGGCCGCTGGCGCCAGGCCGCTGACTTCCTGCCTGAAGCCGGCATAGGTCCGAAACAGAAACAGCCACAACGCAACAACACCCAGTAAAGCCAGAAAAATGCCGATATTGACCCGTGAGCCGGCCATCAGCCGCGGGATCTGCGTCACCGCTTCAAACGTTTTGGTTTGCGGAAAGTTATAGCCATTGGGGTCTTTCCAGGGGCCAAAAACCAGATAGCTCAGCACCATGTCAGCCACGTAAACCAGCATCAGGCTGACCAGGATTTCACTGGCATTAAAACTGTCGCGCAGCCAGGCGACGATGCCCGCCCAGACCATGCCGCCCAGCACGCCCGCAAACAAAATGGCCGGAATAATCCACGGCCCGGTCGTTTTTTCAGCCAGCAGGGCAACGCCACCCGCCGCAACTGCGCCCATGACAAATTGCCCCTCGGCGCCAATATTCCAAACATTGGAGCGAAAGCACACTGCCAGCCCGAGGGCGATGATCAATAGCGGCGTGGCCTTGACCATCAGCTCGCTCAAGGCATTGAGTGATTTGATCGGCTCCCAGAAAAAAACCTGCAGGCCCTTGACCGGGTCTTTGCCCAGGGCCACAAACAAAATAACGCCAATCACCACTGTCACCAGCAGCGCCAGCAGGGGCGAGGCGTAAGTCCAGAACTTCGACGGCTCTGGCCGGGCTTCAAGCCGGATCATATGTTGCCTCCACCGTTCGCATTGAGCTTGTCGAAGTGTCTGCTGCGGCTTCGACGAGCTCAGCCCGAACGGATGTGTGATCCCACAAGCCGCTCATCCACTGCCCCACCAGCTCAACCGTGGCGTCAGCGCGTGGCAAGGAGGGGGAAAGCTGGCCTTTGGCAATGACATACAGCCGGTCACTGATTTCAAACAGCTCATCAAGCTCTTCACTGACGACCAGCACGGCGCAACCTGCATCGCGCAGCTTGAGCAGCTCGCCGCGTATCTGGGCCGCTGCGCCTACGTCAACGCCCCAGGTGGGCTGCGAAACAATCAGCAGCGTGGGTTGGGCATCAATCTCGCGGCCCATGATGAACTTTTGCAAATTGCCGCCTGAAAGCGACTTGGCCACAGCCTGCGGGCCGCCACACTTGACCTTGTAGCGCGCAATGGTGTCCAGCGCCTGCGCCTGCAATTTGCGGCCTTGCAGCCAACCACCCTTGCCTACAGCTTCCATGCGCGTCAGCATCAGGTTGCGCGCCAGCGGCAGCGAGGGCACGGCGCCCCGGCCCAGGCGCTCTTCAGGCACAAAATGAAGCCCGAGGTTTCTTCGCTGGGCGGGGTCAAACTTGCCAACACTTTGGCCGTTTACCGTGATGGCCACAGCATCCGCGCGCGTGTCTTCGCCAGACAGCGCATAAAGCAGCTCTTTCTGACCGTTACCCGACACACCGGCAACGCCCACGACCTCACCCGCACGCACGACAAGCGCGACTTTTTGCAGGTCTACGCCAAACTGCTCGGTACTGGCCAGGTCAAGCTGCTTCACGGCCAGCACCACGCCGCCGGTTTTGACCGCGCGGTGTTCCAGCGCAGGCGGCTCGCTGCCAATCATCAGGCGGCTTAATGAGGCGTTGGACTCCTGCCGCGGGTCACACACACCCGAAACCTTGCCGCCGCGCAACACGGTACAAGCGGTGCACAAAGCGCGAATTTCATGCAGCTTGTGACTGATATACAAAATACTGCAGCCTTCACTGGCAAGCCTGCGCAGGGTAACAAACAGGTTTTCGACCGCTTGCGGGGTGAGTACTGACGTAGGTTCGTCAAGAATGAGTATCTTGGGGTTGGTCAGCAGGGCCCGCACGATTTCGACCCGCTGGCGCTCGCCCACGCCCAGCGTATGCACGGGGCGCAGCGCATCAAGGTGCAAACCGTAGGCCCGCGCGGTTTGCGTGATGCGCTCGGACACTTCGGCCAGACTGAGCTGTTTACTCAAACCCAGCCAGACGTTTTCAGCCACCGTCAAAGTGTCAAACAAACTGAAGTGCTGAAACACCATACTGATGCCCAGTGCACGGGCTTCCTGCGGATTGCGCACCACCACCGGCTGGCCGTTGACCGTCACACTGCCCGCGTCGGGTTTGACCGAGCCGTAGATGATTTTCATCAGCGTCGACTTGCCGGCCCCGTTTTCACCCAGTACGGCATGAATCTCACCGGGCTGTACGGTTAGTGATATTCCGCTGTTGGCTACTACGCCGGGGTAGCTCTTGGTGATGCCTTCAAGCTGTAGCCTGGGCGCTGGGGGGGAAGCGGTCATTGTCAGTGCGTACTTTGCTTTTTTATGCCGTTTTTTATATGTTTTAAGCCCTATGCCCAATAAAAACGGGCATCGCTAGCTATTCTTTTCGTAGCGAACTCGCTACCGACTTGACCCGTTCACGCAACCACTTTGCAGCCGCTGAAGCGTGTGTGCGTTCATGCCAGAGCTGGTAATACATCATGCGCGGGAAGCTAATCGGGCAAGGCAAAATCTTCACGGGCAACAGGCCTGCAAACCGTTCGCAGTACTGACGCCCCGTGGTCATCACCAGCAAGCTTGATGCCACCATGGAAGGCATCAACCCAAAATGCGGGCAGCGCACCGTGATGTTTCGACTCAGGCCCAGTGTGGCAAGGTGTTCGTCAATCACGCCTTTGGCTCCGGGGTGGGTGGCCGACGGGGCAATATGCTCGGCCTCCAGCCAGCCAGCCGGGTTGCTGGTGTCCCACTTGCGGCGCACTGCGGGGTGATCTTTGGCGACCAGGCACACCACCTCGTCACCAAACAGGCGGCCCATGTGCAGGTCATCGGGCGGCGCAGTCCAGTTACCGATCACGATGTCAACCTGGCCCTGCGCCAGATGAGCGCGGTAGTCTGACTCGGCGCTCAAAGGCTGGATGTCGATCTGGCAACGCGGCGCAAGGGTTTTGATCTGCGCCACAAGCTGCGGCAAAAAGAGCGGATCAAGATAGTCGCTGGCTGCCAGCCGGAAGGTGACTTCAGCCGTGGCCGGGTCAAACCCCCTGGCATCGCTGAACAGCATGCCAGCCGCCCGCAAAATACTGGCTGAGGGTTCAATCATGCGTAAACCGGCATCGGTAGGCACCATGCCCGCGCCCGAGCGCACCAGAATCGGGTCACCGGCCAGGCCGCGCAAACGCTTGAGCGCAGCACTGACAGCAGGCTGATACATACCCAGACGGATGGCGGCGCGCGAGACGCTACGTTCAACAAGCACGGTGTTCAGGACCCTGATGAGATGAAGATCAATCTTGTCCAGCATCATCTGGTTTTTGGCCTGACCCGTCATACCCGCCTGCCCATGCGGCCAATATGCGCTTTTGTATA
>JANOCP010000298.1:0-6806 GCA_031412235.1 Polaromonas sp.
GGCCGCGCAGGGTGAGCTGAGCGGCGCGCTATCGCGCCTGCTGGTGGTGACTGAAAACTACCCCAACCTCAAGGCGAACCAGGGCTTTCAGGACCTGCGCGTGCAGCTTGAAGGCACTGAAAACCGCATTACCGTGGCGCGCAACCGCTACATCAAAACCGTGCAGGACTACAACATCCTGGCGCGCAGCTTTCCGAACAACCTGACGGCGATGATTTTCAGCTACAGCGTCAAGCCCAATTTCACGGTAGAAAACGAAGCCCAGATCAGCAAGCCGCCCAGCGTCAATTTCGACAAGAAATAGGGCAAAAAGTGCCCTGTGCCCAATCATTACGGCTTCAGGTAGCTATATTTTTTATAGCGCTTGGCGCTGGCCTGCTGGCACTGGCTCCAGGCGCGCGGGCGCAAGACTTGCAACCCATACCGGCGCTGACCGCCCACGTGATGGACAAAACCGGCACGCTGGACGCCGCGCAGCTGCAGGCGCTTGAGGCAAAGCTGACTGCGTTTGAGCAAACCCGGGGCTCGCAAATTGTGTTGCTGATGGTGCCCACCACGCTGCCCGAAGACATTACCGACTACACCCAGCGGGTGGGCGACAGCTGGAAAATTGGGCGCAAGGACATTGGCGACGGCCTGCTGCTGGTGGTGGCCAAAAACGACCGCAAGGTGCGCATCGCCACCACCAAAACGCTTGAAGGCGCGCTGCCCGACCTGGCGACCAAACAGATTATTGACAACGCGATTACGCCACGCTTCAAACAGGGCGACTTTGCCGGTGGTTTAAGCGCTGCGGCAGACCAGATCATGGCGCGCATCAGTGGTGAGAACCTGCCTGCGCCCGATGAAAAATCACGCAATACATCAGGAAAAGGCATTGCCGGTTTTCAGTGGACTGATCTTGCAGTGTTTCTGTTTTTTGCTGTGCCGATTGGTGCACGGGTCCTGGGCGGCATGATTGGGCGCAAGGCTGGCGCTGTGGCAACTGGCGGGGCGGTTGGTGTGCTGGCCTGGGTTTTTACCAGCAGCCTGTTGCTGGCGGGCGGCGCGGCTGTCGTTGCGGTGATTTTTGCGCTGATAGCCAGCGTGGGCTCCCTCGCCAGCGGGCTGGGGGGTTCACGAAGAGGCGGCGGCTGGAGCAGCGGCGGCTTTGGCGGTGGCGGGGGGTTTGGCGGCGGCAGCAGCAGAGGTGGCGGCGGCTTTAGCAGCGGAGGCGGCGGTAACTTTGGCGGCGGCGGCTCCTCAGGCAGTTGGTAACAGCATGAACATCAACAAACTCACGCTCCTGCTCAAACACCTGTGGTTTGACGCTTCAGATGCACAGCGCGCTATTGCGCCCGACATTCTGGAACGGCTGACCCAAAAGGTTGCTGCCAGTGAAGGCCGCCACACCGGGCAGATTCGCATTTGCGTTGAAGCCGCCTTGCCCATGAGCTACCTCTGGCGTCTGGGTGTCAGCAACACCCTCAGCCAGCTGATACGCCAACGCGCACTGATGATGTTTGGCAAGCTGCGTGTCTGGGACACCGCGCACAATAATGGCGTGCTGATTTACCTGCAACTGGCCGAACACGCGATTGAGGTCGTGGCTGATCGCGGCCTGTCGCAGCACGTCAACGACGAGCAGTGGCAGGCCATGATCGGGCGCATGAGCGCAAATTTTGTAGCGCATCGGTTTGAAGACGGCTTGACGCAGGCACTTGAGGAGGTGTCGGCCCTGCTGGTGGCGTATTTCCCGGCCTCCGGGGAGCGGCACCTTCGTTCGAACGAATTGCCAGACGAGCCGTTTCTGGACTGAAAACCAGGTTTTTCAGGCCTCTCGGACCTGGAGGAAAAGCGGCTGAAGCGGCTGTCTAGTCACCCAGAGGCGATATCACCGTAGGCAACTCACTGCCATGATGCGCAGCGTCCAGCTCCTGCTGAAGCGCACGGCTCAAGCCGCCTAGCGTCTTGATTTTGCGATTCGCTTCCCGTAGCCGGTCTGACAGCCGCTTCGAAATGGCAAGCATCAGGCGTGCCCCCACCGCAGGATTGCCCTGAATCAGCTTGAGCAGCGATTCGCGCGACATCACGGCTACCGCCAGATCACTGGTGGCAGTACACGTTGCAGAGCGTGGCGCGGCATCCAGCACGCCCATTTCACCAATCAGGCTACCGGGGCCAATGATGGACATCACCATGCTGTCGTCCATCGAGGTAACCTCGTTGTCGACCAGAACCTCGCCCTCCAGAATCAGCATCATGAAGTCAGTGTGGGTAACCTCGCCCTCCCTGATCAGCACGGTACCGTGCTTGACCCGCCTGAGCCGCATAAAGCCGACGACGGTACGGGCCTCCGTTTCACTGAGGTCCGCAAGCGCTGTTGGCGTCATGAACAGCTGTGCCGCCCGCTCCTGATTCGGATCCTTGAGCGGTGTGGAGGTCTTGGAAAAAAACATGTGTCGATTGTAAAAGGGCACCTGCAAAGAAAAAAGCCCCAATCAGCAGATTGAGGCTTCAGAGGCTTTGCGCTGATGTTGCAGCGCCATAAACCGTCTATTTTTTCTGGCGATATTTACGCAGCGCGGCAATCTGGGCGGCCATGACGGCAAGCTCGGACTGCGCCATGGCAATGTCGATATCACCCTTGGCGTTTTTCAGCGCCTCTTCAGCCGCTGCCTTGGCTGCGATGGCTTTGGCTTCGTCAAGGTCTTTGCCGCGAATCGCGGTGTCGCTCAATACCGTGACTGAATTGGGCTGCACTTCGAGCAGGCCACCGGCCACGAAAACAAATTCTTCGGTTCCGTCAGCCTTTTGAATGCGCACCGCACCCGGCTTGATGCGGGTGATCAGCGGTGTATGGCGCGGGTAAATGCCCAACTCGCCCGCCTCGCCCGGCAAAGCCACAAAAGTAGCTTCGCCAGAGAAGATCGACTCTTCAGCGGAAACAACGTCTACACGGATAGTTGACATGACAGTTCTTTCGTAGCGATGGCCACAAACTTTCTAATTAAACCTTCTTGGCCTTCTCGAAAGCCTCATCAATCGTACCGACCATGTAGAACGCTTGTTCTGGCAAGTGATCACACTCACCGGCAACAATCATCTTGAAGCCGCGAATGGTTTCAGCCAGGCTGACGTACTTGCCGGGAGAGCCGGTGAACACTTCAGCAACATGGAAAGGTTGTGACAAAAAGCGCTGGATTTTACGGGCACGGGCCACGGCCAGCTTGTCTTCAGGAGCCAACTCGTCCATGCCCAGAATGGCAATAATGTCGCGCAGCTCTTTGTAGCGCTGCAGCGTACCCTGCACGGCGCGTGCCGTGTTGTAGTGGTCTTCGCCAACAACAGCCGGTGAAAGCTGGCGGCTGGTCGAGTCCAGCGGGTCAACCGCAGGGTAAATGCCCAGCGAGGCGATGTCACGGGACAGCACCACAGTAGAGTCAAGGTGGGCAAAAGTTGTTGCTGGTGACGGGTCGGTCAAGTCATCAGCAGGAACGTAAACGGCCTGGATGGACGTGATGGAGCCGACTTTGGTCGACGTAATACGCTCTTGCAGACGACCCATTTCTTCAGCCAATGTTGGCTGGTAGCCCACGGCGGAAGGCATACGGCCCAGCAGCGCAGACACTTCGGTACCGGCCAGCGTGTAGCGGTAAATGTTGTCCACAAAGAACAGCACGTCACGGCCTTCATCACGGAAGGACTCGGCAATCGTCAGGCCGGTCAGCGCCACGCGCAAACGGTTGCCTGGTGGCTCATTCATCTGGCCGTAGACCATGGCTACTTTGGACTCTTCAAGATTCTCGAGGTTCACCACACCGGAGTCAGCCATCTCGTGATAGAAGTCATTGCCTTCACGGGTACGCTCGCCCACACCAGCAAACACGGACAGGCCCGAGTGTGCTTTGGCGATGTTGTTGATGAGCTCCATCATGTTCACGGTCTTGCCGACGCCAGCACCGCCGAACAAGCCGACCTTGCCGCCTTTGGCAAACGGACACACCAGATCAATCACCTTGATGCCGGTTTCCAGCAGTTCTTGCGATGGGCTCAGTTCGTCATAGGCCGGGGCCTTGCGGTGAATTGATGCGGTCAGCGTCTGGTCAACCGGGCCACGCTCGTCGATTGGCGCGCCCAGCACGTCCATGATGCGGCCCAGTGTGGCTTTGCCGACAGGAACAGTAATCGGAGCACCGGTGTTGTACACCATGTTGCCGCGACGCATGCCATCAGACGTGCCCAGCGCAATGGTACGCACCACGCCGTCGCCGAGCTGCTGCTGGACTTCCAGCGTTAGCGTGGAGCCTTCCATTTTGAGCGCGTCATAAATACGGGGCATCTGGTTACGCGCAAATTCCACGTCAACCACTGCGCCAATACACTGAACAATCTTGCCTTGAGCCTGAGCCATGATGAGATCCTATAGGTTCTTTAATCTTTAAATCGGATGCGAGGATTTAGGTTTCTAAACCGCTGCAGCACCGCTGACGATTTCCGAAAGTTCTTTCGTGATCGCCGCTTGACGCGTCTTGTTGTAAATCAGCTTGAGCTCACCAATCACGCTGCCTGCGTTATCAGTGGCAGCTTTCATGGCGACCATCCGGGCCGACTGCTCGGAGGCCATGTTTTCAGCCACGGCCTGATAGACCAGCGCCTCAACGTAGCGAACGAGCAGGTCGTCAATCACGGTCTGCGCATCAGGCTCATAGATGTAGTCCCAGCCGTGCTGGTCCTTGTCGGCTTGCAAGCGATCTGACGTTAATGGCAGCAACTGCTCAACGACTGATTCCTGACGCATGGTGTTGATGAACTTCGTGTAGCACAGGTACACCGTCTTGACCTTGCCTTCGGTATAAGCATCGAGCAGCACCTTGACCGGACCAATCAACTTGTCAAGGTGAGGTTTATCGCCCAGATGTGTGGCGTGCGATACGACCTTGGCACCCACCCGGTTGAGAAAGCTCAAGCCTTTGTTGCCAATAGCTACGGCCTGCGCGTCATGGCCTGCAGCCTGCAGGTCCTTGAGCTTGAGCGTCACCGCACGCAGCACGTTGGTGTTCAGACCGCCACACAAACCCTTGTCAGTCGTCACCACAATAAACCCGGCTGCCGTGGCGTCGTCATTGGACTCCATGAAGGGATGGGTGTATTCAGGATTGGCCTGGGAAAGGTTGGCTGTAATGTTCCGGATCTTGTCGCTGTAAGGACGAGCGGCCCGCATTCGTTCCTGCGCCTTGCGCATTTTGGATGCCGCCACCATTTCCATGGCTTTGGTGATCTTCTTGGTGTTTTCCACCGATTTGATCTTGCCCCGTATCTCTTTACCTGCAGCCATCTGACATACCCCCACGGTCGTTCGCTTCGCGTAACTTCCTGCCCCCCGAGGCAGCCGCTGCGCCTGCGGCCTGGCAAAGCCAGTTCCGCGGCCCCTGCTTGAGGGTGCAGGTACCCGAGTTTTTAGTTGCGCGCATGCTTGACATCAATTGATTAGGCGAAAGATTTCTTGAACGCGGCAGCAGCCGCGCTCATTTCAGCTTCAGCATCCTTGTCCATCGCCTTGGCAGCTTCGAGCTTGGCCATCAGCGCAGCGTGCTTGTCCTTGAGGTAAGCGTGAAAGCCAGACTCGAAAGCCAGTACTTTTTTCACATCCACATCATCCATAAAGCCCTTGTTCACTGCGAACAGCGTGGCGGCCATATTGGAGATTGACAGCGGGGAGTACTGCGCCTGCTTGAGCAGTTCGGTAACGCGGGCACCGCGGTCCAGCTGCTTGCGGGTGGCCTCGTCCAGATCAGAAGCAAACTGCGCAAAAGCAGCCAGCTCACGGTACTGGGCCAGGTCGGTACGGATACCGCCAGACAGGTTTTTGATCAGCTTGGTCTGGGCAGCGCCACCGACGCGTGACACCGAAATACCGGCGTTAATCGCAGGACGGATGCCAGCGTTGAACAGGCTGGTTTCAAGGAAAATCTGGCCGTCAGTAATCGAGATCACATTGGTTGGCACGAAGGCTGACACATCGCCAGCCTGCGTTTCAATAATGGGCAGTGCCGTCAGTGAACCGGTTTTGCCTTTGACCGCACCCTTGGTGAAGTCTTCTACGTATTTTTCGTTCACGCGGGCTGCGCGCTCAAGCAGACGGCTGTGCAGATAAAACACGTCGCCTGGGTAAGCCTCGCGCCCTGGTGGACGGCGCAGGAGCAGCGAAACCTGGCGGTATGCCACGGCCTGCTTGGACAAGTCGTCATACACGATCAGTGCGTCTTCACCGCGGTCGCGGAAGTACTCGCCCATGGTGCAGCCAGAATATGCGCTGACGTACTGCATGGCAGCTGACTCGGAAGCAGAAGCTGCGACACGATGGTGTATTCCATCGCGCCGGCTTGTTCCAGTGAACGCACCACGTTTTTAATCGACGATGCCTTCTGGCCGATAGCTACGTACACGCAATAAACGCCTTTGCCCTTCTGGTTGATGATCGCGTCAATCGCGACAGCGGTTTTACCGGTCTGGCGGTCGCCAATGATCAGTTCGCGCTGACCACGACCAACCGGCACCATGGAGTCAATCGACTTCAGGCCGGTTTGCAGCGGCTGGTCAACCGATTTACGGGCGATAACGCCGGGTGCGACTTTTTCAATCACGTCGGTCAGCTTGGCGTTGACAGGGCCTTTGCCGTCGATAGGCTGACCCAGTGCGTTGACCACGCGACCGAGCATGCCGGTGCCGACCGGCACTTCCAGAATGCGACCGGTACATTTGGCGACGTCGCCTTCCTTGATGTGCTCGTAATCGCCCAGTACCACGACGCCGACCGAGTCGCG
>JANOCP010000299.1:0-6221 GCA_031412235.1 Polaromonas sp.
ACCGAAAAAATGGCGGTACGCGAGCAGCAACCTTGCCTGATTTTTTCATAGGCGCGCATGCCAGTGTTGAGGGTTTCACCCTGATGACGCGCGATGCTACGCGTATCCATACCTATTTTCCAAAAGTGCCCAGCATTTCCCCAAGATGAACTACCTTTCTACCCGTGGCGACAAAATACCGCGCAAATTTTGTCAAATCCTGCTCGAAGGTCTGGCCCCAGACGGCGGTTTGTACCTGCCCGATCACTATCCGCAGGTCGATGCTGCAACGCTAGCCAAATGGCGCGACTTGTCTTATGCAGATCTGGCATTTGAGGTTTTTTCGCTTTACATCGACGACATTCCGGCTGCAGACCTGAGGGCGATTTGCCAGAAAACCTATACACAGCAAGTTTTTGGTACCCCAGAGATCGTGCCCCTGCGCCCGCTTGAGCCTGGTCTGTACCTGCAGGCGCTATCGAACGGTCCCACGCTCGCATTTAAAGACATGGCCATGCAGTTGCTCGGCAACCTGTTTGAATATGAACTTGCGCGCCGCGGTGAAGAGCTCAATATTTTGGGTGCTACCAGTGGCGACACCGGCAGCGCAGCTGAATACGCCATGCGCGGCAAAAAGGGCGTACGTGTTTTCATGACCTCGCCGCAGGGCCGCATGAGCCCGTTTCAGCAGGCGCAGATGTTCAGCTTGCAGGACGCCAACATCCACAACATCGCCATCGAAGGCGTGTTCGATGACTGCCAGGACATCGTCAAGGCCGTGTCCAATGACCTCGACTTCAAGCGCAAGTACAGGATTGGCACCGTCAACTCCATTAACTGGGCACGTTTGATGGCTCAGGTGGTCTATTACTTCGCTGGTTATTTCCAGGCAACACAAGCCCCCGCGCTTGTCGCTTCGCGTACTGCGCTGCCCCCCGAGGGGGCCGCTGCGCCTGCGGACTGGCACAGCCAGATCCACGGCCCCGACTTGAAAGAATCAGTTCCCCTTCCCAGGGTTAGTTTCACCGTGCCCTCCGGAAACTTCGGTAACGTCTGCGCGGGTCATGTAGCCCGCATGATGGGACTGCCCATCGACAAGCTGGTAGTTGCCACCAATGAAAACGATGTGCTTGACGAGTTTTTCCGTACTGGCGTTTATCGCGTGCGTGGTAGCGCTGATACGCATGAAACCTCCAGCCCGTCCATGGATATTTCCAAGGCATCCAACTTTGAGCGATTTGTGTATGACATGCTGGGCCGTGATGGGGCGCAAACCAAAGCGCTTTTTCATGACCAGCTAAGCGCACAAGGCAATTTTGATTTGAGCGCGTCCAGTGCATTCCAGTCCGCAGCGGCTACCTATGGCTTTGCCAGCGGCAAAAGCACCCACGCAGACCGCCTGGCCACCATCAAAAGCGTGTATGCGGCAACTGGCAGCATGATTGACACCCATACCGCTGATGGTGTCAAGGTGGCTCGTGAGCACGTGCAGGTCGGTGTGCCCATGATCGTGCTGGAGACTGCGCTGGCCATCAAGTTTGCTGAAACCATTGAAGAAGCCCTGGACAAGCTGCCGCCACGGCCGGCAAGGTTTGAAGGTATCGAGGCGCTGCCCAAACGCGTCAAGCTGATGCCGGCTGATGCGCTGGCCATCAAGCGTTATATTGCCGATAATGTGCATTAATTCAGCCCTGAGCCCAATGAAATCGGTTATCGACAGCTATCTAATTGATAGCGATATGTATCTTGTGGAAGTTTGTTCATGAACGTCATCGGGTTTTCGGGTTTCTCGGGTTCGGGTAAAACCACGCTGGTTGAGCAGCTGATTCCAGCACTTAAAAAGCGCGGCCTCCGCGTTTCGGTGGTCAAGCATGCGCATCACCGCTTTGACATTGACCACCCCGGCAAAGACACCTTTCGCCATCGCGAAGCGGGTGCTTTTGAAGTGGTAGTGGCATCAAGCAACCGGCTCGCCCTGATGCGCGAGTTTGAAAAGCCGTCCGAAATGACGGTACACCAGCTGATTGCCGAGCTGTATGACGGGGTTGACTGGGTGCTGGTTGAAGGCTTCAAGGACAGCGATTTGCTCAAGATCGAGATCTGGCGAGCTCCCAGCGCAGACTACGAAGGCAAACCGGCCCGCTATATGCATGACGACTTCATTGTTGCCATCGCCACCGATGCACCCGACCAGTTACCCGAAGCAACTTTGCGTCCGGTGCTGGATCTGGACGATGCGGACGCTGTGGCTGACTACCTGGTGAACAATCAGGACCGCTTCGCCTATTCGTTTGAATATCGCTAAATCAGAGACTCTTTAACGCCATGCCATGAGCACAGCCCCAAAGTCCCAAGCCCCACGCGCACCCTTGAAACCGCTTGACCAGGCGCTGGCTGAGCTGCTGGCCTTTGCTGCGCCGTTGCCAGGTTTTGATGTGGTGTCCACCTTTGAAGCGGATGGCCGGGTGCTGGCGCAAGACGTGCTGTCCAGCCTGGACGTGCCTGCACATGACAACAGTTCCATGGATGGCTATGCCCTGCGCTCTGCCGACTGGCTTGACCCAAACACGACTCTGGTAGTCAACCAGCGCATTCCAGCCGGTAGCAGCGGCCAAGCGCTTGACCCGAGTTCTGCCGCACGCATTTTTACAGGTGCGCCGATTCCGCCCGGTGCTGACGCTGTGGTCATGCAGGAAGACTGTATTTCGTCAAATCCGGTTGGTGCCAGTAACGCAGACGTAGCGATGCCGACAGTACGTGTTCAGGTACAGCCCACACCCGGCCAGTGGATTCGCCGTCGCGGTGAGGACGTCGCTTCTGGTGACGTAGTGCTCAAGTACGGCGAGCGCTTGAGCCCTGCGTCATTGGGGCTGGCGGCCAGCATAGGATTTGACAAACTGCAGGTTTGCAGGCCAGTTCGTGTCGCCCTGTTCTCAACGGGTGACGAACTGGTTATGCCTGGTGATGTATTGCCAGCCGACATGAAGCCGGGTGCGATTTACAACTCCAACCGTTTCTTTTTGCGCGCGCTGTTGATGCGCCTGGGCTGCACCGTGACAGACCTGGGCATAGTGCCCGACAAACTCGATGCCACGGTTGCCGCACTTTACGGTGCCAGTCAAAAGCACGACCTGATTCTGACCAGTGGCGGCGTTTCGGTCGGTGAAGAAGACCATATCAAACCTGCAGTTCAATCCCTGGGCGAGCTGAACCTGTGGCAAATCGCCATCAAACCCGGCAAGCCTTTCGCGTACGGCAAAGTAGGCCAGGCCGACAAAGCGGCGCACTTTATTGGTTTGCCCGGTAACCCCGTGTCCAGCTTTGTGACCTTTATGCTGCTGGTCAGGCCGTTTATTCTCAAACTACTGGGCGCTAGTGCACTTGCTCCTCAATCAATAGCAATCCCCGCCCATTTCACTTGGGCCCGGGCCGATAAACGTCGTGAATTTCTGCGCGTCAAGCAAAACGCTGCTGGCGGACTGGATCTGTTTGGCAACCAGAGCTCTGGCGTGCTTACCTCCGCAGTCTGGGGTGATGGACTTGTCGACAACCCGGCAGGCAAAACCATTGCGCATGGTGACATGGTGCAGTTCATTCCTTTTTCTTCGCTGATGTCCTGATGGCCTAATGGGGTTTTCGCTCATTTCAGCTTTCCTTGTCATGAAAATCACTGTCAAATATTTCGCATCCATCCGTGAGGCCATAGGCCAGGGCAGCGAGCTGCACGAAACCTCTGCCACCACGTTGGCATTACTGCGTGACGAACTGCTTGCCGCCAGCCCGCAGCACGCGAGCAGCCTGGCGCGCGGCAAGGCGGTTCGCATGGCTTTGAACCAGGTGATGAGCGACGAGTCAGCGCTGCTGACGGACGGCTGTGAAGTGGCTTTTTTCCCGCCGGTGACGGGGGGCTGACATGACAGTACGGGTGTCCATTCAAGCCGGGGACTTCAACCTAGCAGAAGAGATTGAAAAGCTGCGCGCCAACGATAAACGCGTGGGTGCAGTTTGCAGTTTTATAGGCACGGTGCGTGACCGCAATGACGGCTTGAGTGTCAGCAGCATGGAGCTTGAGCACTACCCCGGCATGACCGAAAAAGCTATTGAGGCCATGATTGACGCAGCCGTGAAGCGCTTTGACATCTTTGGCGCTCGCGTTGTGCACCGCACCGGCCTCTTGCAGCCGCTGGACCAGGTGGTCATGGTGGCGGTAACGTCTGCGCACCGGGGCGAAAGCTTCAAGGCCTGCGAGTTTTTGATGGACTATCTCAAGACCCAGGCACCTTTCTGGAAAAAGGAAGTCACGCCGGAAGGCGCACGCTGGGTGGATGCCCGCGTTACGGATGATGACGCCCTTGCCAAATGGGGTATCAAAGCCTCAAATGCAGCCTAAGCCGGCCAACCCCCCGCCTTGATCACCTGAAAGTCAATCACCAAGGCTTGATCTTGCGCAACAAGCCGGCGAATTTTTGAGCTTGAAAATGGGTTGACAACCCCGAACTGTCAGGCAGTTCAAATTCATTCGCAAAGGCTTATTCCATGCGGCAAGACAAACTCACGACCAAATTTCAGGAAGCATTAAGCGACGCCCAGTCGCTGGCGCTTGCTAATGACAACGGCTATATCGAGCCCGTGCACTTGCTGGCTGCCATGCTTAAACAGGACGACGGCCCGCGTGCCATGCTTGAGAAAGCTGGCGTTAATGTCAATGGTCTGGTTCAGGCGACTGATGCGGCCATCAAAAAGCTTGCGCAGGTTCAGGGACAAGACCAGATTTCAGTCTCGTCAGACCTGGCCAAGCTTCTGCAAGCCACTGAAAAAGAAGCCATCAAGCGCAATGACCAGTTCATTGCAGGAGAGCTGTACTTGCTGGCGGTAGCCGACAGCAAGGCCGACGTGGGCAGAATCGCCAAAGAAAACGGCCTCACGCGCAAGTCGCTTGAGGCGGCCATTAACGCCGTGCGCGGCGGGCAGGGCGTTGACAGCGCCGACGCTGAAGGCCAGCGTGAAGCCCTCAAAAAATACTGCATGGATTTAACCGAGCGTGCCCGCATGGGCAAGCTGGACCCGGTGATTGGCCGCGACGATGAAATCCGCCGCGCCATCCAGGTGCTCCAGCGGCGCACCAAAAACAACCCGGTGCTGATTGGTGAACCTGGCGTGGGCAAAACCGCGATTGTCGAAGGCCTGGCGCAGCGCATCGTTGCTGGCGAAGTGCCTGATTCACTCAAGGGCAAACGGGTGCTGAGCCTGGACATGGCTGCATTGCTGGCTGGTGCAAAGTTCAGGGGCGAGTTTGAAGAGCGCCTGAAAACCGTGCTGAAAGAATTGGCCCAGGACGAAGGCCAGACCATTGTTTTTATTGACGAGCTGCACACCATGGTCGGCGCTGGCAAGGCCGAAGGTGCGATGGACGCGGGCAATATGCTCAAACCCGCTCTGGCGCGTGGCGAGCTGCATTGCGTAGGGGCCACCACGCTTGATGAGTACCGTAAATACATTGAAAAAGACGCTGCACTGGAGCGCCGATTTCAAAAGATTCTGGTGGGAGAGCCTACCGTTGAAGCCACCATCGCCATCCTGCGCGGTCTGAAGGAAAAGTACGAACTGCACCACGGCGTGCAGATTACCGACCCGGCCATTGTTGCTGCGGCGGAGCTGAGCCACCGCTACATCACCGACCGCTTTTTGCCTGACAAGGCGATTGATTTGATTGACGAAGCGGCCAGCAAGATCAGCATCGAGCGCGACAGCAAACCTGAAGTCATGGACAAACTCGACCGCCGGCTGATTCAGCTGCAGATCGAGCGTGAAGCCGTGCGCCGCGAAAAAGACGAAGCCTCACAAAAACGTTTTGGCCTGATTGAAGACGAAATCATCAAGCTACAGAAAGAAATTTCTGATCTTGACGAAATCTGGCAGGCGGAAAAAGCGCAGGCGCTGGGTTCCAAAGACGTGATGGAAGAAATCGACCGCATCAAGTTCCAGATTGAAGAACAAACCCGTAAGGGCGACTTCAACAAGGTTGCTGAACTGCAATACGGCAAGCTGCCTGACCTTGAAAAACGCCTGAAGCTGGCGCAAGACACCGAAGCCAAACCCGGCACCAGCAACGCCCCCAAACTCTTGCGTACGCAAGTCGGCGCGGAAGAAATTGCTGAAGTCGTGGCGCGCTCTACAGGCATTCCGGTCAGCAAACTCATGCAGGGCGAGCGCGACAAACTGCTGCTGATGGAGGGCAAACT
>JANOCP010000300.1:0-28487 GCA_031412235.1 Polaromonas sp.
CCATGATCCAGGCGCGACCTTCAAGCCGCTGGTCAAGCACGCCTAGCAGCCGCTTTGACTCGGCCACATAGCGGTCACGCGGGCGCTTGTCTTCATAGTCCTTACCGGCAAACTTGTGAAAGAAGCCAAGCTGGCCAAACATCGGCCCAACGCCGCCCATTTGCCACATCAGCCATTGAATCGTCTCGTAACGTGCTGCGGCGTCTTGCGGCAGCAGTTTGCCGGTTTTTTCAGCCAGGTAAATCAGGATGGCACCCGACTCGAACAGCGCCAGCGGTTTGCCGCCCGGTCCATTCGGGTCAAGAATCGCCGGGATTTTATTGTTGGGGCTCAGCGATATAAATTCTGGCGTCAGCTGGTCGTTTTTGCCAAAGTCGACCAGGTGCGGCTCGTAGGGCAGGCCGGTCTCTTCCAGCATAATCGACACCTTCACGCCGTTGGGCGTGGGCAGTGAATAAAGCTGGATGCGCTCAGGGTGCTGGGCGGGCCATTTCTGGGTTATGGGGAAGGCAGATAGGTCGGTCATGGGCTAAAGATGGGTTACGGGACCAATAAAGGCAGGCTTCAACCCGAATGTAGCCCAGGCCGCCAACATTTGCCTGTGTGGGCGCGGCCTGGCACAACGCCCGCTGCGCACGGTGGTAGGCCGGACGCAGGTAAAAGCACAAAACAATGGCACAAGCCGATTTACCAGCTTGCCTTTGTGTAAATCTGCATCCAGCTCTACACGGTTTCAGCCCTGGGTGGCGGTATTGTGGACGGCACTGTCATGCGCGTCTTCAAGGCTTTCACTGTCCATCACTGCAATTTCGGCGTACTGCACGGCATTAAGCTGGTGACGATAGGCCAGGTAAGCCTGGTGGGCGTTGGTCTCGTCGTCGCCCTCGTCGTCGGCCACTGCTGCGGCAAGATGATGTTTGGCAGCGGCGGCAAAGTGGTGTGCCGCCATACGGTGATGATCCCCAATGGTTTCAGACTGCTCATCCATCAGGTCATCGTCCAGCTCATTTGCTGTGTTTGCGTTCTCAGAGTGGGTCGGCGCTGTGTGTTCGTTGGTCATGGTGTGCTCCTGAAGTGCTTTGGACGGCGACATGCCGCAAAGCAAGCTTGTCTGATGGCCATGACGCTCCAGTGACAGAGCCGACCTGATATGCCCACTCAGGCAGCGCTACCGTAAAAAAACCGTTCTTCAACAATCTTGCCGTCCATCACCGTGTACAGGGCCATTTCGTCCATGGTCACGCGCGTGCCATCTTTGGGCTGAGATCCATCGTAAAGCGCACCATGAACTGGTGACCATGGACATAAGGGCCCTCCACTTTTACGCCATGCACCTCATTATTCGCATACCACCAGGCGGCCTTCGCATCAACGGCGGCGCGGCCCTTGATTTCAGCCATGTCGCCCGGCATGGGCTCGCACGACACGACGTCATCTGACCAGTAGGTGTGGCCAGCTTCGGTAAATTCACCTTTCACGCACAGGGCTGTAAAACCGTTTGCGATGTCGTTGATATCCATGAGGGTCTCCATTAATTGATGAAGCGTGAATTTTGGTCGCAAACCCGTGACTGTTCCGTGACTTATCCATGGCTGTGCCCTGACCGGACCGGGTGGGTTCATCAGCGCACCCGTCGCCCAGCCTGCGAGCCTTTATCAGACCAAACAGGTTCTCTGCCCAATAACGACGGTATCAGTGCGCTACATAATTAATAGCGACATGCATACCGGTCTGCGGCAGTCTGGTTTCAATCCACAGCCAGGCCGCCCTGCTGCCTTAGCACCGCCATCTCATCCATCAACTGCAGCGCCAGCGCAGCACCTGCCAGGTTCACGCCCAGGTCGCGTTGCAGGCGCACAGCCACTTTGGCGCGGTGCAGGTGCAGGCCCGTAAAACGCCAGTACTCGGGTGCCGCGCCCGCGGGCAACAGTACGCCTTCGTCCACCAGCTCGATGATCAACGCCGCCTCTGCAGCGCAGGCGCGGCACAGGTCAACCAGTGTGAGTTCGGTCAGGTCTTCGAGCACAAAGCCGCTAACGACCTGCGAAGGGCTTGAAAGTATGAAGTTGGGTGTCATACGCGGCTTTCGGGTGTTTTATCCATCGTATCAATGGCGGATCGCGGGCTAAATGCCTTGAAGGCGGCGGCCATGTCGGAATAGGCCTGTTTTTCTGCGTCGGTAGTGGCGGGCGGCAAGCTGGTTTGCAGCACAAAGTAAAAATCACCGGCTGGTCTGCCGCTTCCAGCACCCGAACCTGGCAACCCGCGCCCCTTCAGGCGCAGCTTGCGCCCCGCAACTGAGCCCGCGGGGATTTTGACCTCAACCCTGCCGGTTGGCGTGGGTGCTTCAACTTCAGCGCCCAGCGCGGCCTCCCATGGCGAAACTGGCAGGTCCATACTCACGTCATAGCCCTCAGTGCGGTAAAGCGGGTGGGGCAGAAATTCCACGTCCAGGTACAAGTCGCCTGGGCTGCCGCTACCCATGCCCGGCGAGCCCTGCGCCGACAGTCGAATATGCTGGCCTGCGCGTATGCCTTTGGGAATCACAAACTCAATGCTGCAGTTTTGAATTTGTACGCGGCCCTCGGCGGTCTCAATCGGCATGCGCAGGTCGATAGTGCGGGTAGCGCCCAGGTACGAGTCTTCAATATTGATCTGGATCCTGGCATGCTGGTCTTGGCCGTGCATGTCGAAAGCTTCGTGCGTGCGCTGTCGCTGCCCCCTTTCGCGATTACCCATCTCACGAAACAGCGAATCAAAAAATTCGCTGTGCTCGCCATGGCCACCGCCAGTGAAGCCACCGGCGTGGGCCTGCTGCCCCGCCCAGTCGGGCGGTGGAGAAAAGTCTTGCCCGGCCCTATAGTTGGCCCCCAGCTGGTCGTAGGCGGCGCGTTTTTCGGGGTCTTTGAGCACGTCGTAGGCTTCAGCCAGCTCCTTGAAGCGTGCTTCGGCATCTTTTTCCTTGCTGACATCGGGGTGGTATTTGCGTGCCAGTTTGCGGTGCGCTTTTTTGATGTCCTCAGGCGTGGCGCTTTTTTCAACGCCCATCGTCTGGTAATAGTCCTTGAATTTCATCGGGTTTCCTCAGCCGCGAAAGCGTCCAGAATCACCATAGCCCACGACTGGCCGTCTGGCTGTAAGACAGCAGCGCAAATGGCATCAAACTGGGTTGCTGCACCTATTTCAAATGCAGCGCGCCTTTTATGATCCGCACATGACCCTACCCTCTCACTCCAACAGCCTTCGCGCTCTTTTCGATGCCCAGCACCAGGCTAGCCGCGCCCAGATAGACGTGCCCCTGGCCCTGCGCCGTGACCGCCTGCTGCGCATGAAGGCACTGATTGACGACAACAGCGACGCGCTGGCGCTGGCCGTGCAGGCAGACTTTGGCGTGCGCTCGCCGCAACTGACTGAAATTGCTGACCTGTTTGTACTGCGTACCCTGCTGTCGCACACGCTCAAGGCGCTACCCAAATGGGTCAAACCGCAGAAAGTCAGCACGCCTTTGTACCTGCAACCCGCCCACGCCTACCTGCAGCGCCAGCCGCTGGGCGTGGTGGGCGTGGTGTCGCCATGGAACTACCCGGTGCAACTGGCGTTGGGCCCCGTCATTACAGCGCTGGCCGCGGGTAACCGCGTCATGCTCAAGCCCAGCGAGCTGACGCCGCAAACCTCAGCCCTGATGGCCGAGCTGATTGCCAAGGCCTTTGTGCCAGACGAGCTTTGCGTGGTGCAAGGCGACGGCGCGCTTGCAGCCGAGTTTTCAGGCCTGCCGTTTGACCACCTGTTTTTTACCGGTTCTACCACCGTCGGCCGCATTGTGGCCAAGGCCGCTGCAGCCAACCTGACCCCGACCACGCTGGAATTGGGCGGCAAGTCCCCCTGCATCATTGACGCATCGTGCGACATGGACGGCGCGGCCATCAAGATAGCCCACGGCAAGTTGCTAAATGCTGGCCAGACCTGTATCGCACCCGACTACGTTTTTGTGCCCAGGGGCAGCGAAGCCGCCTTTGGCCACGCCTTTGCCCAGGCGGTGGCCAAGCTTTTCCCTACCATCGCAGGCAACCCCGATTACGCCGCCATCATCAGCCCCAGGCACCACGAGCGGCTGCAGGCCATGCTGGCAAAGGCCGAAGCTGAGGGCGCCCGCTTGCAGGCCATAGACACGGGCGGCGTTGCAGCGGCTGACTCGAGGCAAATGCCCCCGGTGCTGGTGTTTGACGCACCCGCCGACTCAAACCTGCTGACCGAAGAAATCTTCGGCCCCATCCTGCCCGTGCTGCCTTATGACTCGATGGATCAGGCTATCGACTACATCAACGCCAGGCCGCGCCCGCTGGCGCTGTACTGGTTTGGCACCGACACCGCCTCGCGCGACAAGGTGCTGGCGCGTACGGTGAGCGGCGGCGTAACCGTAAACGACACGCTGATGCACATTGCCCACGAGAACCTGCCCTTTGGCGGCATAGGCGAAAGCGGCTGGGGCAGCTACCACGGCGAAGCGGGCTTTCTGCGCCTGACCCAGCAAAAGCCGGTGCTGGTGCAGTCAAAGTGGGCCAGAGGCGATTTGTTTTACCCCCCGTACGGCAAACGGTTTGAGCAGGTGATGGGTTTGCTCAAGCGGTGGTTGTGAAGTGAATGATTTTCACGCTCAGCAAGCAGTTTCCAGGTATTTTTTGAATCGAATGTGCTCTCTGCCCAATGAATACGGTATCGGTTAGCTATGTAATCAGGAGCATTCGTACCATGCCTGTGAGTGCCCGGCAACCATTTCTCTGGCGTTCACCTTCAAATCTGGATCAATGATGCAAACGTCAAACCAACACCAAACCACGTCCCCGGCTGGCACCGCCATAGCGGAAGTCACTGCTGCAGTGCAGGGCTGGATCACTGCCTTCAATGAACACGATGCTGCAAAGGTGTCCGGCTTTTATGCGGCTGAAGCCGTGCTTTGGGGCACCATGTCTGCAGAAATCATGACCTCTGCTCATGCGGTTCGGGCTTATTTTGAAAGGACCTTCAATTTCAACCCGCCGCCTGCGGTCAGTCTGGGGATGAACCTGGTACGGGTTTTTGGCGATATGGCGGTGGCCACGGGCGACTACACGCTTGAATTTCTGATTGCGGGGCAGTCACACCTGATGCCAGCCCGGTTCAGCTTTACCTATCGCCTCCATGCAAATGAGCCAGGCGGGAAAGGCGAGGAAAGATGGCTGATCGTTGACCACCATTCGTCGCTGGTTCCGGCTGCGCCACCGCCTGTATTGGCAGCTTGATCGCTTTTTACCCCAAACAAGGCCCTGGCCCAACAAAAACGGTCACTTGTTGCTATTAATTTGGTAGTTCTCTACTTACTGCGCAACCCAGCCGCCGTCCATATTCCAGGCGACGCCGCGCACGTTGTTGCCTGCCGGCGAGCAGAAAAACACGGCCAGTGCACCGAGTTCTTCGGGCGTGGTGAACTGCAGTGATGGCTCTTTCTCGCCGAGCAGCTCGTGCTTGGCTTTTTCGACGGTAATGCCTTCCCGGGCGGCGCGGTCGTCAATCTGTTTTTGCACCAGCGGCGTCAGCACCCAGCCCGGGCAGATGGCGTTGGAGGTCACGCCGGTCTGGGCGGTTTCGAGAGCGACAGCTTTGGTGAAGCCGACGATGCCGTGTTTGGATGTGACATAGGCTGACTTTTGCGCCGACGCTACAAGACCGTGGGCTGACGCCACGTTGATGATGCGGCCCCAGTTGGCGGCTTTCATGGCGGGCATGGCCAGACGCGTCGTGTGAAAGGCGCTGCTAAGGTTGATGGCGATGATGGCGTCCCACTTCTCAACCGGGAAGTCCTCTACCTTGGCAACGTGTTGTATGCCGGCGTTATTGACCAGGATGTCAATCTGGCCAAATTGGGCTGCGGCGTAGGCCATCATGTCTGCAATCTCGGCCGGCTTGCTCATGTCGGCGCCGTGATAGGCGACTTTTGCACCCAACGCGGTTATTTCCGCCTTGGGGCCTTCCACATCGCCAAACCCATTCATCACAATATTCGCCCCCTGGGCGGCTAGCGCTTTCGCGATACCCAGGCCAATACCGCTGGTGGAACCTGTGACAAGCGCCGTTTTACCTTTAAGCATGAAGTTTCTCCGGATGATTTACGATTGAACTGTGTGTGGGAGGTTTGCGTTGCGCACTATTATTAGATGCGCTTGGTGAGGTTGCCTGCACCGTGGTCGCATGCGATTATCAAGCCTTTGAAAACAAAATTTTTTAATCTATCCCTTAAAACTATTGATCCGGCACGAGTAATTACGGAATCTAAACTCCGTTCGCCATGAGCTTGTCGAAAGGCTTCGACAAGCTCAGCCCGAACGGGTTCATTGATAACTCGTGCCGGGTCAATAAAACGACCTTGAACATGACCGAACCCAGCCTGAATTACGTTAGCTGCCCCGACGCGACGGGTGGCCACCGCATGGCTTATTGGCAATGGGGGCAGGCCGACGGCGCACACGTGGTGGTTTGTGTGCATGGCCTGTCGCGCCAGGGTCGGGACTTTGATGTACTGGCTTATGCGCTGTGTGAGCTGGGCAAAAACATGCCGGGTGGTATTCGCGTCATTTGCCCTGACGTAGCGGGGCGCGGCGAGAGCGACTGGCTCAAAGACCCGCTTGCCTACGAAATCCCGACCTACGCTGGTGACATGGTGGTACTGCTGGCCCACCTGCATGCCGAGGCCCCCATGAGGTCATTTGACTGGGTAGGAACCAGCATGGGCGGACTGATTGGCATGGTGGTGTGTGGTCACGAAGGCCTGCCTTTACCTGTGCCGGTGCGCCGTGTGGTGTTTAACGACGTGGGACCGGCGCTTGAATGGCAGGCGCTGGTTCGCATTGGCACTTATCTGGGTCTGGCCGGGCATTTCAATACCGTTGAAGATGCAGCTGACGCCATGTGGGCCATTTCATCAGGCTTTGGCCCGCACACCCCGGAGCAGTGGCTGGCGCTATCAAGCCATATGGTCAGGCCGGTGTCGCAAAACGAAAGCAGGCTGCGCATGCATTACGACCCGGCGATTGCGCTGGCCTTCAAACAGGCAACAGAAGAGTCCACACGCCAGGGCGAGGCCATACTCTGGCAGCTCTACGACAACATCAAGGCAAAAATGCTGGTTTTGCGCGGCATGAATTCCGATTTGTTAAGCCCTGAGACCGCAAGGGCCATGACGCAGCGGGGCCCGCGCGCCCGGCTGGTAGAGTTTGCAGGTGTGGGACATGCGCCCACCATGATTGCCCGCGACCAGTTGTCTTTCGTCACTGATTTCTTACTGGCCTGAAACCTTCATTGCGCAAGCTGAAATCCTCTCGTGAGTCGTCTGGCTATTGATGAAAAGTAATCTGCTGGGGGCTGAAGGCCCGACAGTTACCCCCAACCCATCTGGTGGCACTTCTTCAATAGTGACCGCCACGGCCGACAGCCTGCCGGATCAGCCTCATGCGCTGGTGCGTGCGCGTGCCTTTGCCGAGCCGCTGATTGCCAGCGAAACGCTGGACACCGGTGAAAACATACTTGCGCATGCTGATGCGGTGGCCGCTATTTTGAAGTCGATTGGCGGTTCTGAAGCCATGCAGGCCGCCACCTACCTGGTGCACTCGTGCCAACACCTGACAAAGCCGCTGGAGGTCATTACCAAAGCCTTTGGTGCCAGCTACGCCGCGCTGGCGATGGAAACCACCAAGCTGGTGACTGTGCAACGGCAGGCCAGAACAGCCGATGCAAAAGCGCAGCTACTGAATGACCCCGCTGCGCAGACCGAGAACGTGCGCAAGATGCTGCTGGCGTTTTCACGCGACTTGCGTGTCGTCATGCTGCGGCTGGCTTCACGCCTTCAAACACTGCGGCATTACGCCACCCATTTCGCCGCTACAAAACAGGCCGCTGCGCCGTCGCTGGCCTATGAGTCACTGCATGTGTTTGCGCCGCTGGCCAACCGGCTGGGGATATGGCAAATCAAGTGGGAAATGGAAGACCTGGCCTTTCGTTTTCTGGAGCCCGATACCTACAAAAAAACCGCCCAGCTGCTGGATGAAAAACGCGTCGAGCGCGAGGAATTCATGGAGGCGCTGCGTGTCCAGCTTGAGCGTGAACTCAACCAGAGCGGTATTGCCGCGCTGGTGCAGGGCAGGCCAAAACACATCTATAGCATTGTCAAAAAAATGCGCGGCAAGTCGCTTGACTTTGACCAGGTCTTTGACATTCGCGCCCTGCGCGTTATTGCCGCTGATGTAAACGGCTGCTACGCCGCGCTGGGCTTTGTGCATTCGCGCTTTGCGCCCATTGATGGTGAGTTTGACGATTACATTGCCAAGCCCAAGTCCAACGGCTACCAGTCGCTGCACACGGTAGTGCGTGACGCCTCTGGCAGGGCGGTTGAAATCCAGATTCGTACACAGGCCATGCACGACCATGCCGAGCACGGCGTAGCTGCACACTGGGCTTATAAAGAGGCTGGTACCAAAGGCTATGCGGGCGTGTCTGCCAGCAGTGAGTACGACGCGAAAATTGCCGTGTTGCGCCAGTTGCTGGCCTGGGAGCGCGATTTGTCCGGCCCGGCATCGCAGCGTGCCAGAGAAGCAAATCAGGGACTGTTTGAAGACCGCATTTATGTATTGACGCCAGACGCCGCCATTGTTGAGCTCCCGCAGGGCGCCACTGCCGTTGATTTTGCCTACAGCGTGCACACCAATGTGGGCCACCGCTGCCGGGGCGCACGCATCGACGGGGCCATGGTGCCGCTTAATACGCCGCTGCAAAACGGGCAGACAGTAGAGGTCATTACCGTCAAGGAGGGCGGCCCTTCACGCGACTGGCTTAACGCTGAACTGGGCTTTTTATCAAGCCACCGCGCGAAGTCAAAAGTACGTGCCTGGTTTAACGCGCTGGAAATGGCGCAAACCGTCGCCAAGGGCCGTGAGGCCGTTGAAAAACTGCTGCAGCGCGAAGGCAAAACGTCCATGAAGCTGGACGACCTGGCCACGCAGCTCGGCTTTAAAGCTGCTGACGATCTGTTTGAGGTGGTGGGCAAGGACGAGCTGTCACTGCGCACCATCGAAAACATGCTCAGGCCGCCTGAGCCCATACCCACGCAAGACGACTATGTGCTGGCCAAAAAGCCGCGCGCTGCAAGCCAGAACGCCAAGGGCGGCGGTGTGCTGGTGGTGGGCATGGGGTCATTGCTGACGCAATTGGCCAAGTGCTGCAAACCCGCGCCGCCAGACGAGATTCTGGGCTTTGTCACCAAGGGCAAGGGCGTCAGCATCCACCGCAGCGACTGCAGCAACTTTCGTAACATGGCCTCGGGTAGCCCGGACCGCGTGATCGAGGTTGCCTGGAGCGCACCCAAAACTGCCGATGGCTCCGTCTATCCCGTCGATGTGTCTATTGAGGCCTCAGACCGTCAGGGCCTGCTACGTGATATTTCAGAGGTGTTTGCCAAAGAAAAGATGAACGTCATTGGCGTGCAGACCACGTCGGTTAAAGACAACCGTGGCGGTACCGCGTGGATGACGTTCACGGTAGAGGTTGCGCAGTCAGGGCGGCTGAAACAGGTGCTCGGTGTGGTGGCAGAGGTGCCTGGTGTGCGGTCGGCGCGAAGGCGATAAGAAAACTGATTCTCACGCAGCGGATGAAAGTGGGGCTCCTGTCCCTTCAAGCAGGGGCCGCGGATCTGGCTCTGCCAGTCCGCAGGCGCAGCGGCCCCCTAGGGGGGCAGAGAGTTACACGCAGTGAACGAACGTGGGGGCTCTATTTCCTCTGCTATACTTTGGGCTCGACTTTAGGCGCATAGCTCAGCTGGTTAGAGCACCACCTTGACATGGTGGGGGTCGTTGGTTCGAGTCCAATTGCGCCTACCAATCTATACGGATACACGTATTTAAAATACGCAGCTATTCGCAGATTTATTTTCAAGCAGTCACAACACGGTCCACAGAGTGCCTCTCAGCAGTGCACTGCTTGTGATGAGGCCTTGTAATTCACTGACTTGCAATTTGGCCCAGGCACTGGACCTCGTTCCTGAGGCTACTTTGCCAGGTCTATCCTTCAATCCACACTCAGTTTCGCGCCAGCGGGCCATCCTTCCTGCAACTTGTCTGCCAAGTAGCAGTGCTGCGCTCGAACGGCATTTCTCGGCTACTTTCTTTTTTATTTCTTGGCGTGCTGTTAATCGGCATTCGGCGGGCGGACTCCGCACAGCTAATTCGTACGCGCGGACGAAAATCGATATAAATGACACTTTTTTCCAAATAAATGATTTAATTGATATTTAACCAATAAAAGTTACTAAATATGATAATTATCAATTAAACTCACGTCACCAAATTGCTCAGGTCCTGGTGCATGAATTGGTGAAACGGCTTTGTTCACATTTTTTAAAAAGTTGATCGCTATGAACGTTCACATGACAAAACTTGCAGTCGCAGCAAGCGCCGCCTTTCTTTGCGGTGGCGCATGGGCTGCAACGGACACGGCTAACCTCGCTGTGAGCGCCACGGTGGTCAATGTTTGTGCGATCGGTCCGGGGACGCTGGCTTTTGGCAGTATCGGACTCGGCGTCAATTCAGGTGCCGGTACCGTGAACCCAGCCAATCACGACGCTGATTCGGGCAGCACAGTTTCCGTCGTCTGTACCAACGGTACCTTGGCGGCGATTACTGCGGGTTACGGGGCCAACGCATTGGTCGTCGTCCGCAGAATGATTTCTGGAGCTGATTTTCTTACTTATGAGCTTTATACGGATGCGACGCGTTTGACGGTGCTTAACCCTGTCAACGCAATCTCGTATACGGGTACGGGCCTTGTCACAAGCCAGACGATTTACGGAAGAATCACTGGCAGCCAGCTTGCAGCTGCGAAGAAGGGTTCTTACTCCGATACCGTTGCAATGACGATTACTTACACCCCCTGATTCAAGTGGGCCAACACCGTCGTCATCCAGTGGCGTCCTGGGGTTTGGTCCTTGCCATCTGTCTGGTCGCGCAGGTTTGTTCGGCCCAGATCTCCATATCACCAGTTGTTATAGAAATCGATGCACCGCGCCGGCCAGTCGCACTTACGGTAACCAACAGTGGCGAGCGTCCTATCAGGCTTCAAGCTGAAGCGTTGCTTTGGGGCCAGACCAATGGCGAAGACCAATATGAAGCAAGTGATGCCTTGCTGGTCGTCCCCTCAATCATTGAGGTACCGGCCAATTCCAGCCAGGTGGTTCGTGTCGTCTTGCGTTCGCCGTCGCCTTCACCTGTAGAGCGTACCTACCGGCTGGTGCTTGAAGACATCACCGAAGAGCAGACTCAGGCCGGGGGCGCGTCAGTCAGCTTCAGATTTACACACAGTCTGCCCGTGATGATTGCGCCATCAGGGAAAGTACATAACACCATGCGCTGGAAAGCTTGCGCTGAGACTGCCAGGCCGGAAACTCCGTCAGGGGCGGCCCACTTCAAGCAAGCTTGCGTGCGACTGTTCAACGCAGGTAACCGCCGCATAAAGGTCCAAAGCCTCACCCTTGGCGGCGATGGCTGGCAGCAGGTATTCTCATTGAGCGCGGGCGAAAATGTATTGGTTGGCTCGGAACGCGAGTTACGCGTTCGCCTGAAACCCGGCCAGACCGGCGCGGTGAGCAACGTTCAGGTTTTTACGGGACTTGGAGAGACGCTTCAAGTCGAGTCTGGTGGCTTCTAGGGATGCGCGCGCCAGGTCATGCGATGCTCTTTTGCCGGTCGCTGGATCGGTATCCGTCCCCTTATGCGCTTGTCTTGTGTTGGCTGGGCACGCAGGCGCTTAACTGGACAACGCCAGCGCTGGCCATGCCTGTGATTCCAGAAGGTATCGGGTTGAAACTGGAGCGCTCTTTGTCTGCAGCAGCTGTCTTTCCACACCAGGCGCCGCAGCCCTCACGACCCTTGCGAGTTGAGGTGGCGGCAAAGCCTGCACTCAAGTTGGTTCCTGAGGTGCTCCTGCTGGCGGTCACGCTAAACGGCCTGACCTTGAAGGAGGTGGTGCGCACTGAACAACTACCTGGTGGCCCCTTGATGCTGTCGGCTGAAGTCTGGTCAGAAGCTCGACTGCTACCGCTAGCCCAGGCCATTACGCTCAGCGACGGTATGCCTGGCTATGCGCTCGATGCGGTTCCGGGCCTTACCTATCGGGTCAACCGCCAAAGCCTGAGTATGGACATTAGCGCGCCAGCCAGCGCCTTTGTCGGGGTAATGACGAGTCTGGGTGTAGATACAGCTTCTCCGTTTCCCGTGCCAACGCGCCCTGGGGTGCTGCTCAACTACGATGTTTCGGTGGATTACGGTCACGGCAGGGGCAGCAATAACGCGACCGTATCCGGCGGCGCCTTGCTTGAGTCCGTGGCCTTCAGCCGGCTGGGCAGTTTGGTGGTGTCGGCGTTGGTGACCAGCACCGATAAGGTCTACAGGGCAGAACGGCTCGATACCTACTGGCGCTACGACCTGCCAGAACGTATGGAGTCCGTGATAGTTGGGGACGCTGTCGGCGTAAGCGGCGGCTGGAGCCGACCTGCCCGTTACGGTGGAATTCGCTGGGGCCGCGATTTCGGCATGCGCCCGGGTTTTGTTACGTTTCCGCAACTGTCTTTCGCCGGTGAGGCTGCCTTGCCCTCCACGGTGGATGTGCTGGTCAACAATGCCAGGCGCTTGAGCCTGCCGGTGCAGCCTGGACCTTTTGATCTGACCAATGTGCCACTAGTGTCTGGCGCAGGCGAGCTTGGCTTGGTAGTGCGCGACTTGCTGGGACGTGAAACCGTGGTTCGGCGAAGTTACTATGTCACGCCCCAGTTGCTGGCTCCGGGTCTTACCGACTTTTCATTTGAGGCTGGATGGCTGCGGTCGGGTTACGGGCGTGACAGCGACTATGGCGATGGTTTCGGTGCTGCCACCTGGCGTCAGGGTTTGACCAAGAGTTTAAGTGGTGAGGTCCGCCTCGAGCTTCAGCGCGAGCGCCGCGCTGCCGGGTTTGAGTTGAGCGGTCTACTGGGTACCTGGGGAGTCGTACGCGGTGCGCTGGCGGCGTCTCACGGCGATACGCTCGGGTTAGATTCAAGGGGTCACATGATGCAGGCAGGTATCGAACGCAGCACGCCTTCCGGCGGCGGCACCTTGCAGTACGAACGCGCCAGCCGGGGTTTTGCGCCATTCGGTGAAAGTACCGATCCCGCTGCTGTCACCCTGCGCGCCCGAGAACGCTGGCTGACCAGTCTTGGGGGCCTGCTGTGGGCCAATGTCAGCGGCGGCGCGAGTTATGTGCGGCAAACCCGGTGGGACGGTGACGAAGTGCAACTGCTGGGGCTGTCGCTGAGTTTCCCGGTTGGCCATCGCGCCAGCGTTAGCCTGTCGGTTAACAAGCGGCTGGACGGTGACCAGAGCTGGCGTGCCGGCGTTTCGGTCAACCTCCCGATGGAGGACGGCATCAATATTGCCACTGGTCTGGAGCGCGGCACTGACAGCAAGCTCAGTGGGGCCGTTTCGGCTTCGCGCAGCGCGCCTGCGGGGCCGGGTCTGGGCTGGCGCATTCAGACCAGCACTCGGCCAGGCCAGGACGTCCAGGCGGGACTGCAATACAACACCAGCCAGACCGAATTGACGATGGATGCGGTGTCTGATGCCGGTGGGCAACTGGCCACGCGGGCAGGCGCACGCGGGACTGTCGGCTGGTTTGAAGGCTTGGCCTTTGCTTCGCGTCCGGTGGGACAGGGCAGTGTGGCTGTGGTCAAGGTAGAGGGTCTCGAAGGCATTCCAGTCAAGCGCAGTCATCAGGTTGTGGCCTTGACCGATGCCCGTGGCCTGGCTTTTGTGCCCGGATTGCTGCCATGGCAGAAAAACCAGATCGAAATTGATGTGGCGGACTTGCCGCTGGATGTAGAAGTTATCAACACCACCCAGCAAGTAACGCCGCGTGCCCTGAGTGGGGTAGTGGTGGATTTTGCGGTGCGCCGCACACGGCAGGCGCTGCTCCAGCTTCAGCAGCGTGATGCTACCCCGGTACCGGTAGGTGCCAGGGTGCGCCTGTTGCCCGATGGCCCCGAGTTCATCACCGGTCGTCGGGGAGAGGTCTGGCTGACCGATCTGGCTGACAGCCCGCAACAGCTTCAGGTCAGCTGGCCGACCGGTGGCTGTATGCTTGAGGTTTCAGTGTCGGCCAGCGTCGGCGGCCTACCCGCCAGCATCGGGCCGGTGGTATGCGGGCAAGGCAAACCATGACAATACGCGACTGCATTCGCAAGCTCGGCCGGTACACCCTGCCAGCATTATTTTTTTACCTGTGGGTTAGCGCAAATAGCGCCCATGCGCTGGGCGCGACTTGCACAGTAAGCTCTACAGGGTTGGCGTTTGGTAGCTATCAGTCACTGACATTTGCAGGTAAGCTGACATCGGTGGACAGAACCAGTACCGCAAACGTTAGGGTGGTGTGTACCGGTCTTCTGGCTTTGGGGGGCTACACCATCGGCCTGGGGCCCAGCACCTATGGCACGGGCAACCTGATCAGCACCCGCTACCTGAACAACACGACCAATGGTGGCGCTTACATGGCGTACAACATTTTTACTGAAGGTAGCTACACCACCATTTGGGGTAACGGTACCACCGGTTCACGGGTCACTGGTACCAGTGCGTTGATCCTTGGTACAAGCACCAATAACCACACCGTTTATGGCAAGGTCCTGGCGGGACAAAACACCTTGAAAGCCGGCAGCTTTTCTGATTCCCTGACCATGACGCTGACCTACAGCCCGTAGTGCCTGAAAGCCCGGTCGTGTGTTGCCTCCGAATGTCCTTCATGAACCAGTCCACAGGGTAAACCAAGGGAGTGTGTATGCTAAGACGTTCCTAGAATGGTTCCAAGCCCAGTATTTTGCGGCTGCCGTTACCCAGAGGACCCTTTTCGTGCAACCAACCAAGCCTAGCAGTACTGATCCCGGATTTACAGCGCCCTCAAATTCATCCCAGCGCACTACGGCTAAAAATGGCAAGAGTGCGGCCGGCCGGATTATCAAAAAGTACCCAAACCGGCGACTCTACGACACTGAAACTTCGACTTACATCACGCTTGCCGAAGTGCGCCAGCTGGTCATGAAAAGCGCTCTTTTTGCGGTGCTCGACGCCAAGACCGGCGACGACCTGACGCGAAGCATATTGCTGCAAATCATTCTCGAAGAAGAGTCTGGCGGCGCGCCCATGTTCACTGAGGCTGTGCTGGCCAACATCATCCGTTTTTACGGTAACACCATGCAGGGTTTTATGGGGGCTTATCTTGAAAAAAACGTCCAGAGCTTTATGGACTTGCAGGTCAAGATGGCAGAGCAGTCGAAAACGCTGAGTCCTGAAAAATGGGCCCAGTTCATGAACGCCCAATCGCCCATGATGCAAGGCATGATGGGTAATTATGTCGAGCAGTCGAAAGATGTTTTTACGCAAATGCAGGAACAGATGCAAAAGCAGAGCGAGCAGATGCTGGCCGCCTTAGGGCTCAAGCGTTAGCAATACCCTGGTTTTCCGGGCTCTGAGACAATGGAGCCTATGAGCGACGTTATTTCCCCACCATCACCATCACCCACCATCGTAAACATGCCGGCGCCACGCGTTGGCTTTGTCAGCCTGGGCTGCCCCAAGGCGCTGACTGATTCCGAACTGATCCTCACGCAGCTCAGCGCTGAGGGTTATCAGACATCCAAAACCTTTGAAGGCGCGGACCTGGTCATCGTCAACACCTGCGGCTTCATTGATGATGCCGTCAGGGAAAGCCTGGACACTATCGGCGAAGCACTGGCTGCCAATGGCCGGGTTATTGTGACCGGATGCCTGGGCGCCAAAACCGGCGAGAACGGCGGCAACATGGTGCGCCAGATGCACCCCAGCGTGTTGGCCGTTACAGGCCCTCACGCTACGCAAGAAGTTATGGACGCCGTACATCTGAACCTGCCCAAGCCGCATGACCCGTTTGTAGATCTGGTGCCGAATTCCTTTGGCATTGCGGGCATCAAGCTTACGCCGCGCCATTACGCCTATCTGAAAATCAGCGAAGGCTGTAATCACCGCTGCACGTTCTGCATCATTCCGTCGATGCGGGGCGATCTGGTTTCGCGGCCTATTGGTGATGTACTTAACGAAGCGCGGGCGTTGTTTGAAGGCGGCGTAAAAGAGTTGCTGGTGATCAGCCAGGACACCTCGGCTTACGGCGTTGATGTCAAATATCGCACCGGCTTTTTTGACGGCAAGCCCGTCAAAACCCGTATGCTTGAGCTGGTGCAGACACTGGGTGAAATTGCCGAGCCCTACGGCGCCTGGGTACGTCTGCATTACGTGTACCCCTATCCGAGCGTTGACGAAATTTTGCCGCTGATGGCGACTGGCAAAGTGCTGCCCTACCTCGACGTACCGCTGCAGCACAGTCACCCGGATGTGCTTAAACGCATGAAGCGCCCGGCAAGTGGTGAGAAAAACCTGGAGCGTATTGCACGTTGGCGCGAGATATGTCCCGAAATCGTGATTCGGAGCACATTCATTGCCGGGTTTCCAGGCGAAACCGAAGCGGAGTTCCAGCATCTTCTGGAGTTTATGCAGGAAGCAAAAATCGACCGTGCAGGCTGCTTTGCATACAGCGCCGTGGCGGGTGCAACGGCCAACGATATTCCGGGCATGCTGCCGATTGAGTTGCGTGAAGAGCGGCGTGCGCGTTTCATGGCCGTGGCTGAGGCCGTGTCAAGCCAGAAGCTTCAGCAACGCATAGGCGCAACGATGCAGGTCCTGGTTGACTCAGCCCCGGGGCTGGGCCGCAAGGGCGGTACCGGTCGCTCTTATGCCGATGCGCCTGAGATTGATGGCGTGGTGAAGTTGTTGCCGCCTGAAAAAATCAGTAAAACGTTTAAGGTGGGTGAGTTCACCAAGGCGCGCATAGTCGGTGTGCAGGGACATGATTTGATTGCATTGCCGTTTTGATGGCAGCTTGATCACCCCTGTCCTCAGACAACAAAAAGCCACTGCAAAACAGTGGCTTTTTGTGTTGACTTTCATATTGGCAATGAAGGTTTGGGTAATATTGGTGCCCGGGAGAGAACTCGAATCTCCACATCTTGCGATACACGGACCTGAACCGTGCGCGTCTACCAATTCCGCCACCCGGGCACAACTAGCAGTGTACCATTAAGTGCTTGTTTACTCTGGCCACACCGTCGAAATATTTCGACGGCATACTGAAACCCGGTGGCATTTAACAAAAAGAGATTTTTATCAAAACCAATCATCAAAATACCGGCGCCCACAGTGGTCATTCAGCCGGCCTCCTCGCTGAATTCGAAGGTACCGTTTCTGGTCATCGCGACGGCCATGGTTTTGTATTGCGGGACGACGGCGAAGCCGACATCTATCTGCCGCCCAACGAAATGCGCGCCGTACTGCATAAAGACCGTGTCAAGGCCCGTATCGTGCGCCACGACCGTAAAAATCGGCCTGAGGGCCGCGTCACCGAAATCATTGAGCGCTCGCCCAACCCCATCATCGGTCGCCTGCTACAGGAAAGCGGTGTCTGGCTTGTGGCACCTGAAGACAAGCGCTACGGCCAGGATGTGCTGATCCCCAAAGGCGCTACCGGGTCAGCCAAAACAGGTCAGATCGTGGTCGTGCAACTGACTGAACCACCGGCGCTGTTTGGTCAGCCCGTGGGCCGTGTCAAGGAAGTGCTGGGCGAGATTGACGACCCCGGCATGGAGATCGAAATTGCCGTGCGCAAATACGGTGTACCGCATGAGTTCAGCGATGCTGCATTGGCGCTGGCCCGCACCTTGCCGGACGCCGTGCGCCCGGCTGACAAAAAGGGCCGCGTTGATCTGACCGACATTGCACTCGTCACCATCGACGGTGAAGACGCACGCGACTTTGATGATGCTGTTTATTGCGAACCCGCAAAGGTAGGCCGCGGCAAGGGCTGGCGTTTGCTGGTGGCGATTGCCGACGTGAGCCACTATGTTGAAACCGGCAGCGCTATTGACGTAGACGCCTATGACCGCGCCACCAGCGTGTATTTCCCGCGCCGCGTGATTCCCATGTTGCCCGAGAAACTGTCCAACGGTCTGTGTTCGCTGAACCCGAATGTTGAGCGCCTGTGCATGGTGTGCGACATGCTGGTCAACAGCAAGGGCGAAGTGCACGCTTACCAGTTCTACCCGGCCGTCATGTTCAGCCAGGCACGTTTTACCTACACCGAAGTAGCAGCCATTTTGGCTAATACGCGCGGCCCCGAAGCCGCGCAGCGAAAGGACCTGGTAGCGCATTTGCTGAACCTGCACGACGTGTATCAGGCCCTGCTTAAGGAGCGCAGCGTGCGTGGCGCGGTAGACTTTGAAACCACTGAAACCCAGATTGTTTGCGATGAAGTGGGACGCATTGAAAAAATAGTGCCGCGCACCCGCAACGTGGCACACCGGCTGATTGAAGAAGCCATGCTGGCAGCCAATGTGTGCTCGGCTGACTTCATTGCAGACAGCAAGCATGTGGGGCTGTTCCGCGTGCACGAGGGCCCAACGCCCGAGAAAAAGGACATGCTGCGCAACTACCTCAAGGCGCTGGGTCTGGGCATGACAATTAGCGACGACCCGGCACCGGGTGAGTTTCAGCAAATCGCCCTGGCCACCAAAGACCGGCCTGATGCGCTGCAGATTCATTCGATGCTGTTGCGCTCCATGCAGCAGGCGATTTACACGCCCATGAACAGCGGCCACTTTGGCCTGGCCTACGAGGCCTACACCCACTTCACCAGCCCCATCCGGCGCTACCCTGACTTGTTGGTGCATCGGGTTATTAAAGCGGTGCTGAGCAAATCAAAATATCAGCTGCCCACCTTGCCCACGCCCGGCGAGGCCGAGGCCAAATTGTCAAAACGGCTGGCATCACGCGTCAAAGACCCTGAGCAAAAGCCTAAAAAAGCCAGTGCCGACCAGCTTGCCTGGCAGGCTGCCGGCCTGCATTGCAGCGCCAACGAGCGCCGGGCAGACGAGGCCAGCCGTGATGTCGAAGCATGGCTCAAGTGCAAATACATGCGTGAGCATCTGGGTGAAGAGTTTGGTGGTGTGGTCACGGCGGCCACGGGCTTCGGCATTTTTGTCACGCTGGACGCGATGTATGTTGAAGGCCTGGTGCACATTACCGAGCTGGGCGGCGAGTATTTCCGCTTTGACGAGGCACGTCAGGAACTGCGCGGAGAGCGCACCGGTATCCGTTATGCGATTGGTACCCGCGTGCGGGTGCAGGTCAGCCGGGTTGACCTTGATGGCCGCAAGATTGATTTCCGCCTGGTCAATGAGGGTGAAGAATTGCTGGCCATTACCAACCGCGCCATGAAGGACAAAACCGGTGGTCACGCCACTGAGCTGCCGGCGCAGGAGCGTGGCCCAGGACGCAGCGGCGGCAAGCGCGCGGATTCTCGCTCTGGTAGCCGCAGTGGCGTGTCTTCCAGTTCGTCCAGTCGTAGCGAAACAGGCTCAAGCCGGTCGCTGCCATCGCCGATTCAGGCCTTGAAGG
This sequence comes from Polaromonas sp., assembly GCA_031412235.1. Lineage (GTDB taxonomy): Bacteria > Pseudomonadota > Gammaproteobacteria > Burkholderiales > Burkholderiaceae_C > Polaromonas. The sequence continues at coordinate 19,581 of JANOCP010000300.1, forward strand.
CAGCGGTTAAAAAAGCGGCTGGAAAATCATCCCCCAAAGCCAGCCGTAAACAAGGCAAAAAGCCGCGCCGCTAGGCACAAAACTTATGCTGCTTCGAATTCTGTCTTTTTTGCTTGAGACGCTTTTCTTTTTGCTGATAGGCGCAGCCCTGTTGCGCGCCTGGATGAACTGGTGCCGCGTCAACATGCATGCGCAACCTGGCAGCTTTGTCATGGCAGTCAGCGACTGGCTGGTCAAGCCCCTGCGCCGTGTACTACCCGCGGTGATCGTCAAGGCAAAAATCGACTGGGCCAGCCTTATTGCCGCCGCCATACTGGCACTGGCTTATGCGCTGCTCTCGGCGGTGTTGTTTGGCATGCTGGTGGGCGCAAGTGATGCGGCCAGCTTTGCGCCCTCGGCCATGTTGTCGCTCGTGGGTTTTGCGCTCAAGATGCTGATTCGGGTAGCCCTGCAGACGCTGATGATTCTGGTGATTGGCTTTGCCATCCTGTCATGGGTGCAGCCGGGCTCACCAGCCTACAGTTTGCTGGGGCGCCTGACCGAGCCGCTGCTCGCGCCCTTGCGGCGCGTGATTCCAGCTGTTGGTGGCCTTGATTTGTCAGCGCTGGCGCTGATTCTGATTCTGCAAATCGGTTTGATGATTCTCGGCTGAAGCCAAAAATCGCAAGCGCGCTATGCGCTTGGCAGCCGTGATGCCGTAAGGCTTTCGTCTGGGTGCGTTTGCTCCCAGCTATCAGCCATGCTGCCGTGGGCATACACGGCATGGCAGGCTGCTTCAAATGCGTCGAGACCTCCCGCCAACGCCGCGCCAACCATACCTGCCAGAACATCACCGGTGCCCGCCGTGGCCAGCAGCGCATTACCGCTGGCATTGATGCAGCTGGTTTGCCTCGGTGCGGCGATGACGCTGCCCGAGCCCTTGAGCACCACCACGCAGCTGAATTTTTCAGTCAGTTGCCGGGCAGCAGACAAACGGTCAGCCTGTACACCTTTCGTCGTTATGCCCAGCAAACGAGCGGCTTCCAGCGGATGTGGCGTCAAGACGGTGCTGTAGCCGCGCTGGTACCTGGCCAGCAACAGGCTTTGCAATCCTCGGTCCATGGCGATTGCATTGAGGGCATCGGCGTCCAGAACCAGTCGTGTTGCGGTTGAGAGCACTTTGTGTAGGCCCGCTTTGATGGCGTCCCCCCCACCGCAACCGCAAACCAGCACCTGCTGCTTTAACTCAAGCGCATCCGGGCTGCGAAACATCAGCTCGGGCTGAGCTATATCAACCGTCAGGGCGTTTTGGCCGGGGTTGGTCAGCAAAGCCACAAATACCCGACCGGCGCCCGCGTGCAGGGCCGCACGGGCCGCCAGCAGGGCCGCGCCAGCCATGTGGCTGCCAGGCCTTGATTCGCCGCCCAAAACGGCAACGTCGCCAAAGCTGCCCTTGTGGGTGGAATGCCTGGCGTCTAGGCGGGAAGGCAGAGCGGCGCGGTCAGCACCCATCAGCCATGCATCTGGCTTTGCATAAGCCGCCGCGCCAACGCCCAGATCGTCAAGCCACACCTGGCCGGCGCTGTCCCGCCCCTGCGCCGTGAACAAACCTGGCTTCAAAGTCAATAAACTCAAGGTAAATATGTCCTTAGCCCAATGATTACGGCTATCAGTAGCTATTGATTTAATAGTCCCTGATGAAGAGTTAAAGCCTGACTGGCCGGTGTCGGCGTTGAGCCCGCTGGGTATATCGACCGCCAGTCTGGGCCTTTGGCTGGCGTGCATCAGGGTCAGCCACTGCGTTATCAGGGCACTTCCGGGGCGGTCGGCATCCAGCGTGGCGCCTATTCCCAAAAGGGCGTCAATACAAAAATCAAAATATTCAGGTGGCTGCTCCGCCATCGGTACGCCAGCCGCCAGCGCTTTTTCGCGTCCGGCCTGGGCGTCGGGCGGCAGCGATTCGCTGAAAGCGGCACCTGTCCAGGTCAGCACAACGGCTTTGCCCCATCGATGCAGCTGCAGCGCTGCTTCAAAGCCATCACCACCGTTATTGCCTGGGCCGCAGGCGATCCAGATGCGTTGCGTATGGGGCGCAAGCGCCATCGTCAAACGGGCCACTGCCAGACCCGCCCTCTGCATCAGCATATGGGGCGGCAGGGCGGAAGCGGCGATTTGTTCAATGCGGCGGGTAGCCGCGATGTTGAATAGTGGCTGGCTGTGCCGGGCAGTGATTTTTTGCATTACCCACTGCCTACTTGCTACTCACCACTTGCAGCAGCATCATGCGTCTGGCGGAATACGCAGCACCTGACCCGGATAGATTTTGTCGGGGTGCGTCAGCATGGGTTTGTTGGCCTCAAAAATTTGCGGATATTTGTTTGGGGTGCCGTAAAACTGCTTGCTGATTTTGGACAGGTTGTCGCCACTGACCACAATGTACATCTGTGATTCCGGCTCCGGGCTGGACACCGTCATCATGTCGTTAACGCTTTCTACCGACGCCACATTGCCGCAGCACAGCAGCACTTTTTCCTTGGTTTCCTGGTCTGGCGCAACACCGGCAACGGTGACGGTTCCGGTCGTGGCGTCAAATGCAATATCAAGCGCTTCTACATTCAGGTTCATGCTGCCGATGTATATGGCAATTGCATCGCCAGCGGCTTTGCTCAGCGCTTCAATATTTTCGGGTGTGGGTGCGGCAGCCACAGCCTCTTGCGCCACCTTGGCTTCGCCTTTGCCAAAAAGCTTTTCGCCCGCTTCCTTGATAAAACTGAACATTCCCATGATGATTCCAATCAAAAAGTAGTCGCCGGGCAACATGCCGGGCTGGCCCGACTTTAGCGCCTGGGCATGACGATTTGCCGCTGGTTCGTGGCGGCGTGTGCATTAGTGCCAAATGTTGCGGCGCTGGCCTACAAAAACTGCCCTGCAAAACCGTATCAAGCCAGCCGGATTCCAAGTCGGCCTATGCCCAGACCTTCCATGTCGATATCTGCGCTTTTACCCGCCATCAGGTCAGCCAGTACCCGCGCGCTGCCGCAGCTCAGGGCCCAGCCGCTGGAGCCGTGCCCCATATTGAGCCACAGGCCGGGGAGGCCGCTTTCGCCAATGACGGGCGGGCCGTCGGGCAGCATGGGGCGTGCGCCTTTCCAGACCTGCGTGCTGGCCCCTGTGTTGGAGTGCTGGACGGCACCCGGAAACCAGTCGTGCAACACCTTGTACAGGGTTTGGATCGACGACGCCCGCTTGCTGGCCAGCGAGCCGCCAATCTCTGCGCTCCCGGCCACACGCACACGGTTGCCCATGCGGGAGATGGCGACCTTGTAGCGCTCGTCCATCAGGGCGCTGCGCGGTGCGTTCAGCGGTTCTCGAATCGGCGCGCTGATGGAATAGCCATACACCGCCGCCATGGGAATCTTCAGGCCGAGCGGCCTTAAAAGCCGGGCTGATGCCAGACCGGCGCACAGGACCACACGGTCAAAGTCGCGCAGCGTACTTTCACCCGCTATCAAAACACTAGCGGCCTGTAGCCGGTCTATATGAGCTACTGACGTATTAAACTCAAAATTAACGCCCAGACGCTGGCTTTCATTCTTGAGCAGCAGGGCAAACTGGCGGCAATTGGCTACCTCGTCGTTTGGCAGGTTTATGGCGCCCAAAAATGCGGTGTCGGGGTTGATGGCTGGTTCGATCAAGCGCGCCTGTTCAGCGCTGATTTCATTGAAAGCCACGCCCGCGTCGCGCAGAAGCTGCAGGCCGGGCTGCATCATCTGACTGTCTTTTTCGCTTCGCAGCAGCACCATGTAGCCGGCGCTGCGGTCGTATTCAAGCTGAAGTTCAGCCGTCAGGTGGTGCAGGCGGGAGCGGCTGTAAAAAGCCAGGCGCTGCAAGCGCGCGCGGTTGGCGAGGTAGGTTTCAAGCTTGCAGGCGCGCAGCCATTTCCACATCCAGGCCAGGTCGCTGCCAGACAGCGGCAGTCCAATCTTGACAGGTGCATGGCGGCTAAACAGGTGCCTAAACACCTTGCCCGGCATGCCGGGAGCAGCCCATGGCGTGACATAGCCCGGTGCAACCACGCCAGCGTTGGCAAAACTGGTTTCTTCGGCGGCTGCGCCACGGCGTTCAAATACCGTGACTTCGTGACCATCAGCCGCCAGCTCGTAAGCGGTGGTAATGCCTATGATGCCGGCACCAATGACGGCAACCCTCATGCCAATCCCGCTGGAATCTGAAAATACATCGTTCTTTTCGCTTTTTTTAGATCAAATATTCCCGTAGCCCAACGAGTACGGCTATGAGTAGCTATTGTTTTTGTAGTGCTTGCTGCAGTGCAGTTTCGACCTGAAGCGCCACATCAAGTAGCGCGTCATCATGCAGAGCGGCGTGCCACAGCATCAGGCCGACTGGCAATTGGTCCGGAGTGTGGCAAGGCAGGGATATGCCGCATCCGTCAAGCATGTTGACTACTGCGGTGTTGCGCAGCAAAAGGCCGTTGACCCTGAAAAACTCGTCGTCATCGGTCAGGACGCTGGCAATCGTAGGCGCAACGATGGGCACGGTGGGCGACAGTACGGCGTCAAAACCATGCAGACGCGCCTGCATGCGGGTAGTCCACTGTTTGCGTGCTGCCACCAGGTCTATGTACTCAAAGGCGCTCATGCGGGCACCGCGCAGTATGCGTAGCGCTACTCTTAGGTCATATTCAGCCCGGTGTTCGGCAATCAATTCACGATGCCAGGCATAGCTTTCGGCTGCCGACAAGCCGCCTGAAGCGTTGATGGCTGCAAGCTCGTTAATTTCATCGAGTGCAATTTCTTCAATTTGCGCCCCAGCCTGCCGCAGCACGCCCAGGCTGCGCTCAAACGCGCTGGCGACCGTGCTGTCCAGTCCGTCCTGCATTTGGGTGTGGGCGACTGCAAACCGGCATGACGCCAGCGGCTTGCCTGCCAGCATCACCGTGCGCGCCGCCAGAACCTGGTGCACCGTCACCGCATCGCGTACCGAACGGGTCAGGGCGCAAACGGTGTCTAGGCTGGTTGAAAGTGGAATCGCACCGTCAGTCGGTATCAGCCGCGCCGTACTTTTGAAGCCGACGATGCCGCACAGCGCCGCCGGAATGCGGATGGAGCCACCCGTGTCCGAACCCAGACCGACCAGTGCTGCGCCGGCAGCGACGGACACTGCAGCGCCCGACGACGAGCCGCCAGGTATGCGCTCGATGGCAGCATCTGCAGGGTTGACCGGCGTGCCGAAATGCGGGTTGATGCCCACGCCAGAAAAGGCAAACTCCACCATATTGGTGCGCCCGGCCAGCACAGCGCCTGCCGCCCGCAAGCGGGCTACAGCGGGGCAGTCAGCGGACGCTGCCGGAGCGTGACTCAACACAGTTGACCCGGCAGCGGAGGTCTGGCCAGCCACATCAAAAAGATCCTTGATCGAGACGGGTATGCCTGCCAGCGGAAGCGAAGCATGCGGCGCGCTGGCCTCGGCACCAAACGCTGTGGCTGATAGGTAAACGTGGCGGCAGGCCTCACTTTGTGCAGCGGCATTGGCCCTGGCAAGCACCTCGGCCTGACTGGTCTGGCCTGCCTCAAGTGCCAGCCGGGTACTGTGAATGTCGCGCGGGTTGTCGAGTGAAGTTGGGGTCTGGATCATGGGGTGCGGGGGTGTTATACTCGAATGGCTTTGCAGGTAGTGAATGTGCTACCTATGCAAGGTAAATCGCAAATCAGCCATTCAAGGTGTCGCCAGGAAATTTTTCCCGGCGATAAGCGCTGATTTTAGACACAACCTTTTGGAGTATTCATATGTCAGTAAGCATGCGTGAAATGCTGGAAGCCGGCGTCCATTTCGGTCACCAAACCCGCTTCTGGGACCCAAAGATGGCACCGTATATCTTCGGCCATCGCAACCGTATTCACATCATCAACCTGGAAAAGTCGCTGCCGATGTTCCAGGATGCGATGAAATTCGCCAAGCAGTTGTCCGCCAACCGCGGCAACATCCTGATGGTCGGCACCAAGCGCCAGGCGCGCGAAATCGTCGCCATGGAAGCCAAGCGCGCCGGCGTACCCTTCGTTGACCAGCGCTGGCTTGGCGGCATGTTGACCAACTTCAAAACGGTCAAAACCTCCATTAAACGCCTGAAAGAGATGAAAGCCCAGCAGGAAGCTGGCCTTGATTCCATCAGCAAAAAAGAACAGCTGACCTTCAAGCGTGAAATTGACAAGCTCGAAAAAGACATCGGTGGCATCCAGGACATGGCTGCACTGCCAGACGCTATTTTCGTGATCGACGTGGGTTTCCACAAAATAGCCATTCTGGAAGCTAAAAAGCTTGGTATCCCATTGATCGGCGTGGTTGACTCCAACCATTCGCCCATCGGCATCGACTACGTGATTCCTGGTAACGATGACTCGTCCAAAGCTGTTGCGTTGTACGCACGCGGCATTGCTGACGCCATCATCGAAGGCCGCGCCAACGCCGTGAACGACGTTGTCAAAATGGTCCAGCCCGAGAGCTCCGACGAATTCGTGGAAGTGCAAACCGCAGCAGCCTGATAAAGGCTTGCCCTGCGCAAGACGCGAAAAAGGGGCTCGCGTAGCCCCTTTTTCACAGTTAAATTGATTGATTTGATATTACGAAGAGACTAAAAATGGCTATTACTGCAAGCATGGTCGCTGAACTGCGCGCCAAGACCGACGCCCCGATGATGGAGTGCAAAAAAGCACTGACCGAGGCTGAAGGCAACTTCGAAAAAGCAGAAGAAATCCTGCGCGTCAAGCTCGGCAACAAGGCCGGCAAGGCAGCTTCCCGCATTACCGCTGAAGGCGTTATTGCGTATCACGCCGAAGGCGAAGATGACACTAAAGTAGCGGCGTTGGTTGAGATCAACTGCGAAACTGACTTCGTCACCAAAAATGATAGCTTTCTGGCATTCACCGGTGCTGTTGCTGTTGGCATCGTCAAAAACAACCCGGCTGATGTAGCCGCCATCGGCACCATGCCGTTGAGCCTGGACGGTTTTGGCCCTACGGTTGAAGACGTGCGCAAAGGCCTGATCGGCAAAATCGGTGAGAACATGTCCGTACGCCGCTTCCAGCGTTTTGCAAGCGGCAAGCTGGCGTCTTACCTGCACGGCACGCGCATTGGCGTTGTTGTTGAGTTTGATGGCGAAGAAGCTGCGGCCAAAGATGTTGCCATGCACGTTGCCGCGATGAAGCCGGTTTCGCTGTCAAGCGATCAGGTGCCTGCAGAACTGGTCGCCCGCGAGCGCTCGGTAGCTGCTGCAAAAGCTGCTGAAGACGCTTCAGTGGCGGTTGCAGCGGGCAAGCCCGTGCAGTCCCCTGAAATCGTTGCCAAACGTATTGAAGGCGGCGTACAAAAGTACCTCAAGGAAGTCAGCCTGCACAACCAGACTTTTGTCAAAAATGACAAGCAGACGGTGGAGCAAATGCTGAAAGAAAAGGCAACCACGGTCAAGTCTTTCACTCTGTACGTTGTGGGTGAAGGCATTGAGAAGAAAGTGGACGATTTCGCTGCTGAAGTTGCCGCGCAGATTGCGGCTGCCAAGGCGGCCTGAGCCCGATTCAGCTGCCGTGCTTTTCTGTACCGTCGGAAGGCCGCTAAACTTCAATCCCTACCAACCCGAGAAAGATCCCACATGCCAGCCTACAAGCGAATCTTGTTAAAACTGTCAGGTGAGGCCTTGATGGGAGATGACGCGTTCGGTATCAACCGCGCCACCATCGTGCGCATGGTTGAAGAGATTGCTGAAATCACCCGCATGGGTGTTCAGGTTGCCGTGGTCATTGGCGGCGGCAATATTTTTCGGGGGGTGGCGGGTGGCTCGGTGGGAATGGACCGGGCAACTGCCGACTACATGGGCATGCTGGCGACCGTAATGAACGCACTGGCCCTCGGTGACACCATGGACAAGGCCGGTTTGACGCCGCGTGTGATGTCTGCCATTGGCATCGAGCGTGTGGTCGAGCCTTACGTCAGGCCCAAGGCCTTGCAGTACCTGGAAGAGGGTAAGGTTGTGATCTTTGCGGCGGGTACCGGTAATCCCTTCTTCACCACTGACACGGCTGCCGCATTGCGCGGGGCTGAGATTGGTGCTGAAATCGTTTTGAAGGCAACCAAGGTTGACGGGGTTTACACGGCTGACCCGAAAAAGGACCCATTGGCCACGCGCTACACCAACATCACGTTCGACGAAGCCATGAGCAGAAACCTGGAAGTCATGGACGCCACTGCGTTTGCGCTGTGCCGTGACCAGAAGCTGCCCATCAAGGTCTTCAGTATCTTCAAGCATGGCGCGCTTAAGCGCGTGGTGAAGGGTGAAGACGAAGGAACGCTGGTTCACGTCTAGCCCAGAGGCCAGCGCGTCATATCAAACTTCTTGCGACTAACCCTGCATAAAAATATGGAGTTTCAACCATGAGCATCGCCCTGATCAAACAGAATGCCGAGCAGAAAATGCAGCAGTCTGTGGATTCATTCAAAAACAGCCTGACCAAAATTCGTACCGGTCGGGCCAACCCTGGTTTGCTGGACAGCGTGCAGGTGGACTACTATGGCTCAATGGTTCCTATCAGCCAGGTTGCCAATGTGTCTTTGCTTGATGCGCGCACCATTAGCGTGTCGCCGTGGGAAAAAGGCATGGGCGCCAAAATCGAAAAGGCCATTCGTGATTCAGATCTGGGACTCAATCCGGCATCACAGGGCGACCTGATCCGCGTACCCATGCCAGCCATGACGGAAGAGCGCCGCAAGGAGCTCACCAAGGTCGTGCGCGGCGAGGGAGAGCATGCCAAGGTTTCGATTCGCAATTTACGCCGTGATGCCAATGACGGCGTCAAAAAGCTGGTCAAAGACAAGCTTGCATCTGAAGACGACGAGCGCCGTTCGCAGGACGAGATTCAA
>JANOCP010000301.1:0-6938 GCA_031412235.1 Polaromonas sp.
CTCGGCAAAACCGGTATTAATGTGATGACGCGGTTGATGGGCCTGATATTGGCTGCGCTGGCGGTTGAGGTGATGGCTGATGGTTTGGGGAAGTTGTTTCCGATTCTGCGCGGGTAAATGTAGCCCCCACGGTTGCTCACAACGCGCAAGCGCCCTGCCCCCCGAGGGGGCCGCTGCGCCTGTGGCCTGGCGGCCCAGTACACCTGCTTCCACGACTTCTATCGCGGTGCAGCTGGCGTAGCGGGGCTCGCTGTCGAGCATGCACTTTTCGCAAGCATCATCAAATTCTCCGAAACCTGGTTCACATCAGCGACAGATCTCACGTGGTGCTACTGTTTCCGTCAGCCAATACTGTTGTTGCTCGAGAGGCAGCGTATGCACGGGATCATCTGGTGACCGACACAGGCGCAGCCAAACTCAAAATTGTTTTTCTTGATCAGTTTGTTTCTTTCCTTGAGACCGAATGTATCGGCAACGGCCTTGATGGTTATTACCAGACATTCCGCGCAAAGTATTTATTTTCGTGAACAAGTGATTACAATAGCTGATGTTCGTTATCAAGCGCACGTCTGAATTTGACGCCTGGTTTTTGACGCTGCGTGACCGCACAACCAGCATTCGACTCGCGGTGCGGCTGGACAAAGCGCAGCGTGGCATTCTTGGTGATGTGAAGGCCGTGGGCAATGGCGTGTTTGAGATGCGCGAGTTCTTTGGCCCCGGCTGGCGCATGTATTACGTGCAGCGTGGCTCAGTGCTGATCGTCATGCTGGGGGGTGGCGACAAGTCCAGTCAGGACGGCGATATTGCGGCGGCTAAAGAGCTTGCTGCCCAACTCATTTTCAATGAAGCTCCAGGAGATTAGCCATGACAAAAAAGATCAACGTCACCGAATTACCTGAATTCGATCTGGCCGAGCATTTGACAACAGATGAAGACATTGCCACCTATTTGAGTGTGGTGCTTGAAGACGCCGACCAGTCCGAGTTGATGCATGCCTTGGGCGTGGTGGCAAGGGCGCGTGGCATGACAGAAGTAGCTCGCGCTGCAGGCTTGACGCGCGAGGCGCTTTACAAGGCGCTGCGCCCCAACTCGCAGCCGCGTTTTGACACGATTGCCCGCGTCTGCCGGGCCCTGGGACTCAAGCTCACTACGCAAGTGCACACCTCGATTTAACGCTATCTTTTCTCCAGCAACTTGACCAGCTGGTTACTCGTGTTGCGCAGCCGCTGCGCCATCATCTGCGTAATTTTTACCAGCAGTTTGGCGCCTACGCCGGGGTGGTCGCGAATCAGCAGGCCTATGGCCTGGCGGCCGAGTACACCGGCTTCTACGGCTTCTATGGCGGTGCAGCTTGCGTAGCGCGGCTCACTGTCGAGCATGGACATCTCACCTATGGCTGCGCCGCGCTGGATGACGGCTATGCGCGAGCTGCTGGCGGGCTTGCTGGCATCTTGCGGGGCCTCTACGCGTTTGGTGACGTCAACGGTGCCTTTAAGCAAAAGCAGCATCCACTCACCGGCATCGCCTTCACGGATCAATACCTGCCCTGGCTCGGCACGAACCAGCAGCATGGATGCGCCCAGGGTATCGACCTCGGCAGGTGTCATGTCTTGCAGCAGCGGTGATGTCTGCAGCAAATCCGCGCCGTAAGCGCTCAGGCGTTCGCAGCAGCCAAAGACGTGCAGATTGGCGACCTGCAGTTGTTCTTCAAGCGTTTTCATGCATCAGCCCGGCCGGTCACTGGCGCGCCGGGGTTTGCTGCAGCCACTGGTTGATTTCTTCGATGGCGGCGTCGGTTGCAAGCGTCAGTGCGCGCACGCCGCCAGGGGCGTCGCTGCTGGGGGCCGGCCGCTGCACAATCACGCTGCGCTGGCCCACCAGTTTTTCACCGGCTGGCGTCACGTCGACCAATGTGGCGCGCATGCGGATCAGGCCGACACTGGCGTCGGGTGTGGTGAAGAGGTGGCTGAACTCCTCAAGCTCCAGCCGCAGCAAAAGCGGCAACACGGCGTTTTGGCTGCGGTTAAGCGCTATGCTGTCGCCGGCATTAAAAACCGCGCGGCGCTGGCCCAGCTGGTCACGCAGGCGCTGGCGTACCAGCAGCGCGGGCGGTGCGCTCCAGCGCGCCAGTGCATAAGTCCGAAGCTGCTGATCGTCACGGTAAGCCAGGCGGTAAAGCACCGACATGTTGTCAAGCGCGCCGCCAGAGGTCGTGATGTCGTCAATAGCAATCGGTGCCAGCCGTGCCTGACGGGTGGCGGGCGCGTCAGCCAACTGGCCGGGCCCAAAGTCATACATGACTGACCGCATCGGTTTGTCGGGCAGTGCGGAGCATCCGGCGATGGCGATGGCTGCCCCAAGGGCAAAAAAACAACGAAATAACGCCTGAGCCCATTGTTTACGGCTATTAATAGCTATTAAATACATAGCAAGTACAGGTTCAGTTGAAGTCGGTGTTTTCATTTCTTGGCTCCCTCTACAGAAAATCCTGGCTCGCCGGGGCCAGGCACCGGCGGGCCGTTACCAAAAATCAGCGATTGCGGGTTGTCGCTGACATTGCCGACGGTGCGCCGCAGCTGGCGCATGGCGCGGGTGGTTTCGTCGGCCACTTCGCCCAGCTTGGGCAAGGTGGCAGCACTAAAGGTTTCGACACCGGCAGCCAGTGAAGCGCCGCCTTCGGAAAGCTTGTCCAGCGGCCCGCCTTTTTCATTCAGTCGGCGCGCTGTCACACCGACTTCTGCGATTGTGGAGTTGGCTTGCTCAGACGTTCGCTTCAGTGACGTGAGGGTACCGTCCATGTTTTTAACCAGGCCAGGAATATCAACCCGGCTGGGGCCCAGTTGGGCATTCAAAATGCTTTGCATGCTGGTCGACAACTGGCTCACACTGACTGCAGCCTGTCCCACGTTGTCCAGCGCGCTGGCAATACGCCTTTGATTTTCAGGGCCCAAAACCTGGTTGATGCTGGTGGTGGCCTGCTCAACCTGCTTGAGGATCAACTCTCCCTGTTTGAGGAATTTGTCCAGCCGGCCGGGCTTGAGCGGTATGCGCGGCGGGTCATCGTCGTTGGGCACCAGGCGCTCTGCTGACTCGCCGTTGTCGTCCAGCTGGATAAAGCCCAGGCCAGTGACACCCTGCGAGGCCACCGTGGCAAACACCGACTTGGTGATGGGCGCACCACGGTCTATGGATATGCGGATCAGCACATTGCCCTTGACCTTGGTGTCAAAGCCAATCACTTCGACCTTGCCAACAGGCACACCCCGAAAATTAACTGTAGCCTGCGGTTGCAAGCCCGAGATGATGTCAGACGTGGACATTTCATACATGTCGCGTTGCGTGGTGTCACGCATCAGCCATATCGACAGCAACGCCAGCAAGGCAGTCACCACCAGTACAAAAGCACCGGCGGCTAGGGCATGGGCTTTGTTTTCCATATTGAGTCCTTTAGCTCCAACTAACTACTAAATAACTACCAAACATGTCCAGAAATTCGCTTGTCGGGATGAAGTGCAAGGCGCCCGGAGCTGGGTTTTTGGGGTCAGAGTTCAAATTCGCCGAGCCTTTGGCTCGCCCCATAGGGGAGCAGTGCGAAGCACTGTAGCGAAATTGGCGTCTGACCCCAATAACCCGATTCCGAGCACCGCGCAACGCAGCAATTCGCCCGACAAGTGGATTTATGGGCATGTTTAAACCGTAAAAGGGTATTCGCGGAGCAACTCCATCGCGCGTTGACCCCTTTCACCCAGAAAAAATTCGTGAATAAACGGATGCGCAAACGCCACCACCTCTTTGGGCGCGGCGTTGATGATGACTTTTTGTTCGGCCAGCACGGCAATGCGCGTGCTCAGCTCAAACAGGGTGTCAAGATCGTGTGTCACCATCACCACGGTCAGGCCCATATCGCGGTGCAACGACCGCAGTAACGCGCAGAAACTGTCTGAACTGTCAGGGTCGAGCCCGGCGGTGGGCTCATCCAGCAGCAGCAGCGGAGGGTCCATGATGAGGGCGCGTGCCAGCGCCACGCGCTTGATCATGCCGCCTGACAAATCACTGGGCATTTTGTCGGCTGCATCGGGCGAAAGGCCCACCATTTGCAGCTTGACCATGGCGGCCTCCCGAATCAACTCTATTGGCAGGGATTTCAGCTCGCGCAGCGGGAAAGCAATGTTCTCAAGCACGGTAAAAGCCGAGAACAGCGCCCCTTGCTGAAACAGCATGCCGACCCGGCTGGCCGCGCCGCGCTTGCCAAGTTCGGCCGCTGGTTTGCCCAGCACGGTGATCTCGCCTTTGGTCGGATGCTCAAGCCCCAGCATCTGCCGCAGCAACACGGTTTTGCCAGTGCCAGAACCTCCGACCAGCGACAACACTTCGCCACGTTCAACCGTCAGGTCAAGGTCTTTGTGGATGACAGCTTTTTTGTCGCCGTTTTGAAAAACGGTCCACAGCTTTTTGATTTCAACGACGGCTTCAGTCATGCTTGTTCAGATACCCACGTTCTTGAACACGACAGCAAACAGCGCGTCAACCAAAATAACAACGGTTATCGAAGTCACCACCGATGCCGTTGTGCCCTGCCCCAGGCTTTCGGTATTGGGCTTGACGCGCAAACCGTAGTGGCAAGCCACCAGCGCGATCAGTAAACCAAACACAACCGACTTGGCTGTAGCCAGCGTAAGGTTGGCAACCTCTACCGCCGCTGGCAGGGCATTGATAAAAAACGCCGGCGTCACGTCCATCGCCACATTGGCGGCCAGCATGCCGCCCAGCAAAGCGGCCAGCGTGGTCCACACACTGATGAGGGGCATCACCACGGCCAGTGCCAGGGCGCGCGGCATCACCAGGCGAAAGCCCCTGGCAATGCCCATCACGCGCATGGCGTCCAGCTCTTCGGTCACGCGCATGACGCCAATCTGCGCGGTGATGGCCGAGCCAGAACGTCCGGCAATCAGGATCGCGGCCAGAACCGGCCCGAGTTCGCGGATTAATGAAATACCCAGAATATTGACAATAAAGGCATCAGCACCAAATTGCCGCAACTGCTGCGATATCAGGTAAGCCAGCACCACGCCAATCAAAAAGCCCACCAGCGCGGTAATCGGCAACGCCGTGGCGCCTATGTGGTACAGGTGGCCCGACAGGTCGCGCCATGGGCCCTCCTGCGGATGGCGAACGAGGCGAATCAGGTCCAGTAGCAGCTGGCCAATCAGGCGCACCAGAGACTTGATGTGGTCAAACAGGCCCAGCACGCGGCTGCCCAGAATAATCACCGGCTCTTTCCAGTCGGGCTTGACAAGCTTGGGCGGGTCAACGGTGAACTTGGCAACGGTTTCCAGCAGCGCGCGCTGGCTGGCTTCAATTTGCAACTGCTCTGGCCAGGCACGGCCCCAGTGGTTCCAGAGCACCTGCGCGCCAAGATGGTCGAGCTTCTCAATCTGCGCCAGACTCCACCCGACAGTGGTGGACTTGCCCCCTGGCGTGGCATCGCCCAGGCTTTTAAGCTGCGCCGTCAACGCGTCCCACACCGGCTGCGCTGTCAGGTCTGCCGCCGTCCATGCCCCCTGCACGACAAACAACCGACCTTGCGGTGTGTCTTGCTGTTCTATGCGGGGAGTGGATTCAGGCATAAGCAAAAGTGATGCGGACCGTGGGCCGGGATTGACTCAAAGTTGCCATGGTAACTGTTCAAAGTGCCAATAACTACCCACAACTGTGGGGGGTAATGGGTTTCGCCTGCGTCCTACAACACCACAAGCCGCCTGGCAATGCCGGCATGGCACCCATGGGCCGGGGAAACCCCGGCCTGTGAGTCAGACTGGTGTGGGCCAAGGCAGGCAAAATGCACCATCCGCCGAATGACCGCCGAATGACCTACGAATAACGCGACCAAAGACAAAAAGCCCCATGCAAGACCAGAGCCTGATTTTTGACTACATCATCATTGGTGCCGGCACGGCCGGTTGCCTGCTGGCCAACCGCCTGAGTGCTGACGCCTCCAAAAAAGTACTGCTGATTGAGGCTGGCCGCAAAGACGACTACCACTGGATTCATATCCCTGTCGGTTACCTGCACTGTATTGGCAACCCGCGTACCGACTGGCTGTACAACACCGAGCCGGAGCCAGGTTTGAATGGCCGCAGCCTGCGTTACCCGCGCGGCAAAACGCTGGGTGGCTCATCCAGCATCAACGGCATGATTTACATGCGCGGCCAGGCACGCAACTACGACGACTGGGCCAGCTTGACAAGCGACAGTGCATGGTCGTGGGCCAACGCATTGCCGTACTTCAAGCTGCATGAAAACCATTACAAGGGCGCAGACGAATTTCATGGTGCTGTTGGCACAGCGCCTGAGCTGATGCAAGACAAAACCGTTCCTTACCAAAAAATCTTGCGTCATCGCAAAGCTGGCGCTGAATGGCAGGTCAGCAAGCAGCGGCTGCGCTGGGATATTCTGGATGCCTTTTCCAATGCGGCTGTCGAGGCTGGCATACCCGCCACGGGCGACTTCAACCGTGGCAACAACGAAGGCGTAGGCTACTTTGAGGTGAACCAAAAAGACGGCTGGCGCTGGAACACCGCCAAGGCCTTTTTGCGCCCGACCTGCTACGCCCGGCCCAACTTCGAGCTGTGGAACAAAGCCCAGGTCAGCAAACTGATCATTGAAAAACAGCCCGATGGCAGCCAGCGCTGCACAGGTGTAGAGGTGTGGACGGGCCTGGAGCACATCAAGGTGATGGCCACGCGTGATTCCGGCAAAGAGCGCGGGCTGATCGGCGAAGTTATTTTGTGCGCTGGCGCGATTGGTTCGCCGCAAATTTTGCAGCTGTCGGGCATTGGCCCCGGCGCATTGCTGCAACAGCACGGCATACCCGTACTGCAAGACTTGCCGGGCGTGGGCGCCAACCTGCAAGACCATTTGCAGATCCGCTCGGTCTA
>JANOCP010000302.1:0-4929 GCA_031412235.1 Polaromonas sp.
GGGTCAATCATGGCGCTGGCTGATGATTCAACGATCTCCTGGATCGTCTTCATGCCCGCCCAAACGCCGGAGTAGCGGCTGAGCGCAAAAGCGTGCAGGCCCAGGTCAAGAATTTCCTGCACGCTGGCGGGGAAGAACACCGGCAGGCCGCAGGCCTTGAAGATGTGGTCACTTTGGTGCGCAGCGGTCGAGCTTTTTGAAATATGGTCGTCACCTGCTACCGCAATCACGCCGCCCCAGGGCGTGGTACCCGCCATGTTGGCGTGCTTGAAAACGTCTGATGTGCGGTCAACACCCGGCCCCTTGCCGTACCACATGCCAAACACACCGTCGTACTTGTTGGTGCCCGGCGGTGCAAAACCCAGCTGCTGCGTGCCCCACACGGCCGTGGCGGCCAGCTCCTCATTCACGCCCGGCTGAAACACAATGTTTTGCGCCTTCAGGTAGGGGGCAGCCTTCCACAAGGCCTGGTCATAGCCACCGAGCGGCGAGCCGCGATAGCCCGAAATGAATCCCGCCGTGTTTTTGCCCTGCTGCGCATCACGCAGGCGCTGAAGCATGGGTAGCTTGACGAGGGCTTGCACGCCACTCATGAAGGCGTGGCCGTAATCTAGCGAATACTTATCGTCAAGCGTGACGGTTTCCAGTGACTTGCGAATGTGCTCAGGCAGCGGTGCGTTCATATTGTTGTCTCCGTGGGATGCAAGGCGTGAACGCAAAGTGTATGCCTAACTGCCTGAAAAATCATTGCGTTGTTTGCCCAATTCAGCAGTGATTAAGCAAGAATCTTGCTGCAAAATACGCTTTATGGAAACACTTGATAAGTTTGACGTGGCCATTTTGGTGCAACTGCAAACCGACGCCCGCCAGACCAATGCTGAGCTGGCGTCGCGCGTCGGCCTTTCTGCCGCGCCCTGCTGGCGGCGGGTACGGGCGCTTGAAGAAGCAGGCTTTATTACCGGTTACCGGGCCGACATCAACCGCCACAAAATCGGCCTGGGGGTGCTGGCCTTTGTGCGGCTGGACGCTGACCGCAACAATGGTGACGCCACGCGCCAGCTTGAAGAAGCCATCAAGAAAATGCCCGAGGTCGTCTCATGCCACTACATCAGCGGCGCCGGCACCTTTGAGCTGCAGGTGGTGGCCAAAGACCTGGAGGCCTTCAGCAAGTTTGCGCTGCAAAACCTGATGAACCTGCCCAACGTCAAGGACATTCATACCAGCTTTTCATTGGGCGAAGTCAAGGCCAGCAGTGCCTTGCCGCTGGGGCATTTGGGATGAATGCGGTTAGTGGTGAGTGGTAAGTGGCAAGTGGGAAGTGGGAAGTGGGAAGTGGGAAGTGGGAATTCGGGGTCAACCTACCCACTCACCACTCACCACTCACTACTCACCATCTCCACCACCACCCAGCCAGCGATTCAGCAACACTCCCAGCCCGGCCCCCACCACCTCAGCCAGCACAAACCCCAGCGCACTGGCTGGTGCAATTCCCGCAAAGCTGTCTGAAAACATCCGGCCCAGCACCGCCGCCGGGTTTGCAAACGAGGTGCTGGCAGTAAACCAGTAGGCCGCGCCAATGTAGCAGGCGACCAGTGCCGCTGCCTTGTGCGGCGGTGCGCGCAGCACCACCAGAATCAGCCCGCCGGTAGCCACGGCCTCCGCAATCCACTGGCCCCAGCCGCTGAAATGGCCTGCCGCGTTCCAGCCGCCGCGCAGCTTGTGGCTGAACTGCAGCAGGTTCAGGTCAAACATGGCGTGTGCAGCCCACGCCCCGGCGACTGCGCCCAGTAACTGAAACGCTATGAAAAACATAGCTACACGTAACCGTTCTCCTTGGGCTCCGCTGCCTTTTGACCATAAAACCAGGGTTACCAGCGGGTTAAAGTGCGCTCCACTGATGGGCCCAAGGATTTCTATCAATACATACAGCGCAAACACCGTGACCAGCGTATTGGCCAGCAGGGCCACGCCGTTGTTGCCCCCGCTTAAAGCTTCGGCCATGATGCCGGAGCCAATCACGGCGCACAGCAGGGCGGCGGTGCCGATGAATTCACTTAGCAGCTGGCGCGGCAATGCCTGTTGTGGAGAAGTCTCTGCCTCACTCATGATTTCGCGAGGTCGCGGGCTGACTTTTCCAGCATCAAGCGCTCAACACTGGCGGCGGGCAGGTTGGTCAGCAGTTCAAGGCGGCGTTTGATGGCGTGCAGGGTCTGGCGGAAGGCTTCCATCTTTTGTGCGTCGCTGCCGTCAATGGCTGACGGGTCGGCGTAACCCCAGTGCGCCGTGGCGGGCTGACCGGGCCAGAAGGGGCAGACCTCGCCAGCGGCGTTGTCGCAAACGGTAATCACGAGATCCATGTGTGGTGCGTCGGGTTTACCGAAATCATCCCAGCTTTTGCTTCGCAGGCCGTCGGTGGAAATACCGGCGGACTCCAGCGTTTTCAAAGCCATGGGGTTGGGCTGCTGGTTCTCGCGCGGACTGCTGCCTGCCGAATAGGCCTTGAAGCGGCCCTTACTGATGTGATTGAGGATGGCCTCGGCCAGAATGCTGCGGGCAGAGTTGTGCGTGCACAAAAACAGAACGTTGACGGGTTTTTCAGTCATGGTAGTGGCTCTTTTGGTGTCGGGTTGATTTGGAGGGAAATGAACAGAGAACTTTTACGCTATGAAGTTTGTAGCTACCAGTACCCGTAATCATTGGGCAAGGAGCCTAAATGACTAACAATCTGTGCATAGGGGGTCCAAATTTACCTCGCAGGCCTTCCCCTGGCAGCAATGCTCGGTCAGGTAGCCCAAAAGGGCAGTCATGTGGCCAAAGCTGGCGCGGTAAATCAGGTTGCGGCCACGCGCTTCGCTGCTGACCAGGCCTGAATACGCCAGCTCTTTGAGGTGAAAAGACAGCGCGCTGGGTGGCACGCCAAGCTTTTCAGCCATCACACCAGGCGTCAGCCCTTCGGGTCCGGCTACCACCAAGGCACGAAAAGCACGCAGTCGCTGGGGCTGGGCCAACGCGGCAAGCGCCTTGACGGCGGCTGCTTCATCCAGCAGGTTCAGAATCGGTTCGGCAGATATTGTTTCCATAGTTCAAATATAATTGAATCATTGAAATATGACAAGTGGGTGACCTGTGCACATTCCGCATCCCACACCTTCAGGAGCTAGAACCCATGTCCGGCATCACGATTTATCACAACCCCAAATGCGGCACCTCACGCAATGTGCTGGCGCTGATCCGCAATACCGGTGTCGAGCCCGAAGTGATTGAATACCTCACAACCCCGCCCCGCCGCGACAAGCTGCTGGAACTGGTAGCCCAAATGGGCATCAGCGTGCGCGAGTTGCTGCGGCAAAAGGGCACGCCGTATGACGAGTTGGGCCTGGGTGATGAATCACTTACTGATGACGCGCTGCTTGACGCCATTGCGGCCCATCCTGTCCTGATGAACCGTCCAGTCGTTGTCACCCCGCTGGCCACCCGGCTTTGCCGCCCGTCTGAAGCGGTGCTCGACATCCTGCCGCTGCCGCAACTTGCTGCATTTACCAAAGAAGACGGCGAAAAAGTCATTGACGACAAGGGAGAGCGAATTGCCTGAGATGAGACCTGAGCTGAAGCCCGAGAATGCAGCCGCTGCCAGCGCACTGCCCAATTTAGATACAGCGCTTTTCCACACACCCGAGCTGCCCAAAAACGAGGCAGCCCGCCACCCCCCGCGCATTCTGCTGCTCTACGGCTCGGTGCGCGAGCGTTCCTACAGCCGCCTGGCGAGTGAAGAAGCGGCCCGGATTTTGCAGGCCATGGGCGCAGAAACCCGAACCTTCAACCCCAGCGGCCTGCCGCTGCCCGACGACGCACCCGACTCGCACGCCAAGGTACAAGAGCTGCGCGCCCTGGCAGAGTGGTCAGAGGGCATGGTCTGGACATCACCCGAGCGCCACGGTGCCATGACCGGCATCATGAAGTCGCAAATCGACTGGATTCCCCTGACCAGCGGCGCAGTGCGGCCCACGCAGGGCAAAACGCTGGCGGTGATGCAGGTCTCGGGCGGCTCACAATCGTTTAACGCCGTCAACCAGATGCGCGTGCTGGGCCGCTGGATGCGCATGCTGACCGTGCCCAACCAGTCATCGGTAGCCAAGGCTTTTCTGGAGTTTGACGAGGCTGGCCGCATGAAACCCTCGGCCTATTACGACCGCATTGTTGACGTAATGGAAGAGCTGCTCAAGTTCACCCTGCTCACGCGTGGTGTGTCGCCGTGGCTCACCGACCGCTACAGCGAGCGCAGGGAGAGCGCCGAGGCGATGTCAAAGCGGGTCAACCAGAAAAGTATCTGACGCACCGCTTGGGCACGCTTTTTTGCGCCGCAGAAAGAAAAAAAGCCTGGCCCTTTCCAGGACCAGGCTTTGTAGGCGACTGCTAAAGAATTAACCGCCGACTTGTCCGCGATCGTTCTTTGTGATGACAACAGTTCCTGAGCGTGGGCGCGCGCCGTTCACGTCGGCGACTGAACCGGGAGCACGCTCGCCTGCAGGCCAGTAGCTGTTGAAGTTACCTGCACCAGCTGCGCCGGCAGCCGGTACCAGATTGGCAGCAGCGGTATCCTCACCTGGATGCTGAATGTTCACAAACATGGTCTTGCCATCGGGGGTTTCGGCTACACCCGTGACCTCGCAGTCACGTGGGCCCACCAGGAAGCGGCGCAGGGTAGCGGCGGTGACCGGTGCGCCGATTCGTGTGGCACCCAATACGGCGCCGATGGGCGTGCTGCCTGTAACGGCGGTGCTGGCTGCGAGGCCTGCGCTCACGCGTCCGTCGTTCACGGGGCCTGGCAGGGCGGCCAGCATCATGCAATTGGACTGGTCAAGGAAAGCACCTGAATCATCCGTTTGCACCCAGCAGATCTTGCTTGCGCGGCTAAACCACATGCCATCG
>JANOCP010000303.1:0-6211 GCA_031412235.1 Polaromonas sp.
GGGTCTTCGCTTAGCGATGTCACCACGCGCGCCCTGCCTGACGGCGATGATTTTGAATCTGAAGCCCTGGGCCCGCGCTATCGCCTCAAGGGCAACAAGATGTGGATTTCATCGGGCGAGCACGAGCTGACTGACAACATCATTCACCTGGTGCTGGCCAAAATTCCCGGGCCTGATGGCAAGCTGATTCCAGGTACACGCGGCATTTCACTTTTTATCGTGCCCAAAAAGCTGGTCAATGAAAAAGGTGAACTGACAGGCGTACGCAATGACGTGGCGCTTGCCGGTTTGAACCACAAGCTCGGTTGGCGCGGTACCACTAACACCTTGCTTAACTTTGGCGAAGGCAAATACCCTGTCAAGGGCGAAGCGGGTGCAATTGGCTACCTGGTCGGCAAGCCGCATGAAGGCCTGCGCTGCATGTTCCACATGATGAACGAGGCCCGCATTGGCGTTGGTATGGCCGCCACCATGCTGGGCATGGCGGGCTACTACGCAAGCCTTGACTATGCCAAAAACCGCCCGCAGGGGCGGCCGGTGGGGCAGGGCGGCAAAGATACTTCTGCACCGCAGGTGCGAATCATCGAGCACGCAGACGTCAGGCGCATGTTGCTGGCTCAAAAATCCTACTGCGAGGGCGCACTCGCACTGGAGCTTTACTGTGCCAGGCTGGTCGATGAGCAGCACACGGCCGAGGCGCAAGCGGCGGACGATGCCCGCATGCTGCTGGAGGTTCTCACGCCCATAGCTAAAAGCTGGCCCAGCGAGTGGTGCCTGGAGGCCAATTCACTGGCGATTCAGGTTCATGGCGGGTACGGCTACACCCGTGATTTCCCCGTCGAGCAGTATTGGCGCGATAACCGTCTGAACATGATTCATGAAGGCACGCACGGCATTCAGGCGATGGACCTGCTGGGCCGCAAGGTGCTGATGGAAGGCGGTAGGGGCATGTCCTTGCTGGCGGCGCGTGTTCAGGCCACGATAGTCAGAGCGCGTGAATTTCCAGAGCTTGAAGACCACGCCGTTGTACTTGGCAAAGCGCTGGCTCATGTTGGCACTGCAACCAGCGCAGCCTGGGCCACGGGCAAGCCGCAAGACGCACTGGCCAACGCTGTGCCCTACATGCAGGCCTTTGGCCACACCGTATTGGCATGGATTTGGCTGGATGTTGCGCTTACAGTTTTGAATCCCTCTACGACTTGTTCAACAGCTTCCCGCGCCGGTATTCTCGGCGCAACAAGCTATTTTTATGCGTATGAACTGCCAAAAACAAGTGCCTGGCTGGCGGTGGTTGAAAACCGCAACCTGCTATGCGCCAACCTGCCTGAGGAGGCTTTTTAATGGGTTTTTACAAACCAGGTGCCAACCACCCCGTCGACCCGTCGATGGCACGACTTCACAAGATCATCTGGACGCTGATTTTTGGTGGCCTGTTAGTCCTTATTCTCGGTATTTTTGTCGGCAGAGTTGATGACATCGTGGGCTGGCTGATGATTGCTGCTGGTGGCGTGTTGGTCGTCATCGGCGTAGTTTTGATTTATGTCCGTTCGACCATGTCGGTCGAGTCCAAATAATCACTTTTAAATAACGGAGATATGTATATGACACCCAGAAAAATCCAGCAATTGTTTGACCTCACCGGCAAGACCGCACTGGTTACTGGTGGCTCGCGCGGCCTGGGCCTGCAAATGGCGCAGGCGCTTGGTGAAGCCGGTGCAAAAATAATTTTGAGTTCGCGCAAGGCTGATGACCTGATTGAAGCCGCTGCTGAACTCAAGGCCCAGGGCATCGATGCCGACTGGATTGCCGCCGACTGTTCCAAAGAAACAGAAATTCGCGCACTGGCTGATGAGGCTATCAAGCGCCTGGGGCACGTTGATATTCTGGTCAATAACGCAGGCGCTGCCTGGGGCGCGCCCGCTGAAGACCACCCGGTAGATGCCTGGGACAAGGTCATGAACCTGAATGTTCGCGGCTACTTCATTCTCTCGCAGCACATTGCCAAGCACAGCATGATTGCCCGCAAATCTGGCCGCATCATCAACCTGGCGTCCATCGCCGGACTGGGTGGTAACCCGCGTGAGATGACCACCATCGCCTACAACACCTCCAAGGGGGCAGTCGTCAACTTCACACGCGCGCTCGCCTGCGAATGGGGTGCCTACAACATCACGGTCAACGCCATTTGCCCGGGGTTTTTCCCCAGCAAAATGACCATGGGTACGCTCAAGGCCATGGGTGAAGAAAAGCTTGCCGCGCATGCACCACTGGGCCGCCTGGGTGACGACGAAGACCTCAAGGGTCTGTGCGTGTTGTTCGCGTCGGATGCAGGCAAGCACATTACCGGGCAGTGGATGGCTGTAGACGGCGGCGTGTCAGTTGTAACAGGTGGATAGTGGATGCCAATAAGCTTTGGCGCTGATATCCCGTTCGTCACGCATCTGGGTTTTGACCTTGAAAGGTTTGACGGCGGCGAATCTGCCATTGGCTACACGCCCAAGCCTGAGCACCTCAACTCTTTTGCCGTGACGCACGGCGGTGCTGTCATGACGCTGATGGACGTGACCATGGCGGTGGCTGCGCGCAGTGTGCAAAAGGACATGGGCGTGGTCACTATTGAGATGAAAACCAGTTTTATGCAACCCGCGCCCGGTGACGGCAGCAGGCTTACTGGCAAGGGGCGGCTGATACACCGCACGGCTACGCTGGCTTTTACCGAAGCGACGCTTTATGACGTGCAGGGCAGGGCGTGTGCCCACTCGACCGGAACTTTCAAGTACGTCAAACGATTGCCAACCGGCCCGAAAAGCGTAAATTCCCTGAATGCGCCCGGCGGCCCTCCGGTAAGCCCAATTTCAACGGATTAAGGCCAATTTATGGATCAAATCGACCGTCTGCCCAATGAGTACGGCTATTGGTAGCTATCAAAATAGTAGTAATTGCCCTGCTGCCCACCTATCTTCAAGTCCTTGAGAGAAACACCCATGCCAGTCAACCAACAAATCCTGCTCGACAACCGCCCCACAGGCGAAGCCCTTGCAAGCAACTTCAAACTGGTGACGGGCGAAACCCCGGCCCTGCAAGTCGGGCAGGTTCTGGTGCAGCACCACTTTTTAAGTCTCGACCCCTACATGCGCGGCCGTATGAACGACAGTAAAAGCTATGCACTTCCACAGGCATTGGGTCAGGTTATGGGCGGTGGCACAGCAGGCGAAATTATTGAAAGCCGGTCAGCCAAATTTCAGGTGGGTGACAAAGTGGTTGGCTTGGGCGGCTGGCAGCATTACAGCGTGGTCAATGTTGAACAACCCGGCACACTGCGCAAGGTAGACACCACGCATGTACCCCTTTCGCATTATCTGGGTGCGGTGGGCATGCCCGGGGTTACGGCGTACTACGGGCTGGTCAAAATTATTGAGCCCAAAGCCGGGCAAACCATGGTGGTCAGTGCCGCTACCGGCGCGGTGGGCAGCGCTTTTGCGGCGCTTTCAAAAGCCCGTGGCTGCCGCACTGTCGGTGTTGCAGGCGGGCCTGACAAATGCAAATATGCGGTTGATGAACTGGGTTTTGACGTCTGTATTGACTACAAGCTGCACGCAGACGCTGCTTCGCTGGCCAAGGCGCTCAAAGCCCATTGCCCGGACGGTATCGACGGCTATTTTGAAAACGTGGGTGGCATGGTGCTCGATGCCGTGTTGCCCTGCATGAACGCCTTTGGCCGCATCGCTCTGTGCGGCATGATTGCAGGCTATGACGGCAAGCCGCTGCCCATGACGCATCCGGCGCTGATTTTGATGAGCCGCCTGAAAATCCAGGGTTTCATCGTGGGCGAGCATATGGAAGTCTGGCCCGAAGCGCTGAAGGAACTCGGCACGATGGTAGCCACTGGCAAACTCAAGCCGCGAGAGACTGTTGCGCAGGGCATTGAAGCCGCACCTGAGGCATTTCTGGGTTTGCTAAAGGGTAAAAACTTTGGCAAGCAACTGGTTAAATTGATATAGCCTTGCACCCGCTTATCTGGTCCCGCTATTTTTGGAGAACACCATGGCAGATTTGATTCTTCACCACTACCCCACCTCACCTTTTGCTGAAAAAGTCAGGCTGATTCTGGGCTACAAAAAGCTGACTTGGAAGTCGGTGATCATTCCGATGATCATGCCCAAGCCCGACGTTGTGGCTTTAACGGGCGGCTATCGCAAGACGCCAGTACTGCAAATTGGCGCAGACATTTACTGCGATACCGCTTTGATTTGTGATGTGCTGGAGCATTTGCAGCCTGAGCCCAGCATTTACCCCGCGCCCAGCAAGGGCATGAGCCGTACGCTGGCGCAGTGGGCCGACACCACGCTGTTCTGGACAGCCATGGCGTATAACTTTCAGCCACCGGGCATTGCGCAGGTGTTTGCCAATGCCCCGCCTGAAGCTGCCAAGGCGTTCGCAGAAGACCGCCAGGCCATGCGAAGTGGCATGCCGCGCATGCCCGCGGCAGATGCAAGCGCTGCTTACAAGTCTTATTTGCGGCGCATGTCCGACATGCTGACGGACTGGCCATTTTTATTGGGGGAGTCAGCCAGTGTGGCGGACTTTGCCGCCTACCACCCACTATGGTTCACCCGTAACCGTACCCCCGCCATGGCCGGGGTGCTTGATGCCACGCCTGCAGTACTGGAGTGGATGGACCGCATGGCCGCCATGGGCCACGGAACGTTCGAAAAAATCAGCGCTGCAGACGCGATTGCGGTGGCTGCCGCAGCCACACCCGTCAAATCCGCCCTGTTGCAAGATGATGTTTTTCAGGACGAACACGGCATTGCCCTGGGGACTCAGGTCACCGTCAAAAGCGAGAACTTTGGACTGGAGCCGACTGAAGGTGAGCTGATTTCTGCCACCCGCATGCACTACACGCTGCGCCGTACTGACGAACGGGCGGGCACCGTCCATGTGCATTTCCCGCGCATTGGCTATCAGCTCAAGGCCGTTGCGGCGACATGAGTGGGGCTGGTAACAACATTGACTGGCGGTTTTTATCGTTTGGCGACCTGACCACACGTGAGTTGTATGAGGTGCTACAGCTTCGCAGCGACGTATTTGTGGTTGAGCAGGCCTGTATTTTTCAGGACCTGGACGGCGCTGACACTACAGCCATGCACCTGCTGGGCACGCTTGACGGGCAGCTGGTAGCCTATGCGCGCTGTTTTGCTGCAGGCGAAAAATTTGCCGAAGCCAGCGTAGGCCGCGTGATGACCCGCAATACCCTGCGCGGTGGCGGCGCTGGCCATTCGCTGATGCGCGAATCCATTGACCAGCTCATTCGCCACTGGGGCCCTCAGCCAATACGCATTGGCGCGCAGGCGCGACTTGAAAAGTTTTACAAGCAGCATGGTTTTGTGGATGCAGGTGCTCCTTACATTGAAGACGGCATTCCCCACATCGAAATGCTGCGCCTGGTTTGATTCCCTGAAAGAGAGACATAAATGATGACTGATTTCAAAGGCAAGACAGCAGTTTTGACGGGCGCTGGCTCGGGCTTCGGCCTCGAATGCGCTCGCATCGGTGCCCGGCTGGGCATGAATCTGGTGCTGGTTGATGTGCAGCAGGACGCGCTTGATGCTGCCGAACGTGAAATGACTGCTTTGGGCGCGCAAGTGCTGGCACGCAAGGTCGATGTATCAAGTGCAGAGCAAATGGAAGCCCTTGGCCTGGCCGTCCATGAACGCTTTGGCGCGCCGCATTTCGTGTTTAACAACGCCGGTGTGGGTTCGGGCGGGCTGATATGGGAAAACTCGGTCAAGGACTGGGACTGGGTAATGGGCGTCAATGTCATGGGCGTGGTGCATGGCGTACGCGTCTTCACCCCCATGATGCTTGAGGCCGCCAAAAAAGACCCGTCCTGGCAAGGCCATATCGTCAACACTGCCAGCATGGCCGGTTTGCTTAACCCCCCCAATATGGGTGTTTACAACGTCAGCAAGCACGCGGTAGTTTCTTTAAGTGAGACCTTGTACCAGGACTTGTCGCTGGTGACAGACCAGATTGGCGCCTCGGTACTGTGCCCGTTTTTTGTGGATACCGGCATCAGCCGCAGCCACCGCAATCAGCCAGCGGGCCTTGTTCGCGAAAAACCTACCAAAAGCCAGCTGATCCAGCAGGCCATGATAGGCAAGGCGGTAGGCTCAGGCAAAGTCAGCGCGGCGGACGTGGCGCAGCTGGT
>JANOCP010000304.1:0-4662 GCA_031412235.1 Polaromonas sp.
GATGATCGCCGCCGCACGCACGACATGAATACAGCCAATTGGATTCCTGACCTTTTCATGCGCCGTGTCATGGAAAAAGGCACCTGGACACTGTTCTCGCCCAACGACACGCCCGACCTGCACGACAAGTTCGGCAAGGAATTCGAAAAAATATACACCGCCTATGAATCACGTGCGGCGCGTGGCGAGATCAAGCCTTCACGCACCCTGCAGGCCACCGACATGTGGCGCAAGATGCTGTCGATGCTGTTTGAAACCGGCCACCCATGGATCACTTTCAAGGATGTCTGCAACATCCGCTCGCCGCAGCAGCACGTTGGCGTTGTTCATTCGTCCAACCTGTGCACTGAAATCACCCTGAACACCAGCGAAACTGAAACCGCAGTGTGCAATCTCGGCTCAGTCAACCTGGTCCAGCATTTGAAAGACGGCCCTGACGGTGCCAAAACGCTTGACCATGACAAGCTGCAAAAAACCATCACTACTGCCATGCGTATGCTGGACAACGTGATAGACATCAACTACTACGCTGTCAAGAAGGCGCGTGACTCCAACATGCGGCATCGCCCTGTGGGCTTGGGCATCATGGGCTTTCAGGACTGTCTGTATGAGCTGCGCGTCCCTTACGCATCCCAAGAAGCGGTTGAGTTTGCGGACAAATCCATGGAAGCGGTTTGCTATCACGCGTACTGGGCATCCACCGAGCTGGCCAAAGAGCGCGGCAAGTACGCCACCTACAAGGGCTCGCTCTGGGACAAAGGTATTTTGCCGCTCGACACCATAGATATGCTGCTTGAAGAGCGTGGTGGTTACGTCGAAGTTGACCGCTCGTCAACGCTTGACTGGGATGCCCTGCGCAGCAAGATCGCCCTGGATGGCATGCGCAACTCCAATTGCGTAGCCATTGCGCCTACAGCCACGATTTCCAACATCATTGGTGTCGATGCCTGCATTGAGCCCTGCTTTGGAAACCTCTCAGTCAAATCCAATCTGTCCGGCGAATTTACCGTCATCAACCACTACCTGGTGCGTGACCTCAAGCGCCTGGGCCTGTGGGACGACGTGATGGTAGTGGACCTCAAACACTATGACGGTTCCCTGCGTCCGATTGACCGGGTTCCACAAAATATCAAGGCACTTTACGCGACCGCTTTTGAAGTGGAAACCTCCTGGATTGTGGAAGCTGCAGCGCGACGCCAAAAATGGATTGATCAGGCACAGTCACTCAATATTTACATGGCAGGAGCCTCTGGCAAAAAGCTTGATGAGACTTACAAGCTGGCTTGGCTGCGCGGATTGAAGACTACTTATTACCTGCGCACGCAGAGCGCAACGCATGCAGAAAAATCCACCGTCACCGCGGGCAAGATGAATTCGGTCTCATCAAGCACCGCAACGGCAGCGAGCAGCATGAGTGCGCTCGACATGGCTGCAGCTGCGGCGCAAATGCAGATGAGTGCATCACCTGCAACCGACATCAAGTTTTGCGCGATCGATGATCCGGGATGCGAGGCTTGCCAATAAAAAATCTGATCTGCGCGATGACATTCACTGCGCAGATAAGGGCACGATTCGATGTAATTGAGCAACACTAATTTGCAGCGATATGAATGAACACTTTTCATTTTGTATTGCTGCTTTCATAATTCGAAAGTATTGGAACACTCTATGTTGACCTGGGACGAAGAAGTTAAACCATCGTTGCAAAAATCTCTTGGCAGCGGCTTGCCTGACAGCCGCTCGATGGCACTTCCGCCTTTTAATTCTGACAACCAGTTTGCGCAACCGCAAACTGGTTCACGCATGTTGAACGACGGCGCGGTACCTGGCAACGTTGCGGCGGCCGGCGCTGCAGCACCCAACAACGCCACTCCAGCTGCCACGCCAGCCATTGCATCAAGCACCGCAATGCCAGCAGTCATGAAGCGCGTCAAGGCTTCAGACAAACGCATCATCAACGGCCAGACTGACGTTAACCAGCTGGTACCGTTCAAATACAAATGGGCGTGGGAAAAGTATCTGGCGACTTGCGCCAATCACTGGATGCCACAAGAGGTCAACATGACCCGCGACATCGCGCTCTGGAAAGACCCGAACGGCCTGACTGAAGATGAACGTCGCCTGGTCAAGCGCAACCTTGGCTTTTTCGTAACGGCTGATTCACTCGCTGCCAACAACATCGTGCTGGGTACCTATCGCCACATCACCGCGCCCGAGTGCCGCCAGTTTCTGTTGCGCCAGGCTTTTGAAGAAGCGATTCATACACACGCCTACCAGTACATCACCGAGTCACTGGGTCTGGATGAAGCGGAAATTTTCAATGCCTATAACGAAGTGCAGTCCATCCGGGACAAAGACCAGTTTTTGATCCCGTTCATTGAAGTCATTTCTGATCCGCACTTTAAGACCGGCACGCCGGAGGCCGACCAGACACTGCTCAAGTCGCTGATCGTCTTTGCCTGCCTGATGGAAGGCCTGTTCTTTTATGTTGGTTTCACGCAAATCCTTGCGCTCGGTCGCCAGAACAAAATGACCGGCGCTGCCGAGCAGTACCAGTACATCCTGCGGGACGAGTCCATGCACTGCAACTTTGGCATCGACCTGATAAACCAGCTCAAGCTTGAAAACCCGCATCTCTGGACAGCCGAGTTCAAGGCCGAAATCAAGGCCCTGTTCATGCAGGCCGTTGAACTGGAATACCGCTATGCTGAGGACACCATGCCGCGTGGCGTACTGGGGCTTAACGCATCCATGTTCAAAGGCTATCTCCGCTACATTGCCAACCGTCGTGCAACACAAATTGGACTGGAAACCTTGTTCCCGAACGAAGAAAATCCGTTCCCGTGGATGAGCGAAATGATTGACCTGAAGAAGGAACGCAACTTCTTTGAAACCCGCGTGATTGAGTACCAGTCGGGTGGTGCACTTTCGTGGGATTGATGTCGACCTGATCGAGGCAAAACAAGAACAGCATGATTTTTAGAATTGCAATGACCAACAGAGCCACCGAAGAGTGGGCAATGGGCTTTGCTCCTGTGTTCGCAGTGCTGGGCCAGCTTATCGGCTGGCCCAACATCGTGAATCGCTTTACGTACTCCAAACGTGAAGTGCTCTTTGCAACGTGATAAGGAGAAAACTATGGCAACTGCGAAAAAACCTGCGGCTAAAAAAGCTGCTCCAGCGAAAGCCCCTGCTAAAAAAGTAGTCGCTAAAAAAGCGCCTGCGAAGAAAGCACCGGCTAAAAAAGTAGTGGCGAAAAAAGCACCGGCCAAAAAAGCCGTGGCGAAAAAAGCGCCAGCTAAAAAAGCGCCAGCTAAAAAAGTAGCGGCCAAAAAAGTAGTCGCTAAAAAGGTAGTGGCGAAAAAAGCGCCAGCTAAAAAAGCTGCTGCTAAGAAAGCCCCTGCAAAGAAAGCTGCTGCTAAAAAAGCCCCCGCAAAGAAAGCTGCCGCCAAAAAAGCTGCGAAAAAGCCTGCTGCGAAAGCCGCGAAAACACCCGCTGCCAAAGCGCCCGCAGCACCGGCTGCCCCCGCGGCTCAGACTACTCTGAACCCGCAAGCTGCCTGGCCGTTTCCTACAGCCAGCAAGCCGTAAGCAGTAAGGTATTTCTGCTTGAAAAGCCCAGTGTCGTAGATGCTGGGCTTTTTTTATGGTTTTGACGTATGCCCAAATCAAAATCGGTCAACACCACACCAGCAATAGACAGCGTGCCGTTTCTGCATGTCAATAAACATGGTGATGTGATTCTGGATATTCAGGTCATTCCAAACGCTTCAAAGACACAGGTTGATGGACTATACGGCGCACCTGACCCCATAGCCCTGAAAATAAGGCTGGCATCGCCACCGGTCGATGGCAAGGCAAACGCGGCACGGGTTACATGACCGGCTGGCCAGTTCGGCATTCCCCGGAAATCACTTGAAGTAGTGCGAGGAAAAACCGGAAGAAGAAAGCAGCTCCGGCTATCAGCTGAAACTGCTGTACAGGCATACTGGATGCTATTAAATAAGTAGCACCCTAAACCCGTAAATATTGGGCTAATAGCCTATTTGAATAGTTTCCAGCGTGTAATTCTGGCCACCACGGTACGCAATTTTATGTGCACCAACGCGGTTGCCGAGTTCAGCACAGCGCACCAGAGACCAACCTT
This sequence comes from Polaromonas sp., assembly GCA_031412235.1. Taxonomy (GTDB): domain Bacteria; phylum Pseudomonadota; class Gammaproteobacteria; order Burkholderiales; family Burkholderiaceae_C; genus Polaromonas. Next base: position 4,148 of record JANOCP010000304.1, read on the forward strand.
TTTCAAGACCAAACAGCAGGGCACCGCGAAACGCATCGCCGCAACCCGTTGGGTCAAGCACCGCACTGGCGGCAACCGGCGCTACCAGCGTCTTTTGACCACCAACCCATACCTCGCAGCCTTGCGCACCCAGGGTAACGATCAGGCCCTCAACACGCATTGACAGCTCCGCGCTTGACAATCCGGTACGGTCGCTTAACAGCTTCGCTTCATAGTCGTTTACCGTGACCCAAGTTGCCTGGTCAACAAAATGCGTCAGATCTTTCCCGTCAAACATCGGCAGACCCTGACCTGGATCAAACACAAAAGGAATACCCGCCGCCTTGAACTGCTCGGCGTGCTGCAGCATGGCATCGCGGCCATCCGGTGAAATGATTCCGATTTTGATGTCGTCGCGCGCTTCAATGCGCGTGAGATGCGCCTGAGTCATGGCACCAGGGTGAAACGCAGTGATCTGGTTATTGTCACGATCAGTCATGATCATGGCTTGCGCGGTGTAGTTGTCACTCACCTCG
>JANOCP010000305.1:0-2166 GCA_031412235.1 Polaromonas sp.
CGGGGCCGACTTGCAGGCAGCCGTCAATTTCAAAATAAAGTTCTGGTGGCAGGTTGGTGCCCTTGGCCTCGACAGAAATAGAGTCGCTGCTCGTCAGGTCACCCGCAAGCGTGACGCAGGCGGCACCTATCTCGCAGCGTACCCGGGCATTGCTGCTGGCTACGTTTCCGCTAATGGTCAGGTGTGCAATTAGCGGTGGCCCCATCAGCACCGGAATGCTGAAGCTGCCAAGAAATTCTGATTGAGTACCCAGCTTGTTGTGAATCCGAACCAGCACGGGTGCCTGGGCAGGCTCAAAAGTGCAGGCAAAGTAATAGCGGTCTGCGGTGGCCGCCTTGTAGCGGCGTGCATTTTGGCAGCTGCCAGCGGGCACAGTCGAGAGCTTGAGGCCGGCCTGCGCTGAATCTGCCGTGGGAAGCGCCACGCCTTCTACGGTAAAAAGGGTTTCCATTTTGGCCACTGCGTGACGCGGGTAAATGGCCGTTAGCTGTTGAGCCATTGCGTTTGACCAGGCGGCGGTGAGTGTCAGCGCTACTGCGCTCCACAAGAGCGGCAGCCAGACCCGCTTGGTCACGGCACTGACGGTGCCACATGCTCCAGATGCGCCCTGTGCGTCATTTGCGCCAGCAAGGCACGCAGCTTGCGCGCGGTGAAAATGTGTTTCCAGCATGCCTTGATTGTCACGGAAGGTGACAGCTAATGCAAAGTGAAACGATGCAGATTTTGTTTTCAGGCACTGCGAAAGTGCCCGGTTACAACTAGTTCAAATACCGCACAGGTTCGCTGGCGGCAGGGCCATCTGCCGGGCTTTCTTTGCCATCGTTCAGGCTTTGTGGCGGCAAGATACCCCATTCGGACAGTTTGACGGCTGACTCAAGCAGGTGCATGAAGCCGTGCAAGAGGTCGGAGGCCATGGTGACTTCAAAGCCACGCTTTGTGGCGCCAGGAGTGATTTTTTCTTCAAATCCAATACGCAGATTCGCGTTGCCTGCCGGTGACAAATTAACGTGGGTCACCAGCAATGGCTCTGACCCAACGGGGAAGGTGGACGCGACGGCCTTGAAAGGCGTTTTGAAGTCTGCCTGTGTGATGGAAGCCTGCTTTTTGAAGTCCACCAGCATTTTTTTTGCGGCTTCGTCTGCAACTGCCGCCTGGCCATTGCGGACTTCAACATTGGCCACTTCGCGCGTCAGGTGAGGCAGCAGGTTGGCAATCATCCTGCGCGTCAACCACAAGCGCAATTCTTCGCCCGCAAGGGTGTTGATCTGCACCAGGATCCTGTCGTGCTCCACCTGGTACGCAACTGATAGCTGGTGAATATTCATGTCGTGACCTTGCTTGCTCCTGGCTTCTAACCTGGCTTCGTCTTTTGACTTTTATAGGGCTGTCGCACCAACGAAAAAAAGGGACTGACCATAACAGTCAGCCCCTTTTAGTTGGTGCCGGAGAGATGAATCGAACACCCGACCTTCTCATTACGAATGAGCTGCTCTACCGACTGAGCTACACCGGCGTTGTCTGCTACACAGCCCTCGATTATAGCTTGGAGTGATAGGCGGTCACCCGCTCGACTTCATTTTTAGAACCGAGGATCACGCTCACGCGCTCATGCAACTTGCCGGGCTGAAGGTCCAGAATCCGCTGTTTGCCGTTGGTGGCTGCGCCGCCGGCCTGCTCAATCAGCCAGCTCATGGGGTTGGCCTCATACATCAGGCGCAGCTTGCCGGCTTTTTCGGGTTCGCGTTTGTCCCAGGGGTACAAAAACACGCCGCCACGGGTCAGTATGCGGTGCACGTCAGCCACCATGGAGGCAATCCAGCGCATGTTGAAGTCCTTGCCGCGCGGGCCCTCGCTACCCTGCAAACACTCGTCAATATAGCGTTTGACCGGCTCGTCCCAGTGGCGCATGTTACTCATGTTGATGGCGAACTCTTTGGTATCTAGCGGTATGCGCACGTTTTCTTCGGTCAGTACAAACGAGCCCTGTTCACGGTCAAGTGTGAACATCGCCACGCCGTCACCTACCGTCAAAACCAGTGTGGTTTGCGGGCCATACACGCAATAACCGGCTGCAACTTGCTGGCTACCGGCTTGCAAAAAGTCTTTTTCCTCTACGCCGGCATCACCTTCTGGCTTTTTGAGCACGCTGAAGATAGTGCCGATACT
>JANOCP010000306.1:0-15547 GCA_031412235.1 Polaromonas sp.
GCTGCGCCCGAAGCCCTTGTTGAAGGCCCGGAAGAAGCGGCCAAAAACCTTGTCCATGCCGCGCGTCAGCGCGTCTTTGGGAGCGTCGTGGCTTTTGAGCAGCAATGCGGCCAGTGCCGGTGAAAGCGTCAATGAATTGATGGCCGAGATCACGGTAGAAATCGCAATCGTCAGCGCAAACTGTTTGTAGAACTGGCCCGACAGGCCGGTAATGAATGCCAGCGGCACAAACACGGCAATCAGCACCAGCGCAATCGCAATGATGGGGCCAGACACTTCACGCATGGCCTTGTAGGTGGCCTCACGCGGGGCCAGTCCGGCCTCTATGTTTCGCTCGACGTTTTCAACCACCACAATCGCATCGTCGACCACAATGCCAATCGCCAGCACCAGGCCAAACAGGCTGAGCGCGTTGATGGAAAAACCAAACAGGTGCATCACGGCGAATGTGCCGATGACCGAAACAGGTACCGCCAGCAGCGGAATAATGGACGCCCGCCAGGTTTGCAAAAAGATGATCACCACCAAGACCACCAGCGCCACGGCTTCAAACAACGTGTGTACCACCGCCTCAATGGACGAACGCACAAACTGTGTGGTGTCGTAAACGATTTCGTAGTCCACGCCTTCGGGCATGTTCTTTTTCAGCTCGCGCATCTGCGACTGCACATCGTCAGAAATCTGGATAGCGTTGGAACCCGGTGCGGCAAAAACCGGCACCGCTACTGCCTGCTTGTTGTCCAGCAGCGAGCGCAGCGCGTAGTCAGCCGCACCCAACTCCAGCCGCGCAATATCGCGCAGGCGAGTCACCGCGCCGTTTTTGTCGGTCTTGACAATGATGTCGCCAAACTCTTCTTCACTCTGCAAACGGCCCTGGGCATTGATGGACAGCTGCATGTCCACGCCAGGCAACCCTGGCGACGCGCCCACCACACCGGCAGCAGCCTGGATGTTTTGCTCCCGGATGGAGCGCACCACATCGCCAGCGGACAAACCACGCTCAGCGACTTTTTGCGGGTCAAGCCAGACACGCATGGAGTAGTCGCCCGAGCCAAACAGCTGAACCTGGCCCACGCCCTTGATGCGCGCCAGGCGGTCCTTGACATTGAGCACTGCATAGTTGCGCAGATAAGTCATGTCATAGCGGTCATTGGACGACAGCAAATGCACCACCATGGTCAGGTCGGGCGAGCTTTTGATGGTGGTGACACCGAGGCGGCGTACTTCCTCAGGCAGACGCGGCTCGGCCTGCGCGACGCGGTTTTGCACCAGCTGCTGGGCCTTGTCGGGGTCCATGCCGAGCTTGAAGGTGACATTGAGCGTCATGATGCCGTCCGTGGTGGCCTGGCTGCTCATGTAGAGCATGCCGTCCACGCCGTTGATGGCCTCCTCAAGCGGGGTAGCCACCGTCTCGGCTATCACCTTGGGATTGGCACCGGGGTACTGCGCGCGCACCACCACTGTCGGCGGCACGACGTCGGGGTACTCGGCAATCGGCATAGAGCGCAGTGCAATCAGGCCAGCCAGAAAGATCAGCACCGAGAGCACACCCGCGAAGATGGGCCGGTCAATAAAAAATTTGGGGAAATTCATGTTGGTTCTTCTTGTTGGGATAGTTTGGTCAAATCACAAAACCGTTCGGGCTGAGCTTGTCGAAGCCGCCCGTCCTGAGCGAAGTCGAAGGAAGCTTGTCGAAGCCGCCCGTCCTGAGCGAAGTCGAAGCCTCGTCGCATGCAGGCAGACCCTTCGACAAGCTCAGGGCGAGCGGACAATGAAAAGGCCTTGCTGGCTTATGACTTGGCCGCCACCTTTACCGGTTTTTCAGCATTCAGCAGCTCCGCCTTGGCCGACATTTCAACCATCTGCGGCGCTACCAGTGCGCCGGGCCGAATACGCTGCAGGCCGTTGACAACGATGCGTTCATCGACTTTCAGACCGTCTTTCACTACGCGCAGTCCGTTGACTGACGCACCCAGCGTGACCTCGCGGTACACCGCCTTGTTGTCAGCGCCTACCACCAGCACAAACTTCTTGTTTTGGTCAGTGCCCACTGCGCGCTCATTGATAAGCAGCGCGCTGGTTTTGGTCGCCTGGCCCATGCGCAGCCGGGCAAACTGGCCAGGTATCAGCTGGCCGTCCCGGTTGTCGAATACGGCGCGCGCGCGTACGGTACCGCTTTTGGTATCGACCTGGTTATCTACCAGCTGCAAGCGGCCTTCAAAAGGTGTGTCGGTACTGGCAGAGGTTCCCATCTGCACAGGAATACGTTCTAGCCTGGGCGCGCCTGCGTTGCTGCCAGCATCCTTGAGCGCCCTGGCAACGACCTGTTCATCGGCATCAAAGCTCGCGTAAATCGGGCTGACGGAGACCAGCGTCGTGAGCACTGGCGCACCAGGGCCGGCAGCCACAAGGTTGCCCACCGTCACTTCGAGCTTGCCCACCCGCCCTGACACCGGCGCGCTGACGCGCGTGTAACCCAGGCTCAGTTGCGCGGATTGCAAGGCAGCCTGTGCCGCGCGCAGGTTGGCATCGGCTTCCCGCTGGCCATTGACGCGCTCGTCAAACTCGCGTTTTGAGATCGCCTGCTCGGTCCACAGCCGCTGCGAGCGCTCCTGCTCACCTTTGGCCTGCGCCACCCGGGCTTGCGCCGCCGCGACCTGGGCGTCAGCACGTTCTACATCGGCAGCGTAGGGTGCGGGGTCAATCGTCAGCAGCAGATCGCCTTTTTTGACCAGTGCACCTTCGCGGAAATGCACGGCCTGAAGGGTTCCGGCCACGCGCGAACGAATATCAACCCGCTCCACGGCTTCCAGCCTGCCTGAGAACTCATCCCAGGCCGCCACTTCGCTCTGCACAACGGCAGCAACTGATACAGGCGTGGCGGGTGCTGGTGCGCCGCCCGGCTGGGCGCTTGAATTGCTCACGCCGAAAACAGTGGCGGTGATGCCGGTAACGGCAAGTACCGCAAGCACAAGCGCCAGCAGGCGACGACGCGGGGTTTGCAGATGAATGGTTTGCATGATGAATTTCCCTTAAAAAATTTACGGAACAGAGATGGTTGTCAGAGGGGTGTCAGGGCGAAAGAAGCGGGGTTTTAAACAAGGCGGAAGAATTCACTGAACTGCTGGCGTACTGCGGGTGCCCAGGCTGATTCATGGCTACCGCTTTGCAGATAACTGGCGGGCCAGCCCGTGGGGCCAGCCAGCACGCCAAGCTGTATTTGCAGGCCGGAGAGCTTCAGGCGTTCGGCATAGGCCAGTGCTTCATCGCGCAGGGGGTCGTCCTGTGCCGTGAGCAGCAGGGTCGGCGGCAGGCCGGCAAGACGCAGGGCCGTACCCGGTGCTGCGTAAGGGTGAGCGCCCTGCTCCAGCCGGGCAAGATACTTATGCCAGCCGTCAGCCCAGGTACAGCCGACCGGGCCGGCATCGGCGCAGCGCAGCGAGGCCGTGGCCAGGCAGGGGTCCAGCATCGGTGACAGCAAAATTTGTCCGGCCAGTTCCAGCTCATGCTGGTCGCGTGCCATCAGCGCCACGGCGGCGGCCAGGTTGCCACCGGCCTCTTCGCCAGCCACAAATACTGGCGCACCCTTGCCGGCGAGCTTTTGCCGCGCTTTAAACGCCCAGACAAGCGCCGCGTGACCGACCTCTACCGCCTGCGGAAACGGATGTGCAGGTGCCAGGGGGTAGTCAAGCGACATAACTACCGCCCCCGCATCGGCAAGCAGGCGTGGAATGCAGGCGCCGCTGTCCAGCGAGCCCGCCACAAAGGCACCCGCATGAAAATGCACCACCAATGGCGATGCGACCTCGCTGCCAGCGCCCCGCCGACCATAAAAGCGCGCGTTGAGCGCCCGGTCTAGCGAAACATTGATCTGTTTGTCTACCCACTCAGGCTGCACGGCGGCAGGACTGGAATGGAGCGTATGGGGGCTGTGCATCTTGTCAAGCCGACAGGCGGCCCTAAATTTGTTGCGATGCAGCAGACTGTAGAGCTACTCGTCCAGACAATAAATAGCCTCTTTGTTTATACTTTATTTCACCAACGCAACAATCAGTCATCAAAGTGACAAAATCTGCGAAATGCCTGCAGTCCCGCAGTGGGGTGCCTAACGCCATGAGAGCTCCTCGGTCAGTTAAAGATCGAAGTCTGGACATTCCCACCGTGTTAGGGTCAACACAAATCGCACATACCCCGGATCTATTTATGGCTATTTCCCGCGCGCCACGCGCATCAAGCCTGAGCGCACCCGTCGCCCACTCGCTGTTTCAGTCCTTCGGCCTGCCGGGGCGCCGCCGAGGGAATAGGCTTTGACAGACACCAACACTATGAATCACAGGATTTCCCATGGATAAATTTGCTGCCATGCAGGCTTTTGTACGGGTTGTAGAGGCCGGCACCTTCACCAAAGCCGCCGACTCCATGAATATGCCCAAGCCGACGGTGACCCGGCTGATTCAGGATCTTGAAAAAGAACTGGACACCAAATTGCTGAACCGCACGACCCGCAAAGTCACCGTCACAGTAGACGGTGCCGCTTATTACGAGCAGGCCAGCCGCTTGCTGGGCGAAGTTCAGGAGCTGGAGTCAAGCATGTCACGCGCCAAAGCCAGCCCGCGCGGCAAGCTCAAGGTTGATATTCCTTCATCGCTCGGTCTCGCGGTCATCATCCCGGCCTTGCCGGACTTTCAGGCACGTTACCCTGACATTCAGCTGGAACTCGGCGTCAGTGACCGGCAGATCGACATCATGGCCGAGAACGTGGACTGCGTCATACGCGCGGGGGAAATCACAGACCAGTCGCTGGTCGCTCGCCGCATTGGCGAGTACTATTTTGTGAGCTGCGCTTCGCCCGCCTACTTGAAGCGTCATGGCGTTCCGCTTCATCCCCGGGAACTGAATGAAGGCCACAACTCCATCCGTTATGTGTCGCCGCGCAGCGGAAAGCTCTGCACCGTAAAGATGTACAAAGACGGCGAAACAATTGAGGTGGGCGGGCCCCATCATTTGTCAGTCAATGACTCCAACGCCGGGGTGACCGCCGCACTGGCGGGCTTGGGGGTATTGCATACGCTACCCTTCATGGTTCAGCACCACATCAGCAGTGGCGCGCTGGAGCCGCTGTTTGCGGGCTGGTGTAATGAAACCATACCGATTCACGTCGTCTATCCGCCAAATCGGCACCTCAGCAACAAGGTGCGCGTGTTTGTGGACTGGATCGCCGAGCTGTTCGCCAATCATGACCTGATGAACCGCAAAACCTCACTGCCGCCCGAGATGTGCGGCGCATGGCTTGCGGCTCAGGCAGATACTGGCGGTGTGGCGGGTGAAGAATCTACCAGTTGGGAGCCCGCACAGGTAATTTGAAGCAGCTTTTACGTAAAAAATGCATAAAACACCCTCTACGCCCAATATTTCCGGCTATATAAAGCTATTTAATTGATAGCAACCCGCTTGCCAGGCCACACCTTCTTGACCAGGGTGACGACCAGCAAAACCAGCGCGCCAGCGATGATGCCCACCACCGCATCCATAAGTACCGGGATCGCAAAAGCCATCAAACCGCCCGCTTTGGCAGCCAGCGCTTCAATCCAGTGACGCAGCGGCGTGATACCGTGCGTGAGGATGCCGCCACCCACCAAAAACATGGCGATGGTGCCCGCCACTGAGAGCCCCTTCATCAGCCACGGGGCTAACCACAAAATGCCGCGTCCAAAGCTGCGCTGAAAATCAACCCAGGCACCGCTGCCCTCGCGCTGACTCAAATACAGCCCGCCATCGTCAAGTTTGACGATACCGGCCACCAGGCCGTAAACGCCTACCGTCATCACAATTGCGATGGTGCTGAGCACCGTCAGCTGGGTGATAAAGGGGGTGGCTTGCACCGTACCCAAAGTAATCGCGATGATCTCGGCCGACAAGATAAAGTCGGTGCGTATCGCGCCTTTGATCTTGTCTTTTTCAACCGCAAGCAGGTCCACCGAAGGGTCTGACAACGCGGTGATCAGTTGTTCATGTTGTGCCGCCTGCTCGGGTGCGGTATGCAGGAATTTGTGGGCGATTTTCTCGAACCCCTCAAAACACAAAAACGCACCTCCCACCATCAGCAGCGGCGTCACGGCCCAGGGCGCAAAAGCACTGATCGCCAGCGCGGCAGGCACCAATATCAACTTGTTGGTGAACGAGCCCCTGGCTACCGCCCACACCACAGGCAGCTCGCGATCAGCCTTGACGCCAGACACCTGCTGCGCATTGAGCGCGAGGTCATCCCCCAGCACGCCGGCGGTTTTTTTGGCGGCCACCTTGGACAACACGGCGACATCGTCCAGTATGGTGGCGATGTCATCAATCAATGCAAGCAGGCTACTGGCCATAACGATCCTGGGTTTGGTTTGAGCTTGGGGACTGCAAAAGCGACTCGAAATTTGTCGTGCTATTTTGGCGAACGATTGTGACCCGCAACAAAAAGCCGCCCACAGGCGGCCTTTGCTGCACAGCCTGAATTAGCGTGACGTCAGTCGACCAACAATGAAACCGAACGCGAGGGCAATACCCACCGCTTCCAGCGGTTTGGCCTGAACCCAGGTTTTTGAGCTTTCAAGCGCGCGGCCGGGTGCCTCGGTCACGCGGCGCGTCTGGGTCGAGAAACGGTCTGCCGTACTGTTGGCAGTGCTGGCGAGTTTATCAACCGACTCGTGTGCGGCTGTAGACATGCGGTCAACCGCGCTGCGTGCCGGGATGGCGACCTTGTCGATGCTGCTGTGCAAGGCTGCGCCAGCGGTATCTACACCGCGATGGATGGCATCAGTAGAGGCCGTATCGCTGGAGTTACCGTTGGCAAACGAGGTGGACGTGGATGGTGTGGAGGGTGTGGAAGTAGCAGGGGTGATTGACATGAGAGTTCCTTAAAAAAATAACGTCAGGATAAAAATCCAGCCTGAACCTTCACTTTAAGAAAATGCATGCGTCCCCTCTGTGCGCGATGGCAGAGGCTCCTTGTAGGACAACAGAGTGTCAGGCAACCGGCTTTCATTTTCTGACGCTTTTTGGAGCGGTTCGCGCGCACACTGTCAGATCGCGCCGACAACCAGACAGCCTTGTGTCCTAGACAAGGCATGGGTGGCCGGCATCACTATCTAAACAATGTCGGCTGCCAGCCGATTTTTAAAAGGGGCTTGCCATGACCAAAATCCCGAAACAGACCTTCGACGAAGATCTGGACGAAACCACTGGCGCAGACATGCCGGTTGAGCCGGATGAAGGATCAGTGCTGATACCGGACGAAGAGCGCGTGATTAACGTGCCGTCCTAGTCGCCCTGCCGCCCTGGACGTCCTGGAACTAGTCAACCGCGCGCTTGAGGCGAATCTCTTCAAGCCGTGCGCTGCCAAAAGCCGTGGTTCTTAGCGATGGCATTTCACGTTTGAAGCCTGCCGCCTGCTCATAAAAGCGCAGCGCGCGCTCGTTATGCAGCAGCACCCACAGCGTGACCTGCGTGCAGCCTTCTTCCTTTAGGCCTTCACGGGCGCCGTCCCACAGTGCAATGCCTGCGCCTTTGCCCCAATGGGCAGAGGTGACGTACATCGCCCAGATTTCACCCACGCTGGACTTGGTGCCTGCATCGCGCGAGCGGTCAAAGCCCACAAAACCCACTACCTTGTCACCGTTTTCAATATCTGTGGCAACCAGCAGTTGCGGCTCGCTGTATTCAATGGCTTCGCGCCAGAAGGCCTGGCGTTTTTCAAGGGTCATCGCCTTGAGGAAGTCCTCAGGCATCAGGTCTTTGTAGGCGGCTTGCCACGTGGCAACATGAATTTCGGCGATGGCTTTGGCATCGCGGGCGGACGCAGGACGAACGAGGTAGCTGGACATTAAAAATCGCTTCTTGTAGATCACTGAAAAGTCAGTGCTAAATTTTTCGGGAGGAGCGGAATTGTCGCGCAAATCGCGTGGCGCCCGCTTGCCACACCGCCAGATGGTTTAATTTGCAGCGTCATGAGCCCAAAACCCGAGCCAACGCCAGAACCTGCACCCGGCCCCACGGCAGTGTTTACAGCCCAGGTCGCCCGCACTGGCCCGGGCTTTGCCGCGCCCGCTTCCATGCCGCTGCTGCTGGCAGCAGAGCGCGCCGGGATTGCCGGTTTGAAGTTGGAAAGTTCATGCCGCAACGGCACCTGCCGCACCTGCATCTGTTTGCTTGCCAGCGGCCAAGTGACTTACCGCATCGAATGGCCAGGCCTGAGCCTTGACGAAAAGCGCGAAGGCTACATCCTGCCCTGCGTCGCGTATCCACTGTCTGATGTGGTGCTGGAGTTGCCGTTTTGAAGGGCTAACACCAGCGAACTGGCGTAACACCGGGCTCAGAAATCACGAATTAAGCAGACGCCAGGTCAGCCACGCCCCCAGCACGGCATTACCCACTGCAAAGACCGAGACCAGCAGGCTACCGACAACACTTAGCGCGTAGTTGTGGGTAATCCAGCCCAATACGGCAGACAGCAGGTTAAGCACCAGCATGATCCAGAACAGCGGATTGCCGGGTTGATAGAGGCGGGAAATTTTCACGATAAATTCATGGTAACTGCCTGGCGAGGCCTTCAACAAAATTTGGCCCCCATGTGACTGCGGCCCCGAAAACGGAGCCGCAGGCAAATCACGCGGGGGTCAACGACAAAGCTTGCCGCTCAAAGCGTTTGTTTAAAGCGTTTTGCTTAGAGCGTTTGTTGAATACCCGAAAGCACCCAGCCCGCATTGCCCTGGCGCAGTTTCATCAAATGCCACACCTCGTTGAATGATTCGTCAGGCTCACCGCTGTCGTCCCGAATCACGCCGGTAAAGCGGACGCTGACCACATAACGGTCTGCATCTTCATCGACTTCAATCACTTCGGCGTTGATGCTCACTACATCGGTTTTTTGCGTTGCCACAGCGCGCTCGGCAAGTTCCATTTTCAGCTCGGCAAACATCTCGGGCGTGGTGAACTGGCGAATGTCGTCCAGGTTGCCTGCGTCGTTAGCGGCCTGCAGGCGAATAAAGTTGACTTTGGCGTTGCGCTCAAAGCCCGCCGTGTCAAAGTCAGCCGGAATGCGCGTTGCGCTGACTGCCCCTGCACCGACACCCGACCCAATGCCCAGGCCACCTGCATTGCTGCTGGCGGCAGGCATGGCCACCTTGTAGGCAGGTGCCAGTTGCTCAGTACGATTGTCTGCATCCCTGCCGTTACCCGCATGGGCGTGGGCATATTGCATGCCCCCGGTGCCTTGTGCCGCTTGCCGCTGCGCCGCAGCACGCTTGCGCATGAAAAAGCCAACCGCCACCATCACGCCCGCAGCCAACAGGCCAAACATCAGCATCGAAGCCAGCTCATCGCCAAACCCGAGGTGCGAGGCCAAAGCCGCCAGGCCAAGGCCAGCCGCCAGGCCAGCCAGTGGGCCCATCCACGAACGCTTGGGCGCAGCAGCTGCCGCGCCAGCAGCACCAGGCGCTGCTGCCGCCGATTGCGCCGGAGCGCCAGGCGCCTTGTCAGCGGTAGCCTGCCGCTGCGTACCCATGGACTTGCCCGAGCCCATGCGTTTGGCCGCCTCGGCATCCATGGCCACGGTGGAAAGCCCCAGGGTAAAAACCATAGCCAGCAGTAAAAGAACTTTCTTCATGCAAATCTCCTGTGTAAATTGAAAAGCATCAATACCATAGCGCTTTCAACACAGTATAAAAAGCAGCATTTCAAAGATCGACACTTCTTAAATTCAGAAGCTTTCAAGGCTGTGACGTTGGGCGTAACTGCAGCGTCAGCCCAGCCCTGGCCGGTGTCCAGGATTTGATCCGGGCCCCATCGCCGACCAGTCACCAGCACATGGCAAGCGGCATCAAAGTGGCATGAAAGTGGTATCTACCAGGGCCCGACACGCCATCATTTACTATAAATTTAGTAGCTACTGATGCCCGTACTTAATAGGCAGAGAGCCAATATTACTAAAACTTCTTACCTGTAAGCACTCAGGGTATGGTGATTGCGCGCATGTGCATCGCACTTTGCAAAATCAGCTCGATTTGCACGCATTCAGCCGTCGGGGGCGAATTAACATCACAAATAGCAGCTCATAAACTTCTGTTTTTACGAAGTAAATAAACCCAATTTGCAGACAAAACACGTTGTGATTGCAATAGACTCGTAACGTTTTGGCGTAACAGGGTAATGAGACCCGTCGCCCACAACGCGACCCCAAGGGTTGCTTTATCAACATTCTGAAGGTGTGTATGCAGACAATTGCCCCCCTGTGGCTATGGGCCACTTTTTTGGCCATCGTGCTGGTTTCGCTGTTTGTTGACTTCGTCGTCCTGAAAAAGCAGGGTTCGCACGAGATTGGCGTCAAAGAAGCCCTGAACTGGTCGATGGTCTGGATTGCCTTGAGCTTTTTGTTCAATGGCCTGTTCTGGTGGGCCGTCAAGGACAGCACCGGCTCCACGGAAATCGCCAACACCAAGTCGCTGGAATTTCTGACCGGCTACCTGATTGAGAAATCACTCGCAGTCGACAACATTTTTGTCTTCCTGATGATCTTCACCTACTTTGCCGTACCGCCGCATTACCAGAAGCGCGTGTTGATGATCGGCATCATTGGTGCGATTGTGTTGCGCACCGTCATGATTCTGGTCGGCGGCTGGCTGCTGGCCGAGTTCCACTGGGTCTTGTACGTCTTTGGCGCCTTTCTCATCCTGACCGGCATAAAGATGTGGTGGGCCGCTGGTAAAGAACCCGACCTGAACGACAACCCGGCCCTGAAGCTGCTGCGCAAACTGATACCCGTCAGCAAAAGCTACGACGGCGAGAACTTCTGGACCGTCGAAAACGGCAAAAAGATTGCTACGCCCCTGTTCATGGTGATCTGCCTGATTGCACTGACCGACGTGATTTTTGCGGTTGACTCCATCCCCGCGATTTTTGCCATCACCAGTGACCCCTTCATTGTGCTGACCAGCAACGTGTTTGCCATATTGGGGCTGCGCGCCATGTACTTTTTGCTGGCGGCAGTGGCCAACAAGTTTCACCTGCTCAACTACGGCCTGGCCGTGATTCTTGTGTTCATCGGCACCAAAATGTGCCTGATTGACATCTACAAAATCCCCGTGGTGGTATCGCTGGGTGTCGTAGTCGGTATATTGGCCTTCACCATGCTACTCAGCCTGCGCACCGCCAAGCCCGAGGCGAAGCCGTAAATCTCAGGCCCGCGTCATGCCCTCACCTCATCGATCAGTTCCGGGTGACGGTCAAGCACCTTCAGCAGCTTGACCAGAGCCAGCGGCGGCTTGGTCTTGCCGGTTTCGTAGCGCGAGAAGGCATTAACACCGCCACCAAATATTTCAGCAGCTTCGCGCTGGTCAAGGTCGAGCTTTTTACGCACATCAGCGATAAAGCTGGGGGCGACAAAGGCGGCGTTGACTTGCCGCTGGTGCATACCCGTCAATTTGCTGTAGCGGTCGCCCTGCTCGCGGTCCAGGATGACCTCGCTGCAGGCCGGGCAGAAATCGCCAGTCACCGAAGGGATCAGGGTGGTGACGCCTTTGTAGGTATAGGTTTCATCGCGGGTATCGTGAATCAGCTCAGCCGCTCCGCATACAGGGCATTTCATGGTCATAGCTCCTTGAAAGAAACGATCAAAAGGTCATTGATTACAGTCAGTTTCAGGTACACAGGGCTCCCGCTGACCGTTTCGGTGTGGTACACGTCCTGCCAAATCTGGTGATCGGCATGCGTCGTCATGCTCTTGTAAAAGCACGTGCTGGTAAGCGCCATAACTACCGCACACATACCATTCAGGTCGTCGATACCCAGCTCACGCGCGCCACTAAAGGCGCTCGCCGTGGCCCGCACCTTGTCGTCTTTGACAAGTGCCTTCACGAAGGAAAGCTTGCAGTGCGGTGTGCTCTTTTCCATAACTTAATTTTAACCTACTTGGTTTATTTATTGATGTTGTATATCGAAGAACAATGGTTGACTTAGTGCGATTCACTTTGGACAGAGTCAACTTTGATAGCTGACTGATGCCGTAATCATTGGGCAAGGAGCGTATTTGGCTTAATTTCTAGCCTGAAAACCCGTTTAACAGCTTGTCAGGCGGCAGGTGCTTACAGCAAAGCCGCTGCCAGCTGCGCCTGTGTGGTTTGACTGGCCGCCAGGCGCTGGCGCAGGTCGGCGCACAGGCGGCGCAGGGTGTTGACCTGGGTGACTATGCGGGATTGTTCGGCTAGGGGAGGGACTCCGGCAACCATTGCGCTGACTTGCTTGGTTGAAATGTGCGGTACGCCGTTGCTTCGTCCTGGATCAATCTTTCCCGCGAACAAGTCTGATTGCAGCCATAAAACCAAAAAGTCTGGTGACACCACTTTGGTGTTTGGAGCCAGTCTTGCAACTCGTTGAAGTAAAAGGCAGGGTAAATCTGAGCGTTTGATCACAGCAAATTTCAGTCCGCTGGAAATAATGGGACGGTCAAGTGAAAGAACTATGTCACCTTCTCGCAGTGAAAAGTCTTCAAATTCCTTTGTCAATGCTTTGTCAATGAATGCTGGCTGTGTCCAATCCGCACTGCCATGAGCAACATTCAGATTTCTTAAAAGTCGTGTTCCTGATGATTTGAACCATTCGCTTTTAAACGCATAGCCATTCAGCATGTCTGTGACATCGCCAATCCGAACCCAATTCCACGCATCAGGCAACTCAAACGGTTTTTCGTCTTCCGAAATCGCTTCCAGCGGCTTATCCCGCCTGATCTTCCCCTCCGCAATCAAAAGGTCTTTTTCCACGCGGATTTTCTGCAGCAGCACGCTGGCGGGTTCGTCTTGCGGGTTTTGGGGCACCAGCAGGCCGCGCACGGCGAGTTGAAGAATGGTTTGTTCCAGGACGTCCACGGCTTCCGGGCGGTCAAGCAGCAAATCAAAATGTTCGCTGATGCGTTGCCAGTTGGCCGCCAGCACCTCGGGTGTTTCACTTTCCGTCAACGTGGCCAGCAGGTTGCTGACGAGTTGGGCGTGTTGGGCGGCTTCGAGTTTGCCTTTGGCTTCAAGTGCGTCGCACAGGTGCATCAGTTCTTCGACGCGGGTGACGATTCGGGATTGTTCGGCCAGGGGAGGCAGTGGAATAAGGAAGTTACCGAGCTTTGCAATGCTTAGTCCTTCACGCGAAACACCTACTTGCACGTCCATAACGGTCTGCTGAACGTGTCTTGACACCAGCACCTTGTGCAAAAAAGCGTTGAGTGAGGGCATGACTGTACGAACAATCGTGACGTGCTGACTGACATTCGCTTCGTCAAAGTCCGATGGAACAACGGCACATCTGCCAATGGAAGCACCGGTTATGTTGAAAAGCAAATCGTTTGGTAAGACAACAGTTCCAGCCATCTTGGCGTGTGTTGCTGGCTTGATGAATGCAACTCCAGTCAACTTGAGACCGTCATCCCAGACATTTTGCGAGCGCAGAAACTTCACGCCGGTTTGTGTGTAAACCTCTCGTCCGCCGAGCGGTGTACTACCAGCGCCGATTTTCTGAAGCAAGGCGTTTAACCGAACCCACTCCCAGCCAGCTGGCAACTCAAACGGTATCTCCTCCTCAGAAATCCCCGCCAACGGCTTGTCCCTTTTAATCTTCCTCTCCCCAATCAGCCGGTCTTTCTCCGCCCGAATCTTGCCCAAAAGCACAGCCGCCGGTTCATCCGCAGCATCCTGCGGCACCAGTTTGCCTTGCACGGCCAGGGTCAGAATCAGTTCACGCAAGCGCGCTACGCCGCCGGGGGCGGTGGCCAGAAGGTTGAAATTTGATAGCAACATATGCCCGTCAATCATGGGCTAACCAGTGATTTGGCCAATATTTCCTTTAACTGGTCGCGTAAAAGCTGGGTTTCGGCCTGCAGGCGGGTGTAGTCGGCCAGCAAGTGCTCGAGGTCGTGGCTGATGACGTCTGCGGCGTGTGGGTTTTTCTGGTCAAGGTTGAAGTTGGCGGCGCGAATGGTTTCGATGCTGACCTTCCAGGCGCTTTCGTTTTCAACGCGGCTGGCAAAACCGTCGGCTTCGTTTCCCCACCAGGCTTTTTCAAGCTCGAACTCTTCAATGCGTATCGGTTTGGTCTTGTTGTAGTTTTTGACGCCTGCGGGGTAGGGATGCTCAAAAAACCAGATGTGTCGGGTCGGCGCGCCTTTGGTAAAAAACAGCAGATTGGTTTTGATACCGGTGTAGGGCGCGAACACGCCGTTGGGCAGGCGAACGATGGTGTGCAGATTGCACTCGGCCAGCAGTTGCTCTTTGATGCGGGTTTTGACACCTTCACCAAACAGCGTGCCATCGGGCAGCACCAGAGCGCCCCGGCCCTGGTTTTTGAGCAGGTGTTTGATAAGCACCAAAAACAAATCAGCGGTTTCCTTGGTGCGCACGTCGGCCGGAAAATTGTTTTCAGTGCCGGGTTCTTCAACACCGCCAAACGGCGGGTTGGTGATGATGACGTTGACGCGGTCTGCCGGGCCGTAGTCGCGCAGCGGGCGTGTCAGGGTGTTGTCATGCCTGATCTGGCTGGGCACTTCAACACCGTGCAGCATCATGTTGGTGGTGCAAAGCATGTGCGGCAGCTGCTTTTTTTCCACCCCGCGAACGCTTTTTTGCAAAATCGCCTGGTCCTGTTCGTTTTTGACCTGTTTGCGCAAGTGCTCCAGCGTGCAGACCAGAAAACCGCCGGTGCCGCAGGCTGGGTCAAGCACCACTTCACCCAGTTGGGGGTTGACCTGGTCAACCATGAACTGGGTCACGGCGCGCGGGGTGTAAAACTCGCCTGCGTTGCCGGCTGACTGCAAATCCTTCAATATTTTTTCGTACAAGTCATTGAACTGGTGCCGCTCGGTCTGGCGGTTGAAGTCAATGGCGTTGAGTTTGTTGATGACCTGGCGCAGCAACTGGCCGCTTTTCATGTAATTGTTGGCGTCTTCAAACACGCTGCGCACCACAAAACCACGCGGGTTGCGCTCTGCATCGCCAGGCAGTGCTTTAAGTTTGGGGAAAAGATGGCTGTTTACAAAGTCAAGCAGCGCATCACCAGTAATGCCCTCTGCACTGGTCGCCCAGTTGCGCCAGCGCAGGTGCTCGGGGATGGGGCTTTTGTAGGCGTCGCGGGTGATTTCAAGCTCTTCTTCCTGAGCGTCAAACACTTTAAGAAAAAGCAGCCAGGTGAGCTGCGAAATACGCTGTGCATCACCATCAACGCCGCTGTCTTGCCGCATGACGTCTTGAATGGATTTGATGACTGAGGAGATATTGGACATTCGTATTTTCAAAAAACGGTAATGGTAAAAAGCCGCTGGAAACACGCGGGGCTTCTACAGTTGAGAGCGCGGCTGGGAACGTCAATTGGCCCGGGGTGAATAGATTTCACGCTCCAAAAGCTGCAAGGCCTGCATGTACTGGTCACGCCCGCCAAAGCTGCGTACCAGCTCGACAGGGCTGCCCAGGCCATTGAGTGGCGGAACACTCAGTACGTCCATGCTTTCAATGGTTTGCACGCCCTCATCGGC
>JANOCP010000307.1:0-4620 GCA_031412235.1 Polaromonas sp.
GAGAGCAGGGTGCCCAGTTCTTCGCGGCGGGCCAGAATTTCGGTGCCAATTTTGTCCAGCGCATCCGAGCGTGCCTGAATACCCGAGACTGACCATGCAGGAAAAGCCGCCTGCGCTGCAAGCACAGCGGCGTTCAGGCCGTCTGCGGCGGCTTGCGCGTACTCGCCTATGACGTCTGCAAGGTTTGACGGGTTGAGGTTGGCGCTGGTGCTGTTACCCGCGACCCATTGGCCGTTGATGAGGTTGTTGTGCCGTATTTTTGTGGTCGTTGTCATGGGCGGCTTATTGGGTCCAGCGCAATACAAGTGGGTCGAGCCGTTTTGCCGTTTCAATCAAGCCCTTGCGCACTTCAGGGTGCATGGCAGGAAACGGGTGGCGCGGTGCTTCGCAGGCAATGATGCCGCCTGCTTTCATGAGTGCCTTGGCGGTCAGGATGCCGCCCTGTCGGTTTTCGTAGTTGATGAGAGGCAGCCATCGGGTGTATTCGGCAATCGCGTTATCACGGCGGCCTTCAGTCCAGGCATCCATGATCTTGCGTATGCCGTCCGGGTAAGCGCCGCCCGTCATGGCGCCTGTAGCGCCGGCTTCAAGGTCGGGTAGCAGGGTGATGGCTTCTTCGCCGTCCCACGGGCCTTCAATCGCATCGCCGCCGAGGCGAATCAGCTCACGCAGTTTGCTGGCTGCACCCGGCGTTTCAATCTTGAAGTAGCAGACGTTTTTGATCTCTTTGGCCATGTGTGCCAAAAATGCAGCTGACAGCGCCGTGCCGCTGACCGGCGCGTCCTGGATCATGATGGGAATGTCAATCGCATCAGACAGTGCCGCGTAAAACTCGTAGATTTTTTCTTCAGTCACGCGAATGGTCGCACCGTGATAAGGCGGCATGACCATGACCATCGCCGCGCCCAGGTCTTGCGCGCGGCGACTGCGCTCTGCGCAAACCTTGGTACCGAAATGCGTGGTCGTCACAAGCACAGGCACCCGGCCTGCAACATGCTTCAAGATGGCAGCGGTCAACACCTCACGCTCGTCATCAGACAGCACAAACTGCTCTGAAAAATTCGCCAGAATGCACAGGCCGGTAGAGCCCGCATCGATCATGAAGTCAACACAGCGCAACTGGCTGGGCAGGTCCAGCTCGCCCGCATCGTTGAAGGTGGTGGGCACCACCGGGAACACGCCCTTATACCGAGGTTCACATCTTGCGTTCATGTTTTTCATTCAACAATATTGAACTGGTCCAGAAACTCGGTTTTCATCGTCAGGCCCAAGCCAGGTTTGTTGTCGTCCAGCTGTATGAAACCATCTTTGGCCACCGGCTCGCCATCGAAGATGTAATAAAACAGCTCGTTACCCACTTCAACGTCAAACATCGGAAAGTATTCGCTCATGGGTGACGCGATGGTGCTCATGGTCAGGTGGTAGTTGTGCATTTGTCCGGCGTGCGGAATCACCGGCACGCTGTAGGCCTCACACAAAGCGTTGATTTTGTGCGCTGCCGTGATGCCGCCCACGCGGTTGGTGTCGTACTGCACCACGCTGACGGCTTTTTTATCCAGTAGCTGCTTGAAGCCGTAGAGGCTGAATTCATGCTCGCCGCCAGAAATCGGAATGCTGGTGAGCTGGTTTAGCTCGGCATAGCCGTCAATATCGTCGGCAATCACCGGCTCTTCTACCCAGCGTGGCTGAAACTTTTCAAGCTTGGGCAGCATGCGCTTGGCGTATTCAAGGTTCCAGCCCATATAGCATTCCATCATCAGGTCGTTGTCATAGCCGATGACTTCGCGAATCGCTTCAACAGCCTTCAGGTTTTCAGCCACACCCTTGGTGCCGTGCGCCGGGCCATAGCCGAAGCGCGACTTGAACATGGTGAAGCCCTCAATCATGTATTTTTGTGCCTCGTCCTGCATCGCCTTGATGTCGGTGCGGTAGAGCTTGGAGTAATACACCGGGATTTTTTCTTTGGTGCGGCCACCCAGCAACTTGAAGACCGGCTTGTTGACAGACTTGCCCAGAATGTCCCAAATCGCCAGGTCGATCGCAGAAATAGCCGCCATGGTCACGCCCTTGCGGCCCCAGGCGTGCGTGCTGCGGTACATGCGCTGCCACAGGTATTCGTAGTCCCACGGGTCCTGGCCCAGCACCAGCGGTGTGAGGTATTGGTCAATGATGGCTTTGGCAATAGCGGGGGCGAGGGCGACGTTACCCAGGCCAATGATGCCGTCGTCGGTTTCAATCTCTACGACCGTCCAGGAGTGAAAGCGGAAGGTGCTCATGGACTCGGTTGCCATGCCGCCGGGCCGCCCCAAGGCGGGGTGCGCCCCCTCGGGGGGCAGCGAAGCGTGGGGGCTTTGGACATAAACGAGGTCCATGGCGTTGGAGCAAAAATTGCCTTGTGGCGGAACGGTCTTGCCCTTCCACTCGAATACGCGGGCGCGAACTGATTTGATTTTCATTTTTTACATCTCGACAGTGAATTTTGGTGATTAAAGTCTTGCCGCACCCATGCGGCAGGCAATCTGAAAAGCGTTGTAAGTGGCATTGACGTCCGCAACGCCTTTACCGGCAATGTCATAAGCCGTGCCGTGAGCTGGCGTGGTGATCGGTATTGGCAAGCCGCCTTGCACCGTCACACCTTTGCTAAAGCCCATGAGCTTGATGGCGATCTGGCCCTGGTCGTGGTACATGGTGACGATGGCCTGGTACTGCCCATCGCGCGCCTTCAAAAAGATGGTGTCTGCCGGAAAGGGGCCGTCAACCGGAAAGCCAGTGGCGCGCAGCTCTGCCACTGCAGGAGCAATGATGTCGATTTCTTCGCGCCCACACACGCCGCCATCGCCGCCGTGCGGGTTAAAGGCCGCTACCGCTACTTTTGGGTTGGCGGTACCGCTGGCTTGCAGTGACTGGTAAATCAGCCGGGTGGCCTGCACAATGCGCTGTTTGCTGAGCATGGCTGCCGCATCTTTGAGGGGTATGTGGGACGACACGCGTGAGGTCCACAAATCACCCAGCGTGTTGAACTCGCAAAAATAGCCGGTAACGCCGAGGTATTCGGCAAAGTGGTGCAACTCGTCTTCATGCTGCATGCCGCCGGTTTTCATGGCCTGCTTGTTCAGCGGTGCAAAGCAGATGGCATCGACCTCGCCGCGCTTGGTGCCGTCCATGCACAAATCCAGAACTTTCAGCACTGCTATGCCGCAATCTGGTTGTGCCACGCCACGGGTGACCTGATCCTTTGAAATGGTGTGTGTGGCCAGAAAGGCGGGCAGGCTGGTATCAGGACGGGCGCGTACTTCGGCCAGACTGCTGACGGCTTGTGTCGCGACATTCAGACCCGCAATGGCCTGGCCGTCTTGCCATAGCCACGCATCACCGAGTAAAACAATATTGGCGTTGGCCGTGATGCCGGGCTGGCTTAGCAATCGGGCAATCAGCTCGGGGCCAATACCTGCAGCATCGCCCAGGGTCAGGGCCACAACCGATAGGTTTTTGTCACGCATGGAGATATCAATCCAGCTTGATGTTTTTCTTGGCAATCAGCTCGCCGTACCGCTTGTTCTCAGACGCATGAAACGCGGCAAACTGCGTCTGTGTCATCGGTGTCAGGTCTGCACCGATCGCGCCCAGGCGGGTTTGGGTTTCAGGCATGGCCAGCACTTTGGTCACCTCGGCATAAACGCGGTCTTGCACGACTTTTGGGGTTGATGCGGGCATGTAAATGCCGTACCAGGCGCTCATTTCCACGCCGTTCAAGCCCGCCTCTGCCATGGTCGGCAAAGTGGGGAGTTGCGGGTTGCGGCGGGCAGCTGCAACGGCCAGGGCCTTGATGCGGCCAGCCTTGATCTGGCCAATCACCGAGGGCATGGTGTCAAAGCTCAGCTGGACCTGGCCGCCGACCAGATCAACCAGCGCCGGGCCGCTGCCGCGATACGGAATATGCGTGATGAAGACGCCCGCCTGGTCTTTAAAAAGCTCTGCCGCAACGTGCTGGGTGCTGCCCGATCCACTGCTGGCGTAGTTAAGCTGGCCAGGCCTGGACTTGGCCAGTTTGATAAGCGACTGAACAGAGTCAACGGGCAGGGCGTTGTTGACCACCAGCACATTGGGCACTGCGCCTACAAACACCACAGGCACCAGGTCTTTGTCGTTGTCATAGCCCAGCTTGATCAAATGCGGCGCAATGGCATGCGCGGTAGACACACCCATCACCAGGGTGTGGCCGTCTGTAGCCTTGGCGGTCACGTCTGCGGCAATGGTATTGGACACACCCGGACGGTTTTCAACCACCACCGGTTGCTTCAGCAGCGGACCAAGCCTGTCAGCCACGGCGCGCGCCATGGCGTCAGTGCCGCCGCCGGGTGCCGAGCCGACCATGATGCGCACGGACTTTGTGGGCCATTCCTGTGCCGCAGCATGGGATTGAATCAGCAAGGCGCAGGCAGCGGCCAATAAATTTGTCAGTAGAGGGGTCGGTAATTTCATGATTTGTCTCGCAAGCTTGTCGAAGTCGATCGGGAGTTGCCAGCGTCTTGTTGCGCTGATGGGGCAATAGTAGGCAGCTTGACAGTTCACGTAAATTGAAAAAATATGATTATTTGATAATCCACAGTTATCATTAAA
>JANOCP010000308.1:0-10859 GCA_031412235.1 Polaromonas sp.
GTATCGTTCGTTTGAGCCGAGGTGTTTGTTCATGTGTTGCTAACTTTGACTGTGGTAGGTCGGTAAATCCTCGCAGCGAATGCCGCTTCGGCTCACCTTCCCACACTATAAAAGTCGCAACTCGTAGTTGAATCTGCCTTGAGCACTGGTTCCTTTTTCCGCTTTTTTTACGCCTGTCCCGATGTATTTACAAGGGCAGGCCATCCGTGAGGGCTTCTCATGTCACGCATGCTCGTCATGCCTGGGTTGTCGACGCTGATGAAGCAGCCCCTTACATTTGGCAAAAAATCACGCTATAATCCGGGCTTCACGACCAAATGGGCGGGTTTTCACCGCCCATTTTTTTTGGGCGTTTGTTTTTGCATTTTTGTTATCTGGCCTGAACTCAGGCATGTTTTTTAAATATTGAATGGCATTACAAGACACGATTGAGCAAACAGTTACGGGACTCGGTTACGACCTGGTCGATGTTGAGCGCACTGCGGGCGGATTGCTGCGTGTGACGATTGACATGCCTTACGTGGCTGATGCTGAACAATTTGTAAACGCCGAAGATTGTGAAAAAGTTACACGCCAGCTTCAGTTTGTGCTGGAAGTTGAGGGCGCTGAATATTCCCGGCTTGAGGTCAGCTCGCCGGGCATAGACAGACCGCTGCGCACAGAAAAAGATTTTGAACGATTTACCGGTGAGTTGATAGATATCACGCTGAAAGCGCCGATCGGCGTAGCGGCAGTTGCGGGGTCAACCATTTCGGCCAACCAGAAAAAGTTTCGCGGAACGCTGGAGCGTCCAGAGCAAGCCGCCGACGGTGTTTCGTCCTGGCAGATTGTCTGGAGCGATGAGCCGGTGGGCAAGCCGGGTCAAAAAATCAGTAAAAACCGTGTGTTACCCCCCTTGCAGGCGCTGGGTTTCACGCTTGATGAGGTGCATCAGGCTCGCCTTGCACCGGTAGTTGACTTCAAAGGCCGAAAGTCCAAAGCCCTAAATGTTGTGCCGTCTGCAGATAAGCAGATTGAAAAATTAAATCAGTCAGAAAAATCAGAGTGAAAGGCTTGTGAAATGAATCGCGAAATGTTGATGTTGGTGGATGCCATCTCGCGCGAGAAAAATGTCGAACGCGACGTCGTTTTCGGTGCGGTCGAGCTCGCCCTTGCGCAAGCCACTAAAAAGATTTATGTCGGTGAAGTGGATATTCGCGTTGCGGTTGATCGCGACAGCGGAAACTACGAAACCTTCCGCCGCTGGCTGGTGGTTCCTGACGAAGCCGGTCTGCAAAACCCCGAGGCGGAAGAGCTGGTCAGCGATGCGCGCGATGAAATCGCCGACATCGAAGAAGGCGACTCCATCGAAAAGCCGATTGAAAGCATGCCGATTGGCCGCATCGGCGCGATGGCTGCAAAGCAGGTCATTCTGCAAAAAATCCGCGATGCCGAGCGTGAAATGCTGCTCAATGAGTTCATGTCGCGTGGCGACAAGATCTTTGTGGGCACCGTCAAACGCATGGACAAGGGCGACATCATTGTTGAATCGGGTCGTGTTGAAGGCCGTCTGCGCCGCAGCGACATGATCCCGAAAGAAAACCTGCGCTCGGGTGACCGCGTTCGTGCCATGATCATGGAAGTCGACACCACATTGCGCGGCGCACCGATTATTTTGTCGCGTTCGTCACCTGAATACATGATCGAGCTTTTCCGCCAGGAAGTGCCCGAAATTGAGCAGGGCTTGCTGGAAATCAAATCATGCGCTCGTGACCCTGGTTCACGCGCCAAGATCGCCGTGCTGTCGCACGACAAACGTGTTGACCCGATTGGTACCTGCGTCGGCGTTCGCGGCACCCGCGTCAACGGCGTGACCAATGAACTCGCAGGCGAGCGTGTTGATATTGTGTTGTGGAGCGAAGACCCGGCCCAGTTTGTCATTGGCGCCCTGGCACCGGCCAACGTGTCGTCCATTGTGGTGGACGAAGAGCGTCACGCCATGGACGTCGTGGTGGATGAAGAAAACCTGGCGATTTCAATCGGTCGCGGCGGACAAAACGTTCGCCTTGCGGCAGAGTTGACCGGCTGGAAAATCAACATCATGACGGCCGATGAATCTGCCGTGAAGCAGGCCAGCGAAACCGATAGCAGCCGTAAGCTGTTTATGGCCAAGCTGGATGTGGACGAAGAAATCGCCGATATTCTGATCGCCGAAGGCTTTACCAGTCTTGAAGAAGTGGCCTACGTGCCGATTCAGGAGATGCTGGAAATCGAGTCCTTCGATGAAGATACCGTCAATGAGCTGCGCACGCGTGCCAAGGATGCCCTGCTCACCATGGAAATAGCCAAGGAAGAAGATGCCGAAGGCGTGTCGCAAAATCTGCGCGACGTCGAAGGCATTTCCCCTGAATTGATTACCAAGCTCAATGCCGCCGGCATTGCTTCCCGCGACGACCTGGCCGACCTGGCCACGGACGAACTTACCGATATTACCGGCCAGTCTTCGGACGAGGCCACTGCCCTGATCATGACTGCACGCGCCCATTGGTTTACCAATGAAGCCGCAGCCCTTGCGGTCGCTGTCCCTGCTGAAAAGCCGGCAGCGGCCGAAGAGCAATGATCATGGAGGCCAGTCAGGAAAACCAAATATGTCCAGTACCACTACCGTCGCTGAATTCGCAGCAGAACTCAATAAATCCCCTGCAACCCTGATCGAGCAATTGACCAGCGCAGGAGTCGCCAAGGTGCAAGCCGGCGACCATTTGTCGGAGGCCGACAAGCAAAAGTTGCTCGGCTATTTGCAGGCCAGCCATGGCACTGTGGCCGGTGAACGTAAAAAAATAACCCTGGTGAAAAAATCTACCAGTGAGATCAAGCAGGCTGACTCGACCGGCAAGGCGAGGATTATTCCTGTCCAGACGATCAAGAAGCGGACCTTCGTCAAACGCGATGATGGCTCCGATCTGCCTGTCGAAGAATCCCAGCCGGAAGCGCCTGCCGCGCTGCAGGTGCCTGTGGTTGACGATGCTGAATTGATCCGTCGCGAGGAAGAAGCGAACCGCCACGCAGAGCTGCTGCGACGTCAGGAAGCCGACCTGCTGGAAAAGCGTCGACTGCGCGAAGAGCAGGAGGCCAAAGAAGCCGAGCAGGAACGTCTTGCTGCAATACAAACGGCAGAAGCGGCAGCCCGTCTCGCTGAGGCTTTTGAGAAGGCCAAGCCAGCTGCTGGCAAAAAGTCCAAAGAAGTCGCACCGCCCGTGGTGGATGCCGAGGCATCCAGGGCTCGTGAGACTGCTGCTGCCGAACAGGCCAGCAAAGCGGCCGACGCAGCTGCTGCACAGGCCAGCGTTCAAGCTGCTGCAAAAGCTAAAGCCACGGCAGAATTTCAGGCCGATGCGGTAAAAACACTGGACCTGCAGGACCGCCGTAAAAAAGCGGAAGCCGAAGCTGCTGGCATTCGCGCCATGATGAACGCACCCAAGCGGGTGCTGGTACCGCATGTCGACCCCAAGGCCGCCATCAAGGGCACCCTGCACAAGCCGGTTGCTGTACCTGGAGCCGTAAAAACGGCAGCAGCCGGTGCTCCCGCTGCGCCGGGCGCTGCAGGTAAAAAGGAAGTCAAGTCAGAAAACCTGTCTTCGACCTGGAAGGATGATGCAGCCAAGAAGAAGGCGCTGCCAACACGTGGTGCGCCAAGCGCGCCTGGACGGGGCAATTTCAGGGGTGGCCCACGTGGCCGTCGTACAAGTGACCGCGACGCACGTCCCGAGTCCAATTTTGTAGCACCTACCGAATTCAAGGTCCTTGAAGTTCACGTACCAGAAACCATTACCGTGGGTGAGCTGGCGCACAAAATGAGCGTCAAGTCCAATGAGGTGATCAAGCACCTGATGAAGCTGGGCCAGATGGTCACCATCAACCAGCCGCTTGACCAGGATACGGCCATGATTGTGGTCGAGGAAATGGGCCACAAGGCAGTGACTGCCGCGCTGGATGACCCGGAAGCATTTACGGATGACGACGTGCAGGGCCAGCAGGCTGAGTCGCTGCCGCGCGCACCTGTAGTTACGGTCATGGGTCACGTTGACCATGGCAAGACCTCGCTGCTCGATTACATTCGCCGTGCAAAAGTGGCATCCGGTGAAGCTGGCGGTATTACCCAGCACATTGGTGCCTACCACGTTGAAACGCCACGCGGCATGATCTCCTTCCTTGACACCCCTGGTCACGAGGCGTTTACCGCCATGCGCGCCCGTGGTGCCCAGGCTACGGATATCGTGATTCTGGTGGTTGCTGCGGACGACGGCGTGATGCCGCAAACCAAAGAGGCCATCAAGCACGCCAAGGCGGCAGGTGTCCCTATCGTTGTGGCGATTAACAAAATCGACAAGCCCGATGCTAATCTTGACCGCGTCAGGGGTGAGCTGGTGACTGAAGAAGTGGTGCCCGAAGAGTTCGGTGGTGACTCACCATTTGTGCCGGTTTCTGCCCGCACCGGTGCAGGCATTGACCAGCTGCTCGAGCAGGTTTTGCTGCAGGCCGAGGTACTTGAGCTGCGCGCACCGGTTGATGCATTGGCAAAAGGCCTGGTGATTGAAGCCCGTCTCGACAAGGGTCGTGGTCCGGTCGCTACCGTTCTGGTGCAATCCGGTACGCTGAAGGCTGGCGATGTGGTTCTGGCGGGTTCAACTTACGGCCGCGTGCGCGCCATGCTGGACGAAAACGGCAAGCCCATCAAAACCGCAGGTCCATCGATTCCGGTTGAAATCCAGGGCCTGACCGAAGTGCCGCAAGCTGGTGATGACTTCATCGTCATGCTGGATGAGCGCCGCGCCCGTGAGATTTCTACCTACCGCGCCGGCAAGTTCCGCAATACCAAGCTGGCCAAGCAGCAAGCCGCCAAACTCGAAAACATGTTTACCGACATTTCTGCCGGTGCAGTCAAGATGGTGCCCATCATCATCAAGGCCGACGTGCAGGGCTCGCAAGAGGCACTGGCACAGTCACTGCTCAAGCTGTCTACCGAAGAGGTCAAGGTACAGCTGGTGTACTCGGGCGTTGGTGGAATTTCAGAGTCCGACGTCAACCTTGCCATTGCATCCAAGGCAGTGCTGATCGGGTTCAACACCCGCGCAGATGCCCAGGCCCGCAAGCAGGCCGAGAACAATGGCGTTGACATTCGTTACTACAACATCATTTATGACGCTGTGGACGAACTCCGAGCCGCCATGTCCGGCATGCTGACGCCTGACAAGAAGGAAGAAATCATCGGTACTGCCGAAATTCGCAACATCTTCAAGGTGTCCAAAATCGGCTCCATCGCTGGTTGTATGGTCACCGCCGGTGTGGTGCGCCGCACCGCCAAGTTGCGTTTGCTGCGCCAGAACGTGGTCATCTTCACAGGTGAACTC
The DNA here is from genome assembly GCA_031412235.1 of Polaromonas sp. Classification (GTDB taxonomy): domain Bacteria; phylum Pseudomonadota; class Gammaproteobacteria; order Burkholderiales; family Burkholderiaceae_C; genus Polaromonas. Next base: position 5,391 of record JANOCP010000308.1, read on the forward strand.
GACTCGCTCAAGCGCTTCAAGGACGATGCGAAAGAGGTCAAGGAAACCTTCGAGTGCGGTTTGAACATCAAGAACTACAACGACATTGAAGTCGGTGACGTGCTGGAGTTCTTTGAAATCCGTGAAGTGGCCCGAACGCTTGAAGTCTGATGCGTAAAAAGTCATCCACCCCCAACCGCGGGTTTCGCGTGGCCGATCAGATCCAGCGGGACCTGACGGATCTGATCGCCCGCGAACTTAAAGACCCGCGGGTCGGGATGGTGACGATTCAGGCGGTTGAAGTCACGGCCGACTACGCGCACGCCAAGGTGTTTTTCAGCGTACTGATGGGCGATGCCCAAAAGTGCGAAGAAGCGCTTAACCAGGCGGCTGGCTTTTTGCGCAATGGCCTGTTCAAGCGACTGATGACGCACACCGTGCCGACGCTGCATTTCCACTTTGATCGCACCACTGAGCGTGCGGCCGACATGAACGCCTTGATTGCCAAGGCGGTTTCTTCCCGCGCTCAAGAAGACTAGCCATGAAAACGCCTAGCACCAGGGTGCGGCGGCGCCCCGTGCATGGGGTGTTGTTGCTGGATAAACCACTTGGCCTGTCGAGCAATCAAGCCTTGCAGAAGGCGAAGTGGTTGCTGCGCGCGGAAAAAGCAGGCCATACCGGCACGCTTGACCCGCTGGCAACGGGCGTTTTACCGCTGTGCTTTGGCGCTGCCACGAAATTCAGCCAGATTCAGCTTGAGGCTGACAAGACCTATGAAGCAGTGCTGCTGCTGGGTCAAAAAACGTCGACTGCTGATGCTGAGGGTGCTGTGATCGAGACGCGCCCCGTGCCCGACATCACGCCTGAACTGCTTGCCGAGTTGACGCAGCGTTTTACCGGTCCTCTGGCCCAGATTCCGCCCATGTATTCGGCACTCAAAAAAGACGGCAAGGCGCTTTATGAATACGCACGCAAGGGCGAAGAAGTCGAGCGCGAAGCACGTCACATCACGATTTTCAAGCTAAATATGAGTCTAGCCCATGATTTACGGGCACCAGCAGCTATCAAAATAGTAGTAAGTTGCAGCAAGGGTACGTATATCCGGACCCTCGGTGAAGACATCGGCGAGGCCATTGGCTGCGGTGCGCACCTGGGGTCCTTGCGGCGGATAGAAACCGGTGGTTTTGTAGCCAGCCAGTGCGTGACGCTGGAGCAGCTTGAAGCCATGAGCGAGGCCGAACGCGATGCGCAGCTGCTACCGCCACAGTCGCTGGTGGCCAACTATCCTTCTGTCACATTGGACGCCGACAATTCAGGACGCTTTTTAAGTGGCTTGCGGCGCCGGGGTGAACCAGGCCAGTGGGGTGCGGACGGTGCGCTGGTTCAGGTTTTTGGTAGTAGCCCACCTGCATTCTTGGGCTCAGCCCACGTTACTGCCGATGAATTGATTCCCCAGCGTTTGCTGTCGCCGATAGAAATCCAGGATATTTTGCAAGCGGCTGAACAGCTGGCAGTCAGTCACTAACAGTCACTAATCCTTCAGTCCTTATTTATTCGTATTTTTTACCTTTTTCAAGTTCCCAGTCTCCAGAAAGTCCATCATGAGTCATAAACAAATCCGCAATATCGCCATCATCGCCCACGTTGACCACGGCAAAACCACCATGGTTGACCAGCTGCTGCGTCAGTCGGGCACCTTTGCCGAGCACGAAAAAGTCGTCGACACCGTGATGGACAACAACGCAATTGAAAAAGAGCGCGGTATCACGATTTTGGCCAAAAACTGCGCAGTGACCTGGGAAGGTACGCACATCAACATCGTTGACACACCGGGCCACGCCGACTTCGGCGGCGAAGTGGAACGTGCGCTGTCGATGGTCGATGGCGTGGTGCTGCTGATTGACGCGCAAGAAGGCCCTATGCCGCAAACCCGCTTTGTGACCAAAAAGGCCCTCGCTTTGGGCCTCAAGCCCATCCTGGTTGTCAACAAGGTCGACAAGCCAGGCGCACGTCCTGACTATGTGGTGAACGCCGCTTTCGACCTGTTCGACAAGCTCGGCGCAACCGATGAGCAGCTTGATTTCCCCGTGGTTTACGCATCCGGCATCAACGGCTGGTCGTCGCTGGTTGAAGGTCCACCCAACGAGCAGTGGGGCCCGGACATGTCGGCTCTGTTCAACACCGTTCTCAAGCACGTACCCGCGCAAAAGGGTGACCCTGCCGCGCCGCTGCAGCTGCAAATTTCGGCACTCGATTTCTCGACCTTTGTCGGCCGTATCGGCGTTGGCCGTATCAGCCAGGGCACCATCAAGCCCATGATGGACGTCGTGGTCATGGAAGGCCCGGATGGCAAGGCCATCAAGGGCCGCATCAACCAGGTTTTGACCTTCCAGGGTCTTGAGCGCGTGCAGGCCACCGAGGCAGGCCCAGGCGAAATTGTGCTGATTAACGGCATTGAAGGTGTAGGCATCGGCGTGACCATCACTGACCCTACCAGTCCGGCACCGTTGCCCATGCTGAAGGTGGATGAGCCCACGCTGACCATGAACTTTTGCGTCAATACCAGCCCGCTGGCTGGCCGCGAAGGCAAATACGTCACCAGCCGCCAGATCTGGGACCGCCTGCAAAAAGAGCTACAGCACAACGTGGCCCTGCGCGTGAGCGAGACTGATGAGGAGGGCATTTTTGAAGTCATGGGCCGTGGCGAATTGCACCTGACCATCCTGCTGGAAAACATGCGCCGTGAAGGCTTTGAGCTCGCAGTCAGCAAGCCGCGCGTCGTGATGAAGGAAATCAACGGTGAGAAGCATGAGCCTATCGAGCTGGTCACTGCCGACATCGAAGAACAGCATCAGGGCGGCGTCATGCAGGCGCTGGGTGAGCGCAAGGGTGATCTGGTCAATATGGAGTCAGACGGCCGTGGCCGCGTACGCCTTGAATACCGCATTCCGGCCCGTGGCTTGATCGGTTTCACCAACGAGTTCCTGAATCTGACACGCGGCTCGGGCCTCATCAGTAATATTTTTGACAGCTACGAGGCGCACAAGGGCGACATTGGTGGCCGTAAAAATGGCGTACTTATTTCAATGGACGCTGGTGAAATCTTCACCTACGCACTGGGCAAGCTCGACGACCGTGGCCGCATGTTTGTCAAGGCCAACGACCCGGTATATGAAGGCATGATTGTCGGCATTCACAGCCGTGACAACGATCTGGTCGTTAACGCCACCCGCACCAAGCAGCTGACCAACTTCCGCGTCAGCGGCAAGGAAGACGCCATCAAGATCACGCCACCGATTGAGCTGACGCTTGAATACGGGGTTGAATTCATTGAAGAAGACGAATTGGTCGAAATCACGCCAAAGTCGGTGCGTCTGCGCAAGCGCCATCTGACCGAAAGCGAACGCAAGCGCGCTGGAAGGTAATTGACCCCCACGCTCCCCACTGCGTGTGGTTCGCTGCCCCCCAAGGGGGCTGGCCTTGCTTGGGGCGGCCCGGCGCGGCGCCCGTCCCGCCACGGTCGCTCACTTCGTGTAGCTCTCTGGACCTGCAAGCGCAGCATGCGCAAGCCCTTTGCGCTGTCAAAACCCGCGCAGGCGGGTTTGGAGCCGCAGCGCTCAGCCCCGGGAGGGCCGCTGCGCCTGCGGTCTGGCAGAGCCAGTCCCGCGGCCCCAGCTTGCGAAAACCTCGCTTCGCTTGGATGTCAGGATTTCCCTCCGTTCGGGCTGAGCTTGTCGAAGCCTCTGCGGCTATCGATAACCAGATGAAACTCACGCATTCAAGGGCCGTTGCCCTGATGGTTCTGGTCACCTTGATGTGGTCGATTGCAGGTGTCGTAACCCGGCACCTGGAGTCCGCCCGCAGCTTTGAGGTGACTTTCTGGCGCAGCTTTTTTACGGTGTTGTCGTTGCTGGTCATATTGCCGTTTTTTCAGGGACGGGCGGTTTTTTCACGTATCCGCAATGGGGGTACGGCGCTCTGGTTGTCGGGAGTTTGCTGGAGCGTGATGTTTACCGCCTTTATGGTGGCGCTGACGCTGACTACCGTCGCCAATGTTCTGGTCACGATGGCGATTGGCCCGCTGCTTACGGCCCTCATGGCGCGTATTTTTATTGGCCATCGCATACCGCCCCGAACGTGGCTGGCTATTGCCCTGGCCGGTGCCGGTATCGCATGGATGTATGGCGCGCAGGTAGATCTGGCGAGTCAGCTTGCAGGCACGCTGGTGGCGCTGCTGGTACCGTTTGCGGCTGCCAGCAACTGGACGGTAGTGCAGCACAGCCGCTCACATGGGCAAAAAATTGACCTGGTGCCTGCGGTTCTGGTCGGTGCCGTGATCTCGTCGCTGGTGACCTTGCCACTGTCGTTTCCGCTAGTCGCCACGCCGCATGATGTAGGTCTGTTGGCTTTGCTGGGGCTGTTTCAGCTGGCGATTCCGTGTGTACTGTCGGTCTTGTGCGCTGGCGTGCTGAAGGCACCAGAAGTGTCCTTGCTGGGTTTGCTCGAGGTTATTTTCGGGATTTTGCTGGCATGGGTGGGCGCGGGCGAGGTGCCGGGACCCCATGTTTTGTACGGCGGTGCACTGGTTATTACCGCACTGGTGGTCAACGAAATGATTGGATGGAGGCAAAAATCATGAGTCAAGAATTAAACCCACACGGGAAAAGCGACATCGTGCTGGAAAGGCGCGGCAGTGCAGGGTTGATTACCCTTAACCGTCCCAAGGCATTGAATGCGCTCAGCCTGCAGATGGTGCGCGACCTGACTGCGGCTTTGCTGGCCTGGCGTGATGACCCGGCCGTATTGCTGGTTGCGATTCGCGGCAGCAACAAAAAAGGCCAACCCGGCACGCCCGAAGCCCTTTTTGGTGGCTTTTGCGCAGGTGGTGACATTCGGTTTTTCCATGAAGCAGCCACATCCGGTGACGCATCTGAAGCCAAAGCGCTTGAAGATTTTTTCACTGAGGAATACACCCTTAATCACCTGATCCACGCTTACACCAAGCCCTACATTGCCTTTATGGACGGCGTGGTGATGGGTGGAGGAATGGGTCTGAGCCAGGGCGCAAGGCTGCGCATCGTCACCGAACACACCAAAATGGCCATGCCAGAAACCAACATAGGCTTGTTTCCGGATGTGGGTGGGGGTTACTTTTTAAGTCGCTGCCCAGGTCATGTGGGTGAATATCTGGCCCTGACGGGGGACGTCATAGGGGCGGATGACGCTATTGGTTTTGGTCTGGCTGACCTCAAGCGCAAAGCCGCCGAATTACCCGCCATCTGGGACTCACTGGGAAGCCAGGTTTTTGATTCTGCAACTGCCGTTGACAAATGGCTTGCTACTAAATTGATAGCTGATAGTAGCCGTGGAACATGGGCAGGGAGTCATATTGATCCCTATTTCTCCCTTTTGCGGGTCAAACATATCGTTGATGCGCTTGAAAAAGCGAAAGATGATGTCTGGGCGACCAAAACAGCCGCTGTCTTGCGC
>JANOCP010000309.1:0-5352 GCA_031412235.1 Polaromonas sp.
AGTGGCCCGCACATTGAGCATGTTTTTTCTGACGGGCTTGTGCAGCACCATCGCACCCGTTGATGGACCGATGAGCGGCACGTTGTATTGCTCAAGCAGCAAAATGATCGCTTCGGTATGGGGTGCGCCGCGCGTCAAAAAAATCGCCGTGACGCCCTCATCTTCGATGCGATTTCTTGCATTCTCAAGCGCCAGCTTGGGGTCAAGCTTGTCGTCGAGTGAGACAAGTTCAATTTTTTGACCGTTGATGCCGTCTTTGGCGTTGGTGGCATTTATGTAGAGCCTGGCTCCATCCGTGGTTTCTTTAACACCAGCCCCGACCGGGCCGGTAAATCCTGCAGTTTGCCCGACCAGGATTTGCGCCTGGCTGAGCTGGCTGAGCTGGCTGAGCTGGCTGAAGCCGGCCATAAGCACGGCCATAAGCACGGCCATAAGCACGGCCGCACACCAGATCGTTAGTTTTTTCATGACTTGTCTCCTGGGTCGGCAAGTTTAAGCGCGTGACAGTTTCGTGTAAGCGTGGAAAACATGCACCTGATAACCACATGGCACGCTTTGCCACGACGGGCTCCTAGAATGTTTGACCTCATACGGAAAGCACCCAGTACATGACCCAGGGAACCATCCGCATTCGCGGCGCGCGTCAGCATAATCTCAAAAATATTGACCTCGATATTCGTACCAACGAAATGACAGTGGTCACCGGGCCCAGCGGCTCGGGCAAGTCTTCACTGGTGTTTGACACCCTGTTTGCCGAGGGGCAAAGGCGCTATGTAGAGACCTTTTCGGCCTACGCCCGCCAGTTTCTGGACCGTATGGACAAACCTGCGGTTGACAAGGTTGAAGGTGTGCCGCCCGCCATTGCGATTGACCAGACCAATCCGGTGCGCAGCTCGCGCTCGACCGTTGGCACCATGACCGAGCTGAACGACCATTTGAAGCTGCTTTACGCACGATCGGCGCAATTGTTTGACAAACAAACAGCACAAGCCGTGCGGCATGACACACCGGAGTCAATTTATGCGGAGTTGATGGCCCGTACTGCAGAGTTTGAGGCACAATTTTCCGACGAGCCGCCCCTAGGAAAATTAGCCCCCTCGGGGGGCAGCGTAGTACGCGAAGCGACAAGCGTGGGGGCTCGTGTAGTGATGACTTTCCCCGTTGAGCTGCCAGGCAACACCAGCGCAGAGCAACTGGAGCAATGGCTGTCAGCCAGCGGCTTTACCCGCGTGCATGCAGAGCGTGAAGTGGCCACGCCCGCCGGGCCGCACAAGCTGCTTGATGTCGTAGCAGACAGGTTTCGCATCCAGACGATTGAAAAAGCGCGTGCTGTTGAGGCCATAGAAGTAGCCCTCAAGCGGGGTGGTGGTCGATTGAATGTGTATGTTCAATCAGAAGGCCAGGATGAACAGATGTGGCGCTTTTCTACCGGCCTGCATTGCCCCGACAGCGATACCCGTTACAGCGACCCGACACCCTCGCTGTTTTCATTCAACTCCGCCATGGGCGCATGCACTACCTGCAAGGGTTTTGGCCGCGTGATCGGCGTTGACTATGGCCTGGTCATCCCCAACGACAAGCTCACCTTGCGGGCTGGAGCCGTCAAAGTCCTGCAGACACCAGCATGGAAAGAAGCGCAAGACGATTTGATGCGCCATGCCGAGACGGCAGGTATTCCGCGCGATACGCCCTGGTACAAGCTCACGCCGGAGCAACAGGGCTGGGTGATCAACGGTTCGCCCAACTGGAACGGCAAGTGGAGCCAGCACTGGTTTGGCATCAAGCGCTTTTTTGAATACCTTGAAAGCAAGTCCTACAAGATGCATATCCGCGTGCTGCTGTCCAAGTACCGCAGCTATACGCCGTGCGAGACCTGCGGCAGTGCACGCCTCAAACTCGAATCACTGCTGTGGCGTTTGGGCGCCAAAGAAGCGGCTGATGCCGTGTTGCCGCCCGACCAGCGCTTTATGCCGGTCGGTGTGAAGTGGACGCGCGCGCAGCTTGAAGCCATGCCCGGCCTGTGCCTGCACGACCTGATGCGCCTGCCAATTGATAAATTGCAGAAATTCTCGGCTAGCCTGTCGCTTGCTGCAGCGGGTGATGACGCAGAGCAAAAAGCCCTCAAGTCACTGTTTGAAGAAATCCAGACGCGCCTGAAATACCTGTGTGATGTCGGCATTGGCTACCTCACGCTCGACCGCCAGAGCCGCACCTTGTCGGGCGGTGAAGTCCAGCGCATCAACCTCACGACCGCACTCGGAACATCTCTTGTCAACACGCTGTTTGTGCTCGACGAGCCCTCAATTGGCCTGCACCCGCGTGACATGAACCGCATCACTCAGGCCATGCACCGGCTGCGCGATGCAGGCAACACACTGGTGGTGGTTGAGCATGACCCGGCGGTGATGCTGGCTGCCGACCGCATGATTGACATGGGCCCCGGCCCGGGTGAAAAGGGCGGCCGGATTGTATTTGATGGCACGCCTGAAGACTTGAAGCACGCAGACACGCTGACCGGTGCCTACCTGGGCGCGCGCAAGCAGGTCGGCATGGGCGCCAAACGCCCGGTGACGGACAACACCCCGCGATTGATACTTGAAGGCGCCCGCGACCACAACCTGAAAAACCTGACGGTGGATTTTCCGCTGCAGCGACTGGTCTGCGTCACCGGCGTCAGCGGGTCTGGCAAGTCCACCCTGATGCAGGATATTCTGGCTCCCGCGTTGCTGCGGCAGTTTGGCAAGGCCACCGAAACCCCCGGTCTGCATGACCGCCTGATGGGCGCAGACCATCTGACTGATGTGGTTTTTGTAGACCAGTCGCCGATTGGTAAAACCGCTCGTTCAAACCCGGCCAGCTATGTTGGCGCGTGGGATGCCGTGCGGGAGCTGTTTGCCCAGGCGCCACTGGCCCGGCAGCGCAGCTACACCTCGTCGAAATTCAGCTTTAACAACGGCGATGGGCGCTGCCCTACCTGCGGCGGATCAGGATTTGAGCATGTCGAAATGCAGTTTTTAAGCGACGTGTACCTGCGTTGCGCGGACTGCGACGGCAAGCGCTACCGGCCTGAAATTCTGGAAGTGACCATCGAGCGCAAGGCGATGGGACAGGGAGTTTCAAAAATCCTGAACGTAGCCGATGTACTTGACCTCACCGTGAGTGAGGCCGTACAACTGTTCGCGCAAGACCGCGAGGTCGTGCGGGCCCTGCAGCCCATCGTTGACGTGGGGCTGGAATACGTCAAGCTAGGGCAGCCTGTGCCTACCCTCTCGGGTGGTGAAGCGCAGCGTCTCAAGCTTGCGGGCTTTCTCGCTGAAGCCAGCAAATCATCGGGCAAGACCCAAAGCGCCAGCAAGCAGGCGCTGGCTCTGCGTTACCCCGGACGCGGCACCTTGTTTTTGTTTGATGAGCCCACTACTGGCCTGCACTTTGATGACATTGCCAAGCTGATGCGCGCGCTGCGCAAGCTGCTTGACGCCGGGCATTCCCTCATCATCATCGAGCACAACCTCGACGTGATTCGTTCTGCCGACTGGATCATTGACCTGGGTCCCGAAGGCGGTGAAGCCGGTGGCCTGCTGGTAGCCGAAGGCACACCCGAGCGGGTGCGCGAGCACCCTACATCGCATACCGCCAAAGCCTTGCGCGAGTACGAGGTCGTGATGAACAAGGTGCATGGTGTTGAAGAGCCGCGCGCCAGGGCCTGGAAAACCAGACCGACTTTTTCAAACGACATTCAAATCGTCAATGCCAAAGAAAACAATCTTAAAAGCCTGTCGGTCAATATTCCGCGTGGCAAGTTCAATGTCGTCACCGGTGTGTCGGGTTCAGGAAAATCCACTCTGGCGTTTGATATTTTGTTCAATGAAGGCCAGCGGCGCTATCTTGAATCGCTTAACGCCTATGCGCGCAGCATCGTGCAGCCCGCAGGCAGGCCCGAGGTCGATGCGGTGTATGGCATACCGCCCACCGTGGCGATTGAACAGCGCCTGTCGCGTGGCGGGCGCAAGTCCACTGTCGGCACCACCACCGAGGTGTGGCACTTCCTGCGCCTGCTTTACGTCAAGCTGGGCATTCAGCATTGCACCAAAGACGATGCCGCCGTCATGCCGCAAAGCCCCGAGAGCATTGCCGCGCAGTTGATGAAAAACTACCGTGGCAAACATATCGGTTTGCTGGCACCTCTGGTGATTGCACGCAAGGGCGTCTATACCGAGCTGGCTGACTGGGCCAGGCCGCGCGGCTATACGCACTTGCGAATTGATGGCGAGTTTTTGCCGACCACGGGTTTTCCGCGTATTGACCGCTTTAAAGAGCACACGGTAGAGCTGCCGATTGCCAGCCTGCATGTCGATCCCAAAAACGAAGCGGCCTTGCGCCTTGCATTAACCGTGGCGCTACAACACGGCAAGGGCCAGGTGCATGTACTGGCCCCGCTCGATGGCTTGCAGGGCGCAATGCTGGCGGGTACTTCAACCAAGGGCATTGGCAAGCTAGAAGCGTTTTCAACCAAGCGCGCCTGCCCGGTGTGCAGTACCTCCTACCCCGAGCTGGACCCGCGCCTTTTCAGCTACAACAGCAAGCACGGCTGGTGCCCTGATTGCGTGGGCACGGGCGTCAAGCTCACCAAAGAGCAGCGCAAGGTATTTGACGACTCTGTGCGCGATGACGACAACAAGGGCCGCGAGCAAAGTTTTGCCGAACCTGAAGTTGAAGACGTGCTTGATACTGCCTGCCCCGGTTGCGCAGGTACCCGCTTGAACCGGCAGGCAAGGGCGGTGAAGTTTGCCGGTGTGGGCATCGCAGACATCGCTCGCTTGTCAGTCACCGATGTACGCGCCTGGGTTGAAAAGCTGGCGCTGGTAGGGCGTGAAAGCGGCATAGCACGCGACCTGATTCCCGAAATCAAAAGTCGCCTCGAGTTTCTGGAAGACGTTGGCCTGGGCTACCTTACGCTGGACCGTGGAGCGCCGACACTGTCAGGTGGTGAGGCACAGCGCATCCGTCTGGCCGCGCAACTCGGCAGCAACCTGCAGGGTGTCTGCTACGTGCTTGACGAGCCCACGATTGGCCTGCATCCGCGCGACAACAAGATTTTGCTCAGCGCGCTCGGTAAGTTAAGCGATCGCGGCAACACTCTGGTGGTGGTAGAGCACGACGAAGACACCATCCGCCGCGCCGACAACATCATTGACATTGGCCCCGGCGCGGGCAAACGCGGCGGGCGTCTGGTGTCGCAAGGAAGTGCGGCGCAACTTTCGGCTGTGCCTGATTCGCTTACTGGCCGCTATCTAGCCAATCCATTGATTCATCCGCTGCATGCGCGCCGCGAAACTGTAGCCGAACCAGCTG
>JANOCP010000310.1:0-2145 GCA_031412235.1 Polaromonas sp.
CAGCGCCGTACGCAGTTTCAAGGCCAGAGCATTGACGAGTTTGGCCAGCCCGTGCAGCAAAGCCCAAGCGACGTTGACCAGCCCCGGCGCGACCGCAACGCCAACCCGGCGCGTGAGCAGGCTGTGACTGAAAGCGGTGAAGAAGCGTCTGATTTCTTTCCCCAGCTGGCCACGCACTGGAAGAAAAACTACGCCGGCTGGACAGCCCACATCCTGACGCCAGACCTTAAGCTGCCCGGCAAAATGCGCCTGAAAGAATCGCGCCGCGTACCCATGTGGAACGGCCCGATTGAATGCCGCCTTTTCCGCTTTGACATGGTGGCCGGATCGGCCCGCAGCAAGCCCAGTCAGCCCGCCCGTGATGCCTGAGCTGCTGGTTCTGGACACCAACATCGTCCTTGACGTGTTTGTGTTCAACGACGCTGCGGCGGCACCTATCCGGCGGGGGCTTGAATCAGGTGAGATCGACTGGATAGCGACCACGCCCATGCGCGATGAGCTGGCCCGCGTGTTGGCCTATCCGCAAATCGTTCCGCGGCTGACTTTCTACAAGCTCAGCGCTGAAGACGCGCTCGCCGCCTTCGACAAATACGTGCGCACGGTTGAGGTCGCCCCCAAAGCCAGTTTGAAGTGCAGCGACCCTGACGACCAGAAATTCATTGATCTGGCGCTTGCGCACAAGGCCTTGCTGCTGAGCAAGGACAAAGCCGTGATTTCAATGTCAAAACGACTGCTGGCCCAAGGAGTACGGGCGCGAACAGCTATGTAATTAATAGCGTCTATCGACCCGGCACGAGTTATCAATGAACCCGTTCGGGCTGAGCTTGTCGAAGCCTTTCGACAAGCTCAAGGCGAACGGAGTTTAGATTCCGTCATAACTCGTGCCGGATCAATAACTACCAGAGAACTTGCGTATTGAAAGTAATAAAAGCGGCATCGCAAGTGACTAGCCGCGCGTTTTCAATCTCGCTTTGCGCAGCCAGCATCCGGTCAAAAGGGTCGCGGTGTTCATGTACGTAGGCCCCCGCCACCATGCTGTGCTGCCAGCTAATGGGTAAGTGCTCAAAGCCATCAGCCTCTATGAGTTGGTGGAATTGGTCAATAGCAGTTTTGGCGACAGGAAGTTTGCCCAATCTGAACTTGGTAGATATTTCCCACACGCTGGCCGCGCTGACCAGCACGGTGTTGTTCTCATCCAGCATCGCCTCGCGAGCGTTGTTGGAGAGCTGTTTATCGTCAGTCCACCACCACAGCAGGGCGTGCGTGTCGAGGAGCAGCTTCACTTTTGCTCCCACGCCGTCAGCTCGGTTTCAGGCAAGGGCTCAAAGAATGCCTCGCCCAATTGCCCCGACTCCCCAAGTCCGCGAAGTCGTCCCGGCTGACGTTTGCTGGTAACGCTAGCCAGCGGCATAAGCCGTGCATAAGGCTTGCCGGCCTTGGCCAGAATGACCTCTTGCCCCATATGCGCCCTTTCCAGAAATTTTGAAAAGTGGGTTTTGGCTTCATGCACGTTGACGATGAGTTGTGTGGCCATGATTAATTTGGACTGGGTTAATGGACTAAGTTAATGGACTAAGCTCAGTTTAATTCATCAACATGTATGACGATGGCGGTGGCACACACATACTTGCGATGCAAAGCGGAAATAAATGCCATTTCAATGCCAAAAAGGCTGCTAGCCCAGGGAATACGGCTATACACAGCTATGTAATTCATAGCGATTTACGCCGCCAGGGAGATTTTCAGGCAGAGGTGCTAACCGCGCAGCCGCTTGATATGGATCAACACGCAAAGCGCTGCAGTCTCTAAGCTGAGGCAATTCTTTATCCGGCGCTTTACCCAGCGCCTGCTGACATGTCTGACGCCCAGCCCCACATCATTCCGCACCGCAAAATAATCCGCGCCTGGCTAACGCCTATCTCCGGTAAAAACACCTTTCATGCCCTGACGCTGGTGGTGACGGATTTGATGCTGTTCTCGGCGCTGCTGGCTGCCACCGTTTTGCTGGCGCACCCCCTGCTTCAAGTACTGGCGGGCATCGTGACTGGCCTGGTCATAGGACGGCTTTTCATTCTGGGCCATGACGCCTGTCATCAAAGCCTTACCGAGCATCGGCGGCTCAACCGCTGGATTGGCCGCCTGGTT
>JANOCP010000311.1:0-1886 GCA_031412235.1 Polaromonas sp.
CGAGCTGGACCTTGAAGTCAGCCCTTTGATGCGCGTGCCTTCGGATCTGGTTCAGCGCAGCGTTCCGGCGCAAACCGCACCGGTCAATGGCAAGGCGCTTTACGCCAAGGCAGTTTTACCCACCCGCAAGGACAAAGTCTGGGAGATTGAGCTGGCACCGCTTACCCGCATGCAAGCCTGGAATATTGCCGAAATCAAGCCGGGTGCCGCTGTTTCGCTGGTCGGTTTTACCTTGACGGCAGAAAAAGGCGAGGCCGTTGCGCGCGCCGAGTACCTGTTTGTTGACGGCAAGGTCTATGGACTTCGTTCTGGCCCGGCCTGAACCGGGCAAGCTGTAGCAGGCTAGGGGCAACGGTTTCCGGTTTTGATGCTCAATACGTTCCCGGCAGCAAAATTCCCTTGTCCACTTTCTGGATATCGGTGTGGCCGCAAAAGGCCATGGTGATGTCCAGCTCTTTGTGAATGATCTGCAGCGCTTTGGTCACGCCTTCTTCACCCATCGCGCCCAGGCCGTAGACCATGGCGCGGCCAATCAGCGTGCCGCGTGCGCCCAGCGCCCAAGCCTTGAGCACGTCCTGGCCTGAACGGATGCCGCCGTCCATCCAGACCTCGATGTCGTTGCCAACCGCCTCAACGATGGGGGGTAGCGCCAGAATGCTGGACTGCGCGCCGTCAAGCTGACGCCCGCCATGGTTGCTGACCACAATCGCGTCAGCACCGCTTTGCACCGCCAGTTTGGCGTCTTCAACGTCCTGTATGCCTTTGAGGATCAGCTTGCCACCCCATTGCTCTTTGACCCAGGCAACGTCGGCCCATGACAGTCGCGGGTCAAATTGCTCGTTGGTCCAGGCTGACAGTGAGCGCATGTCGCTCACGCCTTTGACGTGGCCGACCAGGTTGCCAAAGGTGTGGCGGCGCGTGCCCGCCATGCCCAGGCACCAGCGCGGCTTGGTCATCAGGTTGATGATGTTGGCCAGTGTGGGCTTGGGCGGGGCGGTCAGGCCGTTTTTCAGGTCTTTGTGGCGCTGGCCAATCACCTGTAAATCAAGCGTCAGCACCAGCGCGCTGCAGCCTGCCTTGCGGGTGCGTTCTATCATGGCGGCCATGGCATCGCGGTCACGCATCATGTAGAGCTGAAACCAGAATGGCGCCTGCGTTGCCGCTGCAATGTCTTCGATGGAGCAAATGCTCATGGTCGACAAAATAAAGGGGATGCCAAATTTTTGCGCCGCACGCGCAGCCTTGATTTCACCATCGGCATGCTGCATGCCTGTGAGGCCGACTGGCGCAATAGCCACTGGCATTTTGGCGTTAATACCGACCATTTTGGTGGCGGTACTGCGGTTTTCCATATTCACGGCCACGCGCTGGCGCAGCTTGATTTTCTGAAAATCGTCAGAATTGGCGCGGTAAGTGCCTTCTGTCCAGGAGCCTGAATCGGCGTAGTCATAGAACATGCGGGGCACGCGTTTTTTGGCCAGAACGCGCAGGTCTTCGATGTTGGTAATAACGGTCATGTGTCAAAAGCTCCTGGATGCATGCATGCAGGCATGGTAGCGACATTGCAGCGGTGGCAGTTTGAAAGTTTTTCTCAAGCCCGCGTGCTGATGAAATTTATATCAGCCTGCGGCCTGGCTCCCCATGCCACGGGAGTCACTGGGCGGTGATTTTCTGCTCCCTGATGATCTTGCCCCAGGCGGCAGATTCTTTGGCCAGGTCAGTGGCCATCTGGGCGGCTGGCATGAAAGCCGGTACCGCGCCTTGCGCAGCCGCCGCCTGCGCCAAGTCGGGTGCGTTCATCAGGGTACGGGTGGCTTCGCTGAGCTTGTCAATGATGGCTGCTGGCGTGCCTGCTGGCGCCAGCAAAAAAAGCCGGGGTGCCGCAT
>JANOCP010000312.1:0-6460 GCA_031412235.1 Polaromonas sp.
GGTGGTGCGCCAGACCTTGGTACAGCTCGAAACGCCCAACGAAATGCGCGGCCGCGTCAGCGCTGTCAACTCGGTGTTTATTGGCGCGTCCAACCAGTTGGGTGAGTTTGAATCTGGCGCAACCGCAGCGCTGATGGGGCCGGTCGGTTCAGTGGTGGCGGGTGGGGTGGGTACGCTGCTGGTGGCAGCGCTGTGGTTCAAGTGGTTTCCGGCGCTGTCGCATCGGGACCATATGAGCAAGCCTCCATAAATCAGCAACGGTTCGCTAACGTGCCTGCCTTGCCCGTATCCGGTTCACGTCCAGCGGTGACACGGCGCTGGCCTGATTGCCCCAGGAAGTACGCATGTGCGTCAGCAGCGCTGCAATGTCGCTGTCGTCAAGCACCAGCACAAATGGCGGCATGCCGAAAGGGCGCGGGTTGCCTTGAGTCGCGGGTGCGTAGCCGCCGTTCAGTACGATTTGCACCAGGTTAACGGTTTGCGGCATCGACACGGCCCGGTTGCCGGCCAGCGCCGGGTAGACGTTGGCGACACCCTGACCCTTGTCGCCGTGGCATTGCGCGCAATGCTGCTCATACAGTTTTAGACCGCGCTCTGCTACTGGATTAATAGCTGTTGAAGCAGTATTTACAGGGGCCATGGGCACTTTTGACATTAAAACTATGTCATTGGACTTGGCGCTGGCATCATCTGCAGTGGCTTGGGCTGGCAGCTGTTTCAAATACTGCGCCATGGCCCCCAGGTCTTCGTTGCTCAAATATTGCGTGCTGCCCAGCACTACCTCGGTCATGGGGCCAGACACCGAGGCGCGCGGCGACACGCCGTTTTTGAGCAGGCTGACAATGTCCTGGCGGTCCCAGTCGCCTACGCCTGCCTCATGTGGTGACACCAGTGAAGGCGCGTACCAGTTTTGCAGCGGAATCAGGCCACCAGCCAGATTCAAACCGGCGGTGGCGCCCAGTGCATTGCGTGCGCTATGGCAGGCGCTGCAATGGCCCAGGCCGTTGACCAGGTAAGCGCCCCGGTTCCATTCAGCCGTGCGAGCGGCTTCCGGCTGATAAGCACCGGGTTTGAAGTACAGCGCGCGCCACACGGCCAGTGCGGCTTGCGAGTCATACGGAAAACTCAACGCGTGCGGCTTGTTTGCCTGCGCTACCGCCGGAATGCTATTAAGGTAAGCAAACAGCGCGTCTGAATCCTCACGCGTAACCTGCGTATAGCTGGTGTAGGGGAATGCCGGGGCCAGCAAGCGGCCATCTTTGGAGCGCCCGTTATGCATGGCGCGCCAAAAATGCGCGGGTGTCCAGCTGCCAATGCCGGTTTGTTCATCAGGCGTGAGGTTGGACGTGTACACCGCACCAAAAGGCGTGTCTATGCCGCGCCCACCGGCATAAGGCTCCCCACCGCGCGCGGTGTGGCAGCTCATGCAATTGCCGGCGCGCGCCAGGTAGGCTCCGCGTTGCACAGTGGCTGCAGTTGCTACGACGGGTATTGCTGGCGTGCTGACGTCTACCTCATCGCGCGTGTTCAACATCCAAACGATTACCGCTATTCCTGTCAGCGCGGTCAGGGATGCCAGCAAGGTTTTGGTCCATGTTTTCATGGCTTGGCCTTCAGCGGTGCGCTGCCGCAGTCCATCGCCGAGGCACCAGCGCCCAGGCTGGCCAGCGGCGGCAATGCCAGGGCTGGTTTGGTACTGGCGGGCAAGGCCTGCGCTGCCAGCCAGCTGCCTACGGCGTTAATGTCGTTTTCACTCATGCGGGCCACCACGGTCTTCATGCAGTCGGGCGCATACGCGCGGCGCTGGCCGGTTTTCCAGGCACCCAGTTGCGCATTGAGGTAGTCACGCGGCAGGCCCAGCAGGCCCGGAATGTTGGGCGCCACACCCGTCAGCGCTGTGCCGTGGCACTGCACGCAAGCGGGTAACTTTTGCGATGCATCGCCCTGGCTCACCAGCTGTTTGCCGCGCGCCAGCAATTCCTTTGACGCTGTGGCTGGCAGCGGCGCAGGGTAGGGCACTTCAAGGCTGGAGAAATACTGCGCAATTTCCATCAGGTAAGCGTCTGTCAACGGGTCTACCAGTTGCGTCATCAAGCCGAAGTGACGCCTTCCATCACGAAAATTAATCAGCTGGTTGTACAAGTATCCGGCTGGCTTGCCCGCCAGCCGTGGGTAGTAGCCATCAGGCGCAGCGCGGCCTTGCGGGCCGTGGCAGGCGGTGCAGGCCAGCGTGCGCTGGGCGATGGTGTCTTCAAACGGTGCGGCCTGCACGTTGCACCAACTGGCAGCAAGGCAAAGCGCAGACAAATAGCGCACGGTGGTCTTGAGTAAAGAGGTCGTCATGAGGGGATGGGAGTGGGCACAAATCTGGTGCGCCAGTAGCCTGATTTTGCCCGACATGAGGGGCAACTGCTTTCGAGCTGTCCTCATGAAGGTGCAACGCCAAGACACGTCACTTGACATGCAAGCATTTACTTGCCTATACTGGAAGCCACCACCATCCCACAAGGAAAAATCATGGTCAATATCCTGCATCGCGTCGGCATCCAGGCGCCCCTGAAACAGGTCTACCAAGCCCTGGCCACGACCCAAGGCGTGGCCGGCTGGTGGACCACCAGCACCACGGGCCAAAGCCAGGTGGGTGAAAAGCTCAGCTTCCGCTTCATGGACGGCGACCGCGTGCGTGGCGAGTTTGTCATGAAGGTGCTAGAGCTATCGCCCGACCAGCGCGTGCTGTGGGAAGTCGTCAGCGGCGCGGACGAATGGATAGGCACCCACATCAGCTTTGACCTGCATCAGGACGGCGACTATGTCATCGTCCTGTTCAAGCACCAGGGCTGGAAGGAGCCGGTCGAGTTCATGCACCACTGCAGCACCAAGTGGGCGGTGTTTTTGATGAGTTTGAAGTCGCTGGTGGAAACCGGCAAAGGCCTGCCGAGCCCGGACGACGTCAAAATCGACAACTGGAATTAACTTCTTTTCAACCCATTGACTGACAAGCTCGACAAAGTTTTCAAAGCGCTGGCCGACCCGACCCGCAGGCGCCTGCTCGACCAGCTGCACCAGGACAACGGCCAGACGCTGTCGGCCCTATGCGAGCATATGGACATGACACGCCAGGCCGTGACCCAGCATCTGCAGCAACTGGAAGAAGCCAGCCTGGTGGTGGTCGTCTGGCAAGGCCGGGAAAAGCTGCACTACCTGAATCCGGTGCCGCTGTTTGAGATACAGGAAAGATGGATCAGCAAGTTCGAGCGCGACCGGTTGGGCGTGCTGCATGAGCTCAAGAAACAACTGGAAGGAAATGAAAATGACCAAACCTAATGTCAAGCCTGGCTTAAAACCTGCGTATGTCTACGTGACCTACATCGCCACCACACCCGACAAAGCGTTTGGTGCGCTGGTCGACGTGGACATGATGCGTCAATGGTGGGTTGACCCTGCCGCTGGATGCGCTCGCGTCAACGTGTCTGACTGGAAGCCGGGCTCCAGATGGGTACACCAGCGCGCCGACGGCTCGGACATAGTTGACATCGTCGGCAAGGTCGTCGAGGCCACACCACCCCGCCGACTGGTGTTCACCTGGGCCCGGCCGTCCGAAGAAGCTGACGATGCCAGGCATTCACGTGTCACGTTTGATATTGAGCCCTACGGCGACGCGCTGGTTCGCCTGATGGTCACGCATGACGACCTTGAGAGCGATCCACAGATGCTGGAAGGTATTTCGGGTGGCTGGCCCAAGGTGCTTTCAAATCTCAAGACCTTTCTTGAGACGGGGCGTGCGCTGCCACAGACCGTTTCGGCGGACTAAAAAGGGGCTGCGGCTAGCGGCCTGAAAATCGCTTTAAACGGCGTCTCAACCGGTCGATTTGACGTTTTTTTGATTATTCAGGTGTCAAATCAGCTCGCAGCCCATGTTTTACGGCTGTTCACAGCTATTGAAAGAATAGCAAATTATTGCGATCCCGGTACCCGCAGCCAGCCCGCAAGCTGCTCGCAGACCCACCCAGCGTCGTCATGCGGCATGTCGTGGCCAGCCCAGGGGTGTTGCTGGTGCACTGCTGACCAGGCTTGTGCCAGCTGATTTGAGCAAACCGGGTGCACCAGATGATCTGCGGCTGATGACAGCAGCAGTGTGCGGCATGCAGGCGGCGTTGGCGCGCAGGCAAAGCGCGCCGCCGCCCACAGCTGGCGCTGGGCATTGGCCTCGCTGACTGGTGCGCTTTTGCGAATGCCTAGCCAGGCCGCAACGTCTGACTCTTTTGAAGCCGTCTCATTGCAAGTCAGCGCATGAATGGCGCGTTCGGCGTAGTCCGCATCGCGCCAGCGTGCAGCCAGCAAGCCCAGTGCAAGCCAGTTGGTGGGGCGCAGGCGCTGGGGCAGGGTGCTGTTAGGCCGCATGCTGGTGTTGACAAGCACCAGCGCCTCGACCTCTTGCGGGTAGCGCTGCGCCCAGTCAGTGGCAACCATACCGCCAAGCGACATGGCAAGCAGCCGGTAGGGTGACTTGAACCCCCTGAGCTGCAATTGCTGGCGCACAAATTCAACCATGCCGCGCACGCTGGTGGGTGACTTGCCTGTTGCAAACTCTCCGTTTCCGGGCAGGTCCAGCGCCGTGGCTTCACCCACGCGTTCTGAAAACCGGCTGGTGAAATCGCCCCAGTGCCGCGCCTCACGCGTCAGCCCTCTTAATAGAATCCAGCTCATGGCACCCGCCTTGGCCGCCAGTAGGCCGTCGCCAGCTGCTGCAACTGTGCGCGGCGCTCTTCAGGCGGCAGCCAGCGCGGCGCGGCAAAGGCAGCGCGGGTTAAAAAGTCCAGCAAGTCCGCATGCCTGCGCAGCACACGCTTGATGCGGTGCGCCTTGATCGGGTTAAAAATGCCATGCCTTGAAAACAGCTGGCGCGGGTTTTTTCGAATCCACAGCCACGAGCCTAGCTCCAGCGTCATCGGCAAAAACACATTGCCTGCAGGCGCGCTGTCATAAGCGTGGTCCCACAGGTCGCCATGCAGCAGGTATTGGTTGCTTTGCGGCTCGAAGCTGTAGGCATGGTGCGGGTGCGATTGCTCCAGCATGGTTTTAAGCGCAAACATTTCAGGCAAATGAGTCATCATGCGCCGCGTCTTCGCATACGGGAACCAGATGCTGTCGTCAAACCCGTAACCCGAATGGCAGTCCAGCGCCAGGCTGAAAGGCTGGCGTGCCAGCTGCTCGGCCACCACCTTCAGAAGCGCAGTGCTTTCACCTTCCATGGGCGCGCCCGGCCTGCCGCAGTACCACGGTAGCAGCGGGCTCAAGGTTTGCCCACCCGCCAGAAAAGGCACGCGGCTTTCAGCCCGCTGCGGCGCATTGCGCATCAGGTCAACACCATTCGGGTTGGCCCGCTTGTGCGCCCACATGCCGCCCGGGTTGACGATAGGCATGAACACCAGGCGCACCTTCTCAAGCTGCTGGTGCAAAAGCTCGTCCCATTCCAGACGAAAAAGCAGCGCCCGCATGTAATGCAGGATCACCTGCGTACCAATGCGCTCCAGCCCATGAATGCCGCCAAAAAAACCCACCGCAGGCGCAGCCGGGTCGCGCGAGCCAATGCTGGCCGTAAACACCGGGAATGTGGGGAAGGGCGCACGCCGCGTTTGCACATCACAAACCGTGTGAATTTCAAACTGCCCAATGCCCGCTCGCAGAATTGTTTTAAGTTCCTCGTGCTCCCCAAATGTAGCTGTGGTGTCTTGCGTGCCTGCCAGGGTGAAGGGGTCGGTAGCGGGAGGGTTTGGCGGTGGAAGACTGAAGGATGGGAGCGGCATGTCTCCATCCTTGCAGGTTTGGGTTACGGTTTGATGTCGGCCATGCCTATTGCATCCCAAGTCTTGACTTCGTCAATAATCCCCAACAAGAGTAAAGCAACTGATGCACGCCTTTCAGGCTCGTTTTACGGGGGGTAAATTGGACAAGAAGAAGCTCTCAGAAGCCGATATTTGCGAGAAGTTCATCACCCCCGCCATCCAGCAGGCAGGCTGGGACACCCTCGAACAGATCTACCGCGAATACACGCTCAGGCCTGGCCGCGTAGTGGTGCGCGGCCACAAGGCAAGCCGCGACAAAAGCTCGGTGCTGCGGGCCGACTACGTTTTGTTCTACAAACTTAACATCCCGCTGGTGGTGATTGAGGCCAAAGACAACCATCACGCCGTCGGTGCAGGCATGGCCCAGGCAATTAACTATGGCGAGTTATTGAACGTACCGTTTTCGTTTTCAAGCAATGGTGACGGCTTTGTGTTTCGTGACGCCACCATGGCCTCTGGCACGCTTGAAACCCATCTGGCGCTTGACCAGTTCCCCACGCCCCAGGAGCTTTGGGAGCGTTTTTGCACCTGGAAAGGCTGGACGCCAGAGGTGCGCGAAGTCGCCGAATACCCCTATTCACCCAGCAAAACGCCGCGTTACTACCAGCTAAACG
>JANOCP010000313.1:0-26761 GCA_031412235.1 Polaromonas sp.
GACGCCGCCAACGTTGGGATTGAGTCCAAACCCGATGAGGCACTGCAGGTGGACATGCGCATCTTGCCCAAGCAGGCCCGAGCCGAATGGCATGGTCACGCATTTGGCAAGCGGCAGGCTGGCCGCCACACGGCGGGCTGACGGCCCGGTCAGCCCTGCAATCGAAAGTACCAGCAAGTCGTTGCGTACTCCTACCGATCCGTCCGGGCGGTGGTAGCCAATCCAGGAGTCTGGCATACCGGTCAATCCGGTTTTGCGCCGGAAGCTTGCACCAGCTTGCCCCACTTGTCGGCTTCAGCGGCGAGCCAGCCAGAAAACTGCTGCGGCGTATCTTCCACAGGCTCCGCGCCAATCTGGTCCCATTTCGCGCGCACATCTGGAAGACGAATGATGCGGACGACTTCGGAGTTCAGTTTCTGGACCACCTCGCGAGGCGTTCCCGCCGGCGCGAACAAGCCTTGGGCAGCCACCGACTCGAATCTCGGCAGCCCCGACTCTGCAACCGTGGGCACCTGCGGCAAGGCCACCATCCGCTTGGACGTTGTTACAGCTAGCGCTTTAAGCTTGCCAGACTGGATAAGTGGCATCGCGGGCGGTGTCCCGATAAACATCAAATCCACCTGGCCAGCCATCACGTCGGTCAGTGCAGCACCGCCGCCCTTGTAGGGGACATGCTGAAGCTGAGTCGACGCAGCAAGGTTGACCATCTCGATCGTCAAGTGCGTGCTGGTGCCGTTGCCGGACGAAGCCACATTGAATTTTCCCGGCCTGGCCTTTTCCTGAGCAAGTACATCGCCGAATGTTTTTAGCGAGCTGGTCGGCGAGGCAATCAGGATATGGGCGAAGGTTGCGAGGTTCACCACCGGAGTCAACTGCTCCGATGTGTACCCGAGCTTGGGGTACAGGCGCGGGGCGATGGTCAAGACTGATACATCAGACAACAAAAGCGTGTAGCCATCCGGCGCAGATTTGGTAACGATCTCGGCGCCAAGAGTACCCCCCGCCCCCGGCCTGTTTTCAATGATGAATTGCTGCCCTGTACTTTCGGCGAGCTTGAGGCCGAGCGTCCGTGCCAGAATATCGGAAGCACCGCCAGGGGCGAAGGGAACAACGATCTTGACGGGTTTTTGCGGGTAGCTCGCCTGCGCATACGCACTTTCAATGGCTGTGCTCAAGGCGCCGCAGGCGACGAGTATGGACATGATCGAGGGCTTTGCTAAACGCATGCTGTTACTCCAGTTTGCTTGGCGGGGTCGTTACTCATGGCTTCTCATGGGCCTGCTGCCCTGTAAAGCCCTGAGTTTTGTTCCTTTATAACTGATTAATCAGTTATGAAACCGTAATTCACCATATCTGATTTAGAACGTGTGGAACCATACAACGTGTAGAAGCGTACGAAAGATTCATGCGATCAGCGGCTGCCATATACCCATTGGAAAATCGCAAAGGGTCCAGATATCTCGGACTACGACCCGGCATCTGATGGGTACGGTTTATGGTGGACTGGACAGAACCAAACCCAGGGATTGAAGGGCTTTCAATTCATCCATGCAGCAAGGTGACAGCGATGGCGCAAGTCAGGCTATATCCATCGTATGGATGCCGAATTGCCCTTTTCGCCGGTCTGCAAAGTAGCGTTCAAGGGTTTCCTTGACGGTCCTGAAGGCTAGCTCGTCCCACGGGATTTCTGACTCTGTAAACAGGCGAGCTTCCATGGTTTCATAACCCGGGTTGAACTCGGTGCTCAGCAGTTTTGCGCGGTAAAAGAGGTGAACCTGTCCGACCCGCACCACGTTCATGATGCTGAACAGACCCTGCATTTCAAACTGCGCACCGGCCTCTTCGTCGGTTTCACGGGCTGCGCCTTCGGCTGTGGTTTCGTTCATTTCCATGAAGCCGGCAGGAAGCGTCCATTTTCCCCGGCGCGGCTCGATATTGCGTTTGCAGAGCAGTACCTGCACGTTCTCGCCCTTGCCATTGGCATCCCAAACCGGCACCGTACCCACCACATTCAGCGGGTTTTCGTAATGCACGGTGTTGCATGCGGGGCAAACGGCGCGTTCTTTGGTGTCGCCGTCATCTGGGAGGCGCAAGACCAGTGCGGTTCCGCAGACTCGGCAGTGTTTTGGGGGAGGTCGATGCATCTGGCCAAGTGTAGCGGTTTCGCCTTTATTTGCAGCCTTGGGGTCATGCGCCCAAAAGTTAAATTGCTATTATAAATATAGCAATGTACAGCCGAAATCTATGGGCACGGAACATATTTAACTATAAATGTAATTAAAAAACCGGGTCAAGCCCGGTTTTTGCACAGCCCATGCGTGCTGCCATGCCGCTTACCCGGATTTACTCAGGTTTGATGCCTGCCGTCTTGATGGTCTTGGCCCAGAAGTCTGTTTCCTGCTTGACCAGTGCGTCCAGCGCAGCGGGTGCCATGTAGCGCAGCTCAACACCGGCGCCGTCAGCGCGGGTTTTGGTTTCTGGCAGCTCAAGTGCAGCCTTGATCTGCCCGCTAAGCTTGCTCACGATGTCAGGTGGCGTGCCGGCTGGCGCAAAAATACCGACCCAAGCCTCAAGCTCAAAACCCTTCAAACCCGCTTCTGCCGTGGTGGGTATGGCTGGCAGGCCTGGATGGCGGGTTTTGCCGGCTACTGCCAGGCCTTTGAGCTTGCCCACCTGCACCTGGCCCATGACTGACGGTGGCGTGGTGATGAATACCTGCACCTGGCCTGACAACACATCTTGAAGGGCCGGGCCAGAGCCGCGGTAGGGGATATGGACCATGCTGGTTTTGGTTTGCAGCTTGAACATCTCGGTGCCGATGTGCGACAGCGATCCATTACCCTGGGACGCATAGCTGAGCTTGCCCGGGTTGGCCTTGAGGTAGGTGATGAATTCGCTCAGGTTGTTGGCCGGAACCGATGGGTGAACCGAAATCACGTTGGTAGCCACAGTGATGAGGGCTACTGGCACAAAGTCTTTTTGCGCCCATGGCAGCTTGGGTGTCAGGTTGGGGTTACCCACGTGGTAAGCCGAATATGAATTGAGCAGGGTGTAGCCATCGGGGTTGGCCCGCGCTACCGCCTGGTAGGCCACATTGCCGCTACCGCCGCCACGGTTGTCTACCACCACCGACTGGCTGGTGACCTTGGCCAGTGAGTCAGACAGTATGCGGGCCGACGCATCCACAAAGCCGCCCGGCGGGTTGGGAACGATAAGCGTAATGGCCTTGGTGGGGTAGCCCTGCGCCAGCGCCGCGCCTGTGAAGGACGCTGCGGCTAGCGTGGCAACCAGGGCGGCAGTGCCCAGCACCATGAATTTGCGCGTTGCAATGGGGTGTGTTACGGGGTGTGTGAAGGGGTGGGTGAAGGGGTGTGTGAAGGTGGTCATTTTAAGTTTCCGTTTTTTTGAAATTAATAGCGGCCTGAAAGCAGCGCACCGGCACCCGGTACGCGGCGCTCCAGCCCCAGGCTTTTAAGAATGGCATAGGTCGTGCAAACCGAGCTTGACACCACCGGTAGCCCGCTCGCAGCTTCAATCATCTCAACTGAGGCCAGCGACGGCATCTGAACGCAGGCTGAGGCAACGATGGCATCAGCGCCTTTGACATTGAGCTGCTTGTAGAGCTCAGCAGGCGCTTTGGGGTCGCGCGCGCCCACGGCGAGGTTGTCGTGGATTTCAAGCGAGATGCTGTCAATCACCTCAATGCCTTCGTTTTCAATGTAGTCAATCACCATGCGCGTCAGTGGCTTCATATACGGTGCAATGATGGACACGCGCTTTGCGCCTATGGCCTGCAGGCCTTCAACCAGGGCACCAGCGCTGGTGATGACCGGTGTTGGCGCGCCGTTGGCGGCTGTCACTTCATGCAGGCGGCGTTGGGATTCGCGGTGGTAACCCTTGCCCATGCTCATGATGGCGACCAGGCAGGCGTAGCCCATCACGTCCATGCGGGCATCTGACAGCTCAAGTGCGCAGCGGTCAGAGTCACGGTCCATCGCGCTCAGCTCTTCTTTGGTGACTGACTTCATGCGCATGCGGCTGGAGTGAAACGTAAAGCGCTCGGGCAATACGGCTTCACGCGCGCGCAGCATGGCCGGTATTTCAGTCTCCATGGTGGTGTTGGAGCTTGGCACGATAAGGCCCACGCGAAAACTTCTGGCGGGCGCGGCTGGGGTTTGTGGCATTTATTTTGGTTCTTTGAGTTTTATTTCGGTGATTTTTAGCGCTTTCATTCATACTTGCAAATACATAATAGAGATAGATCCATACTGGAATCGAATCAATCAAGTTTGGCTAATTTACTGAATGAGACCTGCCACCCATGGAACTGCGCCAGATACGCTATTTCACTGTTGTAGCCACTGAACTGAGCTTTACCCGCGCCGCACGCAAGCTGCATGTGTCGCAGCCACCCCTGAGTTTTCAGATCGCCAGCCTGGAGGCCGAACTGGGTGCGCGACTGTTTAACCGCACCAGCCGCAGCGTGGTGCTAAGTGAAGCGGGCAAGGCGTTTTTGCCGCACGCCCAGGCCGTGCTGGCCCGGCTTGATGAAGCGCGCAGCCATGTGCAGCGCGTGGCCAGCGGCTTGCAGGGCCGGGTGCAGGTGGGCTTGGCGGGCTCACACTTTTTGGGGCCTTTTCCCAAGTTCATCCAGCAGTTTCGCCTGCAGCGCCCAGACCTGGAAGTGGCCTTGCAGGAGATGACGCCAGCCGACCATTTGCAGGCATTGCGCGATGGGCGACTCGATTTGTGCGTTTCACGTAACCCGATGACGGATGCTCAGGGTGGTGCGCAAGGTGACGGGCAAATCAGCGCTTCGCTGCTCTGGCGTGACCCGGTGGTGGTGGCTCTGCCGCCAGGCCACAGGCTGGCGGCGCGCAGCAAGCTCAAGCTGGCAGACCTCAGGGACGAAGACTTTGTATTTTTGCGGCTGGGCTCATCTGCCTTTGCAGCGCGCATGTTTGACGCCTGCGTGCAGGCAGGCTTTGCGCCGCGCATCGTGCAGCAAGTGGTTGAAGTACCTGCTACGCTAAATCTGGTGGCCGCTGGCCTGGGCGTTGCGCTGGTGCCTGTGTCGATGGCGCTGCTGCGGGCCGATTCGGTATCCATTTGCAGCCTTGAGGCGGACGCCAGCCAGAAGATCCCACTTAATGGCGACGTTTACGTGCTGTGGCGCAGCGCTGATGCTGCTCCTGCGGTGGCAGAGTTCAAAACGCAGCTGCTGGACTGGGCGCATGCCTTGCCGGGCTGAGTGGTGGTGCCAGATTCAAAATGCCGTGCACCCAGGCAACTGTAGTGCTGTACGGCCAGAAGAAATTTGCTATTAAAAATATAGCTAACTATAGCCGTACTCATTGGGCATAGAGCCAATATTGTTAAAAAACTGGTGCAATGGGCGTAAAAAAACCGGGCTTGACCCGGTTTTCATGATGACCTCAAAATGACCTCAAAAATCAGGCCAAAAAATATATCAAGCCTTGCCAGTCTTGCCGTGCTTTTCAATCAGGCTGCGAGCGGTGTCCAGCAGTTTTTTGCCGTCGAAGCCTTTTTTGTTCATGTCTTCAACCCATTCAACTTCAACCGTACGGGCCTTGCGGCGGAAGTCTTGCGCCTCGGCCACGCTGACGGTGTAGATCGTATTGCCGCGGTCGCTCGCGGTTTTGCGGCCCGGTACGTCGTTGCCCTGCTGGGTTTTGCCAAACCAGGCCGAGGTGGCCATGCCGGAGTTGTTGTCAATCACCTTTTTAAGGTCAGGTGCCAGCGAGTTGTACTTGGCCTTGTTCATGGCCATGACAAAAGTGGTGGTGTACAGGCTGCCGCCAGCGGGGTCAAACTCGGCGTGGAATTTGGTCAGCTCGTTAACCTTGACGGAAGGCACGACTTCCCATGGAATCACGCAGCCATTGATGGTGCCTTTGCTCAATGCATCAGGAATACCCGGCAGCGGCATGCCGACTGGCGTTGCGCCCAGTACGCCCAGCAGCTTGGTAACCTGGCGGGTGGGGCCGCGAAGCTTGAGGCCACGCATGTCGGCGATTGACTTCACGGGTTTGTCTACGGTGTGAATCACGCCTGGGCCGTGCACCTGAAGCGCAAGAACCTGCGTGTCCTTGAACTCATCCGGTGCCATGGTCTGCACATATTCCCAATAAGCCTTTGAAGTGGCTTCAGCGTTGTTCATCATGAAGGGAAGCTCAAACACCTCAATACGCGGAAACCGGCCAGCAGTATTGCCGGGCAGGGTCCAGACGACATCAACCACACCGTCTTTGACCTGGTCATACAGCTGCACGGGCGTGCCGCCCAGCTGCATGGCGGGGTAGCCTTCAAACTTGATGCGGCCACCGGACTCTTTTTCGACCTTCTCCATCCACGGCTTGTGCATGCCCAGCCACACGTTGGACGAAGGCGACATGAAGGTATGAAACTTGAGGGTGACGGCCTGCTGGGCAATGCCCGAGAGGGCAGGTGCGCCCAGTGCTGCGGCTGCGCCTGATTTCAAAAGGG
This sequence comes from Polaromonas sp., assembly GCA_031412235.1. Classification (GTDB taxonomy): domain Bacteria; phylum Pseudomonadota; class Gammaproteobacteria; order Burkholderiales; family Burkholderiaceae_C; genus Polaromonas. The sequence goes on from JANOCP010000313.1 coordinate 6,508, forward strand.
TACGACGTTGAATCATGGTTAAAAGGTCTCCTGTAGTAGATAAGTTAACGGTAATGACAGCTTGCGGTTTTCGGGACTTACCCCTAGTCAATGGGGGCGTGGCTTTACTTGATAAATCCCACAAGCCAAAGCGGAATGATGGGAAAGAAAAGAAAGAGGATGGTGCGGATAACGTCGCTGATCAAAAACGGCATCACGCCCCGGTAGGTTTCACCCATGGGCACGTTTTTGGCCATGCCGTTGACGATGTACACATTGAGCCCGACTGGCGGTGCTATCAGGCCGAAACCTACCGTCATCAAGACCATGATGCCAAACCAGATCGCCACCGACTCTTTGGACATGCCAAAGTCCAGCCCCATGACCATGGGAAAAAAGATCGGGATGGTCAGCAGCAGCATCGACAGCTCGTCCATGACTGCACCCAACAACACGTAAAAAAGCAGAATCGCCACCACCACAATCAGCGGTGAAAGCCCCCAGCTGCCCACCACAGCGGCCAGCTGGTTGGGCACTTGCGTCAGGGCCAAAGCCGAGTTCATGAGGTCAGCACCGATAAAGATCAGGAAAATCATCGCAGCGCTAACTGCGGTGCCGTAAAAGCACTCCCTGAACTTGTCAAGCGTCATCTCGCCTTTGAGAAGGGCTGTCAAAAACGTTGCCGCAGCGCCTACGGCCGCGCCTTCAGTCGGTGTGAAAAACCCGCCGTAAATACCGCCAAAAACCAGCATGAAAATAAGGACGATGGGTGCTACGCCAAAGACCGAGCGCAGGGTGACGCCTTCGCGGCCAGCTTCAACGTCAGGTGCCTGGCCGGGTACGACACGTACAAATATGGCTACGGCAATCATGTAGCCACACATCGCGATGATGCCGGGAATGATGGCTGCGGCAAACAGCTTGCTGATGTTCTGCTCGGTCAATATGGCGTAAATCACCAGCACGATAGACGGCGGCAACTGAATACCCAGGGTGCCTCCGGCTGCAAGTGTGCCTGTAGCCAGGCGCCCAGAATAGCCGTGACGCTGCATCTCGGGCAGGGCCACGCCGGTGATGGTGGCCGCCGTGGCAACCGATGAACCGCTTATGGCGCCAAACGCAGCGCAGGCCAGCAGCGAAGCCATGGCCAGCCCGCCCTTGAAGCGGCCCATGACACCCGCCGCAAATTCGAACAGCGATTTGCTGATACCGCCCTTGGTTGCAAAGTGACCCATCAGGATGAACAGCGGAATCACCGACAGGTCATAACCGGCAAAGCGCGCAAAGGCCTGGGTATTCAAAAAACTGGCAAACGGTGCCCAGCCGGTTTGCGTTACGTAGCCGATGGCGCCTGCCGCAAACATGCTGACGGCAATCGGCACGCGTACCGCCATCAGGGCCAGCATGCTGCCGAAGATCAACACAGTCAAACTCAATGAACTCATTCCATTCCCGTTTCAATACGATCTGTTGTTACTTCGCTTTGCCGTGCTACAGCACCTTCTGCAGCTTCACGCCTGATCTCGTATCGAATTGAAAACGGAATCATATTGCGGTCTCGGCAGTATCTTTGGAGGCAAACCCAAACACTGTCTGGTGCAGGGCTATCAGGCCGGTCAGGACGAAGGGTGGAACCATGGCGGCATACACCACCCATTCGGGAAAGCCCATGATCTGGGTTTCGGAGTTTGCTGAATAGACATTGAGCCCGCCCAGCGTGGTGCGCCAGGCCAGCAGGGCAAAAATCAGCACCAGCAGAAGCGTACCGAAGCGGTCCAGCTTGTCGTTCACGGCATGACTCATCTTGGCGGTGAAAAAGTCAACGATGATGTTGCCGCGACGCAGCTGGCATAGCGGCATGAACAGCGCAATCGCAGCGCCCGCCGCGACGCCGGTGAGTTCAAACGCACCGACGATGGAGTCACCAGTGGTGTTGCGGCCAATCAGGCTGGCGCAGGTCATCAGGGTGATGCAGGTCAACAAAACGCCGGCGATGATGGCGCAGAGTTTGGCCAGCTTTTCAAGTATTTTCAAAAATAATCTCCTGCCAGTTTTTCTCTAGGGAATGGGGCAATAAGGGAGCACCAGGCGGCCAGCGCGTGGGGCAATTATCTGAAAACACGGCCTGCGCGGTCAGGCGGATAACCCCGAGCTGCCAGTGTAATTGCGCGATGATTAATGCTGCTGTGCGTTTATCGCGCAAGCAGCCTGCACACTCGCAAAGCTGGATGACTTCAAGACGACTTCAAAGCACGTTGATAGTCAGCGTTCCCAGTCCAGCCACGCCGCCCACCATGGTGTCGCCGCTGACGACTGCTGCCACGCCTTCGGGGGTGCCGGTGTAAATCAGGTCGCCGGGTTGCAGTTCCCACGCGGCTGAAAGATGCTCAATAGTTTCAGCAACGTTCCAGATCAGTTTGGACACATTGCTGCGCTGGCGGTCTTTGCCGCCTACCTGCACATACAGTTCAGCGTTGTTGACGTCGCCTGCTTGTGCCACCGGGGTGATGGGGCCAATCGGGGCAGAGTGGTCATAACCCTTGCCGATGCACCAGGGGCGGCCGGCTTTTTTCATCTCGCCCTGCAGGTCGCGGCGCGTCATGTCCAGGCCCACGGCGTAGCCAAAAATATGCTTGTGTGCATCAGCGGCAGAAATGTTTTTACCCCCCGTGCCAATGGCCACCACCAGTTCGATTTCATGGTGCAGGTTTTTGGTCAGGCTGGGGTAGGGGATGCTGCCCGTGCCGCCCGCTTCAACAGCGACGATGGCGTCTGTGGGCTTGAGGAAGAAAAACGGTGGCTCGCGGCCCGTGAAACCCATTTCCTTGGCGTGCTCTTCGTAGTTGCGGCCCACGCAGTAAATGCGGTGCACCGGAAACCGGTCTGGGGTACCGATAACCGGCACCGACACCGTGGCAGGAGGGGTAAATACAAAACTCATGACAATCTTTCCTCTTTATGTATGCCCAGGGCCTGATGCACCGGGCGGTCTGAAAAACTGAACAGCACACAGCCTTGCGTAGAGCGCAGTTGCGCAGTGTGCCACGACGGAATCACAAAATGGTCGCGCGGGCCGAACTCGAAAGTCCAGGTCTGGCCGTGGCGTTCCAGGGTGACGCTGCCCGAGCCCTCAACCACGCTGAACACCGCGCCATCGGTTTGCCGGTACGGCTTGCCTGCAAACCCGGCGTGCAGGCGTTGCATGAAGGTGGCCATGGTCGGCATCGGTGAGCCGCCCGTGGCGGGGTTGACGTAACGCAGCTTGACGCCGTCCCACGCGTCGATGTCGGCGTGGGTTTCCAGCTCATGCAGGGCTTCACGCGTGCGGTCGTAGGGGTAACTGAAGATAGGTGAAGTCTGCCCAAAAGGCGGGTTGTAACGTACTGGCAGCATATTCGCACCGTAGCGCTGGCTGCTGATGCCTTCTGGCTTGGTGACTTCCTGCTGTTTTACTGTGCCGTTTTCGGCAAAGCCCGCGTCAAAAAAGCGCAGCATGGGGATGTCCAGCCCGTCAAGCCACACCACGGGCGCGTCAACTTCGGCCCGCCCCTGATGCCCGTGGTCGTGAAACGTCCAGCTAGGCGTGATGATGAAGTCGCCAGGTTTCATTTGTGTACGCTCGCCGTCAACGGCGGTGTAGGCACCGTTGCCTTCAACGACAAAGCGCAGCGCGCTTTGCGTGTGGCGGTGGCTGGGCGCGACTTCACCGGGCATGATGACCTGCAAGCCCGCATACAGCGACTGGGTGATGCACGACTGGCCTGGCAAGCCGGGGTTCTCAAGTATCAGCACACGGCGCACCGCCTCTTCAGCGGTGATGAGCTGGCCTGACTGCATCAGGTAGGGGTGCACGTCGGCGTATTTCCAGAGTGCCGGCTGGCAGGGCGTGCTCGGGGACTGCGGTACCAGTGCGTGCAGCACCTCCCATAGCGGCGTCATGCTGTGCGCTGCGATGGCGTTGTAAAAGCTTTTGCGCGCGGCGGTGTTGGCGTCCATGCCGTCGATGCTTGAGTCCGACTGGGGCGGTGGTGTCATGTCCATGGTGTCTCCCTGCTGTGTTTGGCTATTCAAGCTTGACGCCGCGCGTCTGGATGATGTTGCCCATGGTGGCGGTTTCTTCTTTCAGGCGAGTCCTCAAGCCTTCGGGCGAGGTTCCCACGGCTTGCCAGCCCTGGTTGAACAGTTTCTGGCGGGTGTCTGCATCGCGGATGATGCGGGGCACTTCAATGCCCAGCCGGGCTTGCGCCGCTTTTGACAGATTCGCCGGGCCCACCAGTGCGTTCCACACTTCAAGACTGATATTTTTCAGGCCAGCCTCACGGGTATCGGCCAGCGGGGCTACATCGGAAAGCAGGGCGCTGCGCCCGCTGGTGATGCCGATTGCAACGAGCTTGCCAGCCCTGACCTGCGGCATGGCCACGCCCGGAGCCATCAGCGCCATCTGGATCTGCCCGCCCAGCAGGGCAGTGACCACCTGCGGGTTGCCTGAAAAAGGCACATGCACCGGCAGCAAACCGGCGCTACGGCTTTTGATCAGCTCCATGCCCAGATGGGCGAGCGATCCGGTGCCAACCGAGCCGTAGTTCCAGCGCTCACCGCCTGCGCGCGCGGCAGCAAAAAACCCAGCGCCTTCGCTCTGGCCAGCCGGTGCCACCAGCACCATGGGCGCTGTGGTCAGCAGCGAGACAGGGGTGAAGTCTTTGGCCGGGTCATAGGGCAACTTTGGGTAAAGCAGTTTGGCGGACGTCAGGTTGCCGTTGATGACGATGCCCAGCGTGTGGTCGTCAGTGGCCTTGGCGACCATGTCGGCAGCGATATTGCCCGACGCACCGGGTCTGTTTTCAACAATGACCGGCTGGCCCAGCGCCCTGGACAAGGGCTCGGCCAGCGTGCGTGCGGTCAGGTCAGGCGAGGAGCCGCCGGGGAAGCCCACCAGAATTTTGACCGGCCGGGTAGGCCATACAGCCTCTTTTTCAGATTTCTTTGAGTCATTTAAGGCCCCTGCCCAACAAGAATGGGCAAAGCTAGCTATCAATAATATAGCGATCAGGATTGGCTGGGGCTGGCGGGTGGTTGTCAAGTTCAGCTTTCTGTCCATCTTTCTGTCCATCTTTCTGTCCATATAAGGCGGGCGAGGTAAACCCTTATTTGAACAGCCTGGACGGCTCAATACCGTCATACATCCACTTGAGCCCGGCAAAGCCGGCGCTCTCGGTGCCGCCCTGAAACATCTGGTTGCGCAGCTCGCGCTGTACGCCGGCCGCATGGTAAATATCGCCATAAAAACGCGCCGTGAGCTGAACCCGGCCAGTGCGCAAATAGCGCGCCTGCTGGTACTTTTGAAAGGCTTTTTGCAAGTCACCACGGGTAGAGCGCAGGGCCTCACGCAGCACCACGGCGTCTTCAATCGCCTGACCAGCGCCCTGGGCCAGATATTGCAGCATGGGGTGGGCGGCATCGCCTACTAGCGTGACGCGCCTGTCGGTCCAGTTTTTGACGGGCTCGCGGTCGCACAGCACCCACATTTTCCAGGTTTCAATTTTGCCCAGCAGCTCTTTGACCTGCGGGCAGGCATCGGCAAAACGCTCGGTCAGCTCGGCGGTGTCGCCAAAGGTGTTCCATCCTTCGTCATACTTGTTGCTGTGAAAAACGGCCACCAGGTTAAACAGCTCGCCGCGCCGTAGCGGGTAGTGCACCAGGTGGGTTTTTTCGCCGCCCCACAGGGTTACATCATCACTCCACAAGTGTGCGGGTACGTCTTCACGCTTGAGCACGGCGCGGTAGGCAATGTGGCCGGATACACGCGGTTTGCCGTCGCCGACAATCGCTTCACGAATCTTGCTCCACATCCCGTCAGCGCCTATCAGCGCGCTGCCTTCGACTTTTTCTGCATTGGCCAGAGTCACGGTAACGCTGTTAGCCGTCTGGTCAAACGACTCGACTTTTGCATTGGTGCGCAACGTCACATTGGGCTGGGCCTTGCAGGCGTTCAGAAACACCTGATGCAGGTCAGCCCGGTAGATCACACCATACGGAAAGCCGTAGGTTGCACGGGCAACATCGCCCAGCGGCACACGCACCACTTTTTCACCGGTACGCACATCGTTCATGCCCAGTCCGGTGGGGAAAAAAGCCACGCGGTTGATGACTTCGGTGAGGCCCAGATAGTCAAACATGCGGAAGATATTCGGCCCGAGCTGGATGCCCGCACCGATTTCACCGAAGGTTTCGGCCTGCTCCAGCACGCTAACGGCATAACCGTCTTGCGCCAGTACCATCGCGGCGGCCAGGCCGCCAATGCCGCCACCAGAAATAAGGATGGGAAGTGCGTGCTGGTTCTGCGGGATTTGTGCCATGTCTAATGATAAGTATACTTATTATGTAGGGAGTCGGTATATACCCTGATCGGTTTGGGTGTGCATACCCAAAGAGCTGCGTCTGGCCTGGCGCTGACTCCCTTAAACTCAGTCTATGGCAAAAAGTTTTAAATTCGTTGAAGCCCCAGGGCATCTTATTCGCCGGGCGCAGCAGCTCGCAGTTGCCATCTTTATGGAGGAAACTGCCGGATTTGATGCTACCCCGGTGCAGTTTGCCATCCTCAATGCACTGATGGACGACCCCGGTGAAGACCAGATCACGCTGTCAGGCCGGGTGGCCTTTGATCCGGCCACTTTTGGCTCGGTCATTGGCCGCCTTGAGGCCAAGGGCTGGGTCAAACGCGAGGCCGACCCAGGCGACAAGCGCCGCAAGCTCCTGTGGACCACACCGGAAGGCGAAAAGGTTGCCCTGCAGATGAAGCGTGCTGTCGGTAAGGCCCAGCAGCGCATCGTGGGGCCGCTTGACGTCGAAGAGCGGACGCAGTTGGCTGCATTGCTGGGCAAGCTGGTTGCCGGGCATGAAGACGCGGCCCGCTAGGCCCTGTCACTATCTGTTTGGCTATGCGCCAGATTTAGCCAGCAAATCGAAATGCTCGACCACAGGCGGGCCTGCAAAAAATGGCCCAACGATGGCGCGCCAATCGGCAAAAGCAGCGGACTGACGAAAATCCACGGTGTGGTTTTCAAGCGTTGCCCAAAAAATTTGCAATATGTAACGCTCCGGGCTTTCAATGCCTTTGTTGACCTTGTAGCCCTGAAACCCTTTGGCTTTTGAAATCACGGTTTCAACACCGCGTTTGATGGCTTCGTCAAAAGCGGCTTGCTGGCCGGGGTGGATGCGGATGTCGGCGAGTTCAAGAATCATGAAGTGTCCTGTGGTTCTGGTAAGCGGGTGGTTCAATATTGCGTAGCTGGCAACTCTACCGTCAAACCATCGAGTGCAGCCGTCAATTTGATCTGGCAGCTCAAGCGGCTGTTGGGCTTTTGCGGCACGGCGGTAAAGGCCAGCATGGACAGCTCTTCCGCGTCGGGCAGTGGGACCTGCGCTGCAAAGGCTTCTGGCAAAAAAACATGACAGGTAGCGCAGGTCAAAAGCCCGCCGCAGTCAGCGGCAATGCCGTCGACACCGCCAGAGACTGCAATTTCCATCAAAGTAGCGCCAATCTTGCCTGTAGCCAAAACAGATCGGCTATCAGCTGCTATGAAATTAATAGTGATTTTCTGACTCATGGTGAAGAGATTATTGTCAGATGCGGCCGAAATACTCGCGTCGCTGCCATTCGTCTTTGTCTGGTGCGTCGGCATAGCGGGTAATTTCAGCGTGCTTGACGCGGTTGAAGTAGTTGATAAATGGCCTGCCAAACCCTTCAACAAGCGCCGCATCATTGTGCAGGGCCTGGAGTGACTGGTTCAAGCTGCCAGGCAATTTTTGCGCCTCGGTGCCGTAAGGTGAGTCAGTGGCTTGCGGTGCCTTGAGTTGCCGGGTCACGCCGTCAAGGCCGGCGTAAATCTGCGAGGCAACGTACAGGTAGGGATTGGCTGCCACCTCGCCAATGCGGTTTTCAATACGCGTAGCAGGGTCATTCGGCTGGCCCACCACGCGCAGCATGGCACCCCGGTTGTCGCGCCCCCACACTACCGACTGTGGTGCGAGTGCATTCGGTCGAAAGCGCTCATAACCGTTGATGGTCGGTGTGCAAAACGCCGTCATGCCCTGGGCGTGCGCCAACAGCCCGGCCAGATAGTACTCGCCCAGTTCTGACACGGTGTGCTGCGCATCGAGCGGCGTCGTGCCTGGGGCCGGGCTTTCGCGTTTGAACAGGTTTTCACCGCTTTTGATGTCAACCAGTGACTGGTGCAAATGCCAACCACTGGACATGATGTTGGGAAAGGGTGGCCGGCACATGAACGTAGCGTGGTAGCCCGCACGCCGCAGTGCCTGCTTTACCGCGCTGCGGAACAACACCATATTGTCAGCTGCGCTCAAGGCATCAGTGGCTTCAAAAACCGCTTCAACCTGGCTGGGGCCAAGCTCGATTTCAAGTGACAACAGCGGCAAACCCAGCGCCTGCGCCGTGTGCTGAACGATGCGCATGGGCTCCTCGCACATGTCCATCCATTGCTCTGACAACAGGTGATAACCGGGGTGAATCATGCTGACACCAGGCGCTGGGCCGGGCCAGGCGGCTTGCTGCGGGTCAAGTTGATTTTCAAGTCCGTCAGCATTGAGCTTGTAGATATGAAATTCCACCTCAAGCCCACATTTCATGCCGTAGCCTGAACCCGCCAGTCTGGCCAGTGCGGTTTGGAGCACACGGCGAGTGTCCAGCTCAACCGGTTGGCCATCAGGAAACCAGCTCTGACACTGCAGCCAGCCGGTTTTGTCGGCCCAGGGCAGCAGCCTGAAGCGGGCAGGGTCTGCCAGAAGCAAAACATTGCTGGCGCATTCAAAACCTGGCAGGTCGGCAGCACCGCCAGCTTCAAACACCTTGTAAGCCGTGCGGTCAGAGCTGTCTTTAAGCAGCAGCGTGCTGACCATGCCCACGCCGTTGTCGATGGCCTGCGCGGCTGCGCCTGCTACCAGCGTCTTGCCACGCAGCATGCCGTGCAGGTCACACCAGGCAAAGCGCACCAGCTCAAGCCCGCTGGCTTCAATCAGCGCAGCGGTTTGCGCTACTGCGGCCTGACGCGCCGCGTCATGAATGCCGCATTGCTGCGCGAAGGTGGCCATCAGGGCTCCAGGGCCTTGACCCAGGCTGCAGCATCACGTTTGGCTTTGGCTGTGTTTTGCCACCAGTCAGACCATTCACCCGCAGGTGCGATGCCGTCTACGGTATCTGGCCCGGTCATTTGTGCAGCCTGCGCTGCGTCTGCAATGCCGGGCGCCACACCACCGTTTTGCACGGCGCCTATGGCCTTGAGCAGCACGCGCCGGTTGGCCATGATGACCTTGTCAGTTGTGCCCAGGTGCTCGCGTGTGCGGTCCTGGACCGCGCCCATGCTTTCAACGGCCCACTGGTCATGCACATTGATGTCTTCTTCACCCATGCCCAGGTAGGTGGCGCTCATCTGCTCTTCCGGGTTAAAGCCCCAGCCGTTATGGCGACCCGCCTTGGGGATGTAGTCGGGCAGGGCAATAAACTGCTGGCGCTGCGTGCGCATGGCTTCCTTGTCGAGCGGCGCAGCAAAGCTGGTAAAGAATGAATACCAGTAGGTTTGCGTGTCATTGACCGGCACATGCATTTGCGTGATGGTCATGGTCTCTGACAGCGGAATCACAAAGGTCGCCGGGAAGATGGCCTGCGTGACGCGCACATGCGTTAGCGCCTCAGTCATGCGGCGCAAGGTGGTGAGCTGCAGGCCCCAGGGCTTGTTGTCAAAACTGATGTCAGGCTGCGCAAATTCGCGCATGATGCGCGTCATGGGCCATTGCTCCCCATCCAGCGTGCCCGCGCTGGCGCTTCTGAACTGCTTGCCGGCAAGGTTGTCGCCAATCTCACCCAGGGGTTCGTCCTGCAAAAAGCGGTGCAAAAACGACGGATGAGCAGGGTCAATGCCGACTTCAAAAGCCTGCAGCCAGTTGGCGTTCCACAAGCCCTTGAAGGCAAAACTGTGCGTGGTGGGGGCGGTGTAGCAGTCAAAGGCGGGGAAGGGCGGAGGCGTCAAAGCTTCATCGCCTAACCACGCAAACAGCACGCCGCTTTTTTCAATTACCGGGTAGCTGCGCTGCCTGATGCGTTCGCACAATTTGCTTCCGGCGGGTTCTGCGGGCGTTTCGAGGCAGCGGCCATCGGCAGCGAATTTCCAGCCATGAAAGGGGCAACGCAGGCCGCCGCCCTGTGCTGCTGTTTCAAGGCGGCCAAACGACAGGTCGGCACCGCGATGCGCGCAGCCGCGGTCCAGCAAACCCCAGGCACCCGAGGCGTCCTTGAACAGCACCAGGTGCTGGCCAAGCAGGGTGACCGCCTTGACGGGCCGCAGCGCCATGCGCGGGTCCAGCGCGGGGTTGAACTCATCTACCAGCGCGGCGGGCTGCCAGTATTGGCGCAACAGCTGCCCGCAGGCGGTGCCCGGGGTGATGCGGGTGAGAAGCTCATTTTGTTCTTTGTTCATGTGCTGTGCGCCAGGGTGAGCAAGGTAGTCAAGCGATATATACAAGTTTGGACTCAGTGACACTTTTAGTCATAAAGCGGCAAGACACCGTTTTGAATCTGGCAGCGTCCGCGTCGTCTTTACGACATTGTTAGTCATTTCAGCGTAAGTAGCATCCCTGTATTGCAAGGCTGGTAAAGGCGTTTAGCATTCCCGCACGCCAGGCGGTCAGCCTGGCCTTGATCAGGAGATAAAAAATGTTTGAATCAAAAAAGACCACGGTTTTCATGCTGTGCCTGGCGGGCCTGGTTTCAACCCAGGCTTTTGCGCAGGAGCGCTACACCCCCTCAGCTGACAATCAGGAGGTCACCGACAGCAAAACCGGCCTGACCTGGCGGCGCTGTGCAGAAGGCATGAGCTGGAAAGGCAAAACCTGTGTCGGGCAGGCGGTGTTTGTGACTCAGGCTGCCGCTGTGGCACGTGCCAAGGCAGCGGTCATTGAGGGGCAAAATTGGCGCTTGCCGACCATGAAAGAGTTGTCAAGCATCGTCGCTGTGCGTGAGGCCGATGTAGGCAAGGCCGCGATTGACCCGGTGGTGTTTCCGGCCACACCCGTGGCGCGCTTCTGGTCATCCAGCAGCGTCGGGACGGGTTATTTCATGTACGTGGCATTCAGCGAAGGTAGCGCCGGAGAAGCAGCCCGCAATGCACCCGGTGCAATCCGTCTGGTGCGCGAGGCTAAATAAGCAGGCCTCGCTGCCAGATGGATGCCTTCAGTCGTCGCTGGCCACCTGCAGCACCAGCTTGCCAAAGTTTTCACCGTTAAACAGCTTGAGCAGCGTTTCGGGGAAGGTGTCAATCCCGACCACGATGTCTTCCTTGCTCTTCATGGTGCCAGCCTTCAGGTAGCCTGCCATTTCGGCTACGCCGAGGTGGTAGCGGTCAGCGTAGTCGAACACCACTATGCCTTCCATACGGGCGCGGTTTACCAGCAGCGACAGGTAGTTGGCCGGGCCCTTGACGGGTGTGGTGTTGTTGTACTGGCTGATGGCGCCGCAAATAATGATGCGTGCCTTGCGGTTGATTTTGGCCAGTACCAGGTCAAGAATCTCGCCGCCCACGTTGTCAAAGTAAATGTCCACGCCATCGGGGCAGTGTTCCTTCAGGCCCTTGCGCACGTCGCCATTTTTGTAGTCTATGCAAGCGTCAAAGCCCAGTTCGTTGACGACCCAGTCACATTTGGCCTTGCCGCCTGCAATACCAACTACGCGGCATCCCTTGATTTTGGCAATCTGGCCTACGGTTTGTCCCACCGCACCCGCCGCACCTGAAACCACTACGGTTTCGCCCGCTTTGGGCATGCCGACTTCCATCAGGCCAAAAAAGCCGGTCATGCCGGGCATGCCCAGTACGTTGAGCCAGGTGTTCAGGCCCAGGCGGGGGTCAATCTTGAACATGCCGCTGCGCTTGATCTGCTCTTGCGGGATCAGGCAGTACTCCTGAACGTCCAACCCGGCATTGACGTAGTCGCCCACCGCAAAAGCCGGGTTTTGCGAGGCAATCACCTTGCCTACCCCACCGGCGCGCATGACGGCACCGATTTCAACCGGCGGAATATAGCTTTTACCTTCGTTCATCCAGCCGCGCATGGCTGGGTCCAGCGACAGGCTAAGGGTTTTGACCAGCACGCCGCCGGAGCCGGGTTCGGCAACGGGTTCTTCGGTAAAGCTCCAGTTGGCGCGAGTTGGCAGGCCGACGGGGCGGCTGGCCAGCCGAACCTGGTGGTTTTTAAGTGTTGTGAACGTTGTCATGGCATAACTCCTGAATTACAGATCATGACTATCGTAACTTTGCCAAACTCTTTTGGCAGTCGCGCAGGCGATTTCGTTCAAGCTGCCTTGAGGGTACCTTCTTTGAACCTGTCCCGAGCCTTGTTCTCGGCGTCAGTCAAACGCCGGAAATAAATCGTGACAGCCGTGCTGATGAGCACAATAAACAGCGAATACAACACCGGCACCAGCAACACTTCTTGCTGCAACGCGCCGGCCAGGCTCGATGTGACGATGAGCACTGCCAGTGGGCCGTTCTGAATACCAATCTCCAGCGAAATGGTCCGTGCGCTGTTTTTGTCTTGTTTGAAAAGCCTTGACGTGGCGTAACCCAGAGCCATACCAAACGCACCCAGCCCGATGACCGCAAAGTAAACCGTCCATGATGTTGACAACAGCAACTGGTAGTTGCGCGGTACCCAGCTGCCAATTAAAAACAAAATCACGACAATGCCCAGGCCGCTGCCAATCATCTCAATCGTCGCGCCAATGTTGGCGTTGAGCTTGCGCACCACCATGCCAATGACAGTGGGAATCAGCATGATGGCCAGTACCTGCGCCACATTGGCCGCCGGGATTTGAAACTCGCCAGCGATGCCCGCCAGCTTGGGGTAAAACACCAACAGCGCCGGAACAGCCGCCAGCGCCAGCAGGGTTGAGACGCAAGTCATCACAATCGACAGCGCCAGCACGCCCTTGCTGAAGTAAGTAAAGATATTCGATGTCGTGCCTCCCGGCATACAGCTCATCAAAATCAGGCCAATTGCCAGGGCGGGCGGCAAGGCCAACACCATGGCCAGCGTGAAGCCCAGCAACGGCATCACACCGTACTGGCAGAGCAAGCCAATCCAGATGCCCTTGGGCTTGCGAAACGACAGCATAAAGTCGCGCCAGGTCAGGGACGCGCCCATCCCCAGCATGATGACCATCATCAGCACGCCCAGCAGTTTGGTTTCAAGTTCTGTCAGCATAATTTTTGCCCTGAAAAATATCGGTGATTCGGCGCCTAATCGGGTGTTTTAAGCAGCCACGGGGAGCTCTGCTTTTGCTTCGGCTTTCAGGTCTTTTCGCAAGACTTTGCCCACAGGTGTTTTTGGCAGTTCGTCCTTGATCTTGACGGACTTGGGAATTTTGTAATCCGTCAGGTGCAAGCGGCAATGCGCGATGACCTGCTCGGCCGTCAGAGGTGTACTCACTTCAGGGTTTTGCACAACATACGCCCTTACCGCCTCGCCACTGCGGCTGTCGGGCATACCAATGACAGCAACCTCAAGAACATTGGCCAAGCGCGCAATCACGTCTTCTATTTCATTTGGGTAGACGTTAAAGCCTGACACCAAAATCATATCTTTTTTACGGTCCACGATGCGCATAAAACCGGTGGCATCCATTACCGCCACATCACCCGTCGCGAGCCAGCCGTCCCGCAAAATCTGCGTGGTTTCATCAGGTCGTTGCCAATAACCCTGCATGACTTGTGGGCCAGAGACCCAAATCTCGCCCGGCTCACCAACAGCCACATCGTTGTGCTGCTCATCAACCAGGCGCACGTGCGTGCCGGGGGTAGGAATACCGATGGAGTTAGGGCGTGGCGTACCACGCAGCGGGTTAAAACTCACCACGGGTGACGTTTCAGTCAAACCATAACCCTCCGCAATCGGCGTCTTGGTCACCTCTACCCAACGTTTGGCGACAGCGCCGTGCAGTGCGGCACCGCCCGCAATGGAGGCTTTGAGATGCCTGGGCGGATAGGCTGCAAACCACTCTTCATTCAAGAGCGCGTTGAAGAGAGTGTTGACGCCAGTGATCCAGGTCAGAGGATAGTTTTCAACAGCGCGCTGCAAATTAGCGATGGGCCTAGGGCTGGGGATCAAGATGTTCCGTGCGCCAATCGACAGGAAGCCAAGCAAATTCGCTGTAAAGGCAAAAATATGGTACAGCGGCAAAGCGGTTAAGACGCATTCTTTTCCGGGCAGCATGTGGGTTGCACCCATCGCCAGCATCTGGTTTACGTTATTCAGCAAATTGCCGTGGGTTAGCACGGCGCCCTTGCTCACACCCGTGGTGCCGCCGGTGTACTGAAGTGCTGCGGTGTCGCCGGGGCGAACGCTTTGCCAATAATTTTTAATCTGGCCCTGCGCCATTCCTGCGCGCCCGATTTTCAGTGCTTTGCCCAGCCGTATGTGCGAAACCTTGATGGGTGGCAACACCTGGTTCCAGACCTTTTGCACCGTGCGGACAATCGCGTTGGGAATCGCAGGAAAAAATTCTGTCACACCGGCTATCACAACGTGCTTGATGCCAGTTTGACGCATGACCTCTGGCAGCTTACCGGCAAACATGTCCACAATAACCAGGACGCTAGCGCCGCTGTCTTTCAGCTGATGCACCAGTTCGCTGACGGTGTACAGCGGGTTGATATTGACTAAAACACAGGCTGCTTTAAATATGCCGAACGCAGCTACCGGGTAGCCCAGGCTGTTGGGCATTTGCACTGCCACTCTGGTACCAGCAGTTAACTTGAGGGTTTCGCGCAAGTAAGCGGCAAATGCATCAGACTGCTCATTGATCTGGGCAAAACTCAGCGAGCCGTTCATGCCATTGGGAACGACACACGTAAACGCGGTCTGTTTGGCATACGTGTCGCAGCTAAGCTGCACCAGACTTGCCAGAGATTGGTGCGCCAAGGCCGGAAGAGTGGGGGTTATACCTGCCTGGGCGTAGGCTGAATGCCAGGGTTGGCTGGCAAAGTTTGGGGTGTGGGGGGCATTTGCTGGGGTCAAGTGTTGCCTCGCTTTTGTTGATTAGCCTGATGTGCCTTGTCTCGCAGCGGAGCTTACTTGATGAAAATCGTTTTTTAACTATTCCCTGATTCGTTCCGGGGCCATTGCCGGGTTCTCCCTAATTGAGGGTGTCAGTTTCGTGGCTCGACCGATTGCCAAAAGTCCCCCACTTGCGTTTATGCTTTACGCATGAAACTTCATTCCTACTTTCGCTCATCAGCGTCTTTTCGTGTCCGTATTGCGCTTGAACTCAAGGCGCTGCGCTACGACTACGTTGCCGTGCATATAGGACGGGGAGACCACAAAAAGCCGCCTTATGTGGACTTGTCTGCCGACACGCTGGTGCCTTTGCTGGAAATTGACGGCCAACAGCTCTCGCAGTCGATGGCCATCATTGAGTATCTTGATGAAAAACACCCCGCGCCTGCACTCATGCCTTCTGACGCACTGGGCCGTGCCAAAGTGCGCGCACTGGCGCAATCGGTTTCTTGCGACATTCACCCGATCAACAACCTGCGAATCCTCAAGTACCTGGTCCAAGAACTCAAGGTAGAAGACGAGGCCAAAAACGCCTGGTATCGCCACTGGACCCGTGAGGGCTTGGTCGCGTTTGAAAAGCAACTAGCCCAGTTGCCCGCATCCACTTTTTGCCATGGCGACACGCCCACTCTGGCCGACTGCTGCCTGGTGCCGCAGATCTTCAATGCGAAGCGTTTTGACACTGACCTGAGCGACTTGCCGCGCACCATGGCGGCTTACGACGCCTGCATGGCGCTACCAGCCTTTCAAAAGGCGCAGCCCAGCGCTTGTCCTGATTTTGAGACTTGAACCCGTCGCCATGCATGCCGATTGGCTGATTCCCGACTGGCCAGCACCTGCCAGTGTGAATGCAGTTTTCACTACGCGGGCAGGCGGTTGCTCCGACGCGCCCTGGAACAGTATGAACCTGGGCGATCACGTGGGCGACATGCCTGAACGCGTGGCAACCAACCGCGGCGCGCTGCAACACGTCATCGCCAGCCGCCCAGTGTTTTTAAAGCAGGTGCATGGCGTAGGGGTTGAACAGCTAGGCCTGGCAACGCTTGATGGCTTGGTGGCTGATGCCTGCGTGACGACGCAGCGCAAGCTGGCTTGCACCATCATGGTGGCTGATTGCCTGCCTGTGCTTTTGACGACCGAAGATGGCGCGGTGGTCGCTGCGGCCCATGCGGGCTGGCGAGGGCTTGCTGGATCGGGTCAGGGCGCAGCCGGCGGCGTGCTGGAGGCGGTTGTTGAGGCATTTTTTGAGTCGTTTAGTGCTTCTACCCAGGTATTACGGCTATCACCAGCTATTAAAAGCATAGCAGATAAGACAATCGCGTGGCTGGGGCCTTGCATAGGCCCGTCTGCTTTTGAAGTGGGCCCTGAAGTCAAGGCGGCGTTTGAAAATACCCATAACGATGCTGCGCAATGCTTTGTTGCCGTCGGGTCTGGCAAATACCTGGCTGATCTGGCAGGGCTGGCACGCCTGCGCTTGCAGGCCCTGGGCATCACGCAAATTTACGGCAACGACAGCAGCGCCGCCTGGTGCACGGTGGGCAACCCGTCAAGGTTCTTTTCGCACCGGCGTGATGCTGGTAGCACCGGCAACGGCTTCAACACCACCGGCCGCATGGCTGCCTGCATCTGGCGCGACTGACATGTCAATTGAGTTTGCCGCTAACGACTCTGCGCGCTGTGCGAGCTCTTGCGCGGCGCGTTTTTTAATTGCCTTGCTGCGCGACGGTGCACCCATCAGGTAAACCACCAATCCAACTGGGGCCAACCCATAGATTACGAAGGTGATCATTGCCCCCAGCACGGTGCCGGTGCTGTTGGTGGCTTCGGCAACACTCATCATGAGCACGACATAAATCCAGGCGATAACAACAAGGTACATAAAAGGCGGTTCAGCGAATGCGGTTAAGGAGCGGTTAAAAGTCGGACTTAGTGCAGCTACTTAGAGAAATCACTCTAAATACTGCGAAAATACAGGCAACAAAGAGTCACCAGGACTCCATACGAACCGGGAGACTTCATGAATTCTGACGCAAACTGGGCCAAAGCTGCCCAACAGCTGCAAGAGACCTTTGGTGCGGGCATGCAACAAGCCATGGGGGCGTTTGGCGTCAGCCCATTGGTTACTGCAGGTGGTAAAGGCGGGCCAGCCGGGTTTCCGCAGATCGACATGTCAGCGTTTAAAACTGCGGCGCACCCGCCCATCAGCTTTGATGCGGCCAAGTTGCAGCAAATTCAGAAGACTTACCTCGACGATGCCACCGCCTTGTGGAACCAGAGCCTGCAAGCCGGGTCGGCAATCCCTGCTGCGTCTGACAAACGGTTTTCAGCCAGCGCCTGGAACGAGAACCCGGTTTCCAAATTCGCAGCTGCAAGTTACCTGCTAAATGCCCGCACCCTGATGGGCATGGCCGAGGCCGTTGAGGGCGACGCCAAAACCAAAGCCCGTGTACGTTTTGCTGTCGAGCAATGGATGGCGGCGTCGGCGCCCAGCAATTTTTTGGGCCTGAATGCCGAAGCACAGAAAAAAGCCATCGATACGCAGGGCGAAAGCATTGCCAGGGGCATCGCCAATCTGCTGCATGACATGAAGCAGGGCCATGTTTCGATGACCGATGAAACGCTGTTTGAAGTCGGTAAAAACGTGGCTACGACTGAAGGCTCGGTGGTGTTTGAGAACGAGTTTTTTCAGCTGCTTGAATACAAACCGCTCACCGCAAAGGTGTACGAAAAGCCCTTTCTGCTGGTGCCGCCCTGCATCAACAAGTTCTATATTCTTGACTTGCAACCCGAAAACTCGCTGATCCGCTATGCAGTTGCGCAAGGACACCGCACCTTTGTCGTGAGCTGGCGCAACCCTGATGAGTCCATGTCAGGCAAAACCTGGGACGACTACATCGAGCTTGCCGCCATCAAGGCCATTGAGGTGGTGCAGGAAATCACCAGTGCCAAAACCATCAACACCCTGGGTTTTTGCGTGGGAGGCACCATTTTGGCCAGCGCTTTGGCGGTACTGGCCGACCGGGGCAAAAAACCAGCCGCCAGCGTGACGCTGCTGACCTCGCTCCTTGACTTCACCGATACCGGCATTCTGGATATTTTTATTGACGAAAGCACGGTCAGTCAGCGCGAATCTGAAATGGGGCAGGGCGGTTTGCTCAAGGGGCAAGACCTGGCATCAACTTTCAGTTTTTTGCGCCCCAATGACCTGGTGTGGAACTACGTGGTCGGCAATTACCTCAAGGGCGAGACACCGCCGCCTTTTGACCTGCTTTACTGGAACAGTGATTCCACCAATCTGCCCGGCCCGTTTTACGCCTGGTATCTGCGCAACACTTATTTTGAGAACAACCTCATCAAGCCGGGCAAGCTGAAGGTATGCGGACAGAAAATTGACTTGAGCAAAATTGACAGCCCAATATACATCTATGGCTCCAGAGAAGACCATATCGTGCCCATTGGTGGCGCGTATGCGTCCACGCAGCACCTTCCTGGCAAAAAGCGTTTTGTCATGGGAGCGTCGGGCCACATTGCTGGCGTTATCAACCCGCCAGCAAAAAACAAGCGTAGCTACTGGACCAACGACAAGCTGCCGGCGAACAAGTTTCCGCCAGCGCAGGCCGACTGGCTTAAAACCGCCACCGAGCACCCCGGCAGCTGGTGGACCGACTGGTCAAACTGGCTCAAGGGCCATGCGGGCAAACAGATTGCTGCGCCCAAAGCTTACGGTAGCCGTCAACACAAAACCATAGAGGCGGCGCCTGGACGCTATGTGAAGGCAAAAGCCTGATTCCCCGATTCATCAAAAAACGTATTACCCAACCCATAACAAGGAAAAAATCATGGAAGACATCGTTATCGTTTCAGCTGGCCGCACTGCAGTGGGCAAATTTGGCGGTTCACTTGCGAAAACGCCAGCAACCGAGTTGGGCGCTGCAGTGGTCAAGGCCGTGCTGGAGCGTTCAGGCCTGTCTGCTGAGCTGATTGGCGAAGTCATCATGGGCCAGGTGCTGACCGCCGGTGTCGGCCAGAACCCTGCGCGTCAGACGGTGTTGAAAGCCGGTTTTCCGCAGGGCATTCCTGGCCTGACCATCAACGCCGTATGCGGCTCTGGCCTGAAGGCCGTGATGCTGGCGGCGCAATCGGTCGCCACCGGCGACAGCGAGATCGTGATTGCGGGTGGTCAGGAGAGCATGAGCCTGTCGCCCCACGTGCTGAACGGCTCGCGGGACGGCCAGCGCATGGGCGACTGGAGGATGATTGACTCCATGATTGTTGATGGCCTGTGGGACGTTTACAACCAGTACCACATGGGCATCACAGCCGAAAACGTGGCGAAAAAATACGGCATTGACCGTGCCATGCAGGACGCTCTTGCGCTGGCCAGTCAGACCAAGGCCGCTGCCGCCCAGGACGCAGGCAAGTTCAAGGACGAAATCGTGCCATTTTCAATCGCCCAGAAAAAAGGCGACCCGATTGTTTTTGCCGCAGACGAATTTATCAATCGCAAAACCAACGCCGAAGTATTGGCTGGCTTACGCCCGGCGTTTGACAAGGCCGGCGGTGTGACCGCTGGCAATGCGTCTGGCCTGAACGACGGCGCTGCCGCCGTGATGGTGATGACCGCCAAAAAAGCCGCTGAACTCGGCCTCAAGCCGCTGGGCCGTATTGCTAGCTACGCCACCACCGGTCTTGACCCCGCTTACATGGGCATGGGCCCGGTACCTGCGTCAACCAAGGCGCTGGCCAGGGCTGGCTGGAAGGCGCAAGACCTTGACCTGCTGGAGATCAATGAAGCCTTTGCTGCACAGGCCTGTGCTGTCAACCAGGAAATGGGTTGGGACACCAGCAAGGTCAACGTCAATGGCGGCGCAATCGCGATTGGCCACCCAATTGGTGCGTCTGGTTGCCGTATTTTGGTCACGCTGCTGCATGAGATGGCGCGCCGTGATGCCAAAAAAGGCATTGCCAGCCTGTGCATTGGTGGCGGCATGGGGGTTGCCCTCACTATAGAACGCTAAATATTGGGTATTATTTCAGTCAAGTTCAATCAAATATGCTGCTAGCCCAATTAGATCGGGTTTAGGCAGCTATTGAATTAATAGCAACTGAGTGGTTTTCACCCGGCTTGCGAGTTTTAACAACATCAAGGAGACAA
>JANOCP010000314.1:0-3397 GCA_031412235.1 Polaromonas sp.
CAAAACTGTCTCTTTTTTGCGCGCACACCTGACATGGGCAAATTCCTTGTCCAGCGGGGCGTGAATATCCATCAACGAAACAGCAAGGGAGTATCGGTGGTCGCGCAGCTTCGGGACCAGAGCGGTTACTGCGGATCCGCCGGTTGTTCAGAGATTCCTGCCGAAGAATTGGCTCTCGCCATTTATCTCGAAAGCGTAGGTGCGCCGCCGCTATAAAACCGAATCGGCCACGCACACCTGCATCCAAGTTTTGCCTGTGATTGAAAAATATGACTATGTCAATTTACTAGATCACACAGCGTCAAGAATTGTGTTTCACCCGAACTGGTGACCACCGATCAACCCGTCACAAACGGATTAAACACCTCAAACCCCAGCGCCTTGAAGTCGGCCACATTGCGGCTAACAACGGTCAGTCCATGCACTTGCGCTGTTGCTGCGATCAGTGCGTCTTCATACAGCGTGTCGGACTTTCTGTGCATCAGTTTGGCCCAGGTTCTGAATGCCGCTGCATCCATGGGCAACACGTTGTAGCTGACGGCCACTAACTGCAGCCAGGCTTCGATCTCAAAAGCTTTTTCGGTGTCCTGCTCACGCGTCAGTTCAATACCCGCCTGAATTTCGCCCAGCGTTACGGCTGACAAAAACAGTTGCGCATCATCTACCGACTCAAGCCACGCCAGCACGCCGCCGTGAGGCCGTGGTTTGCGCAGTTCAGAAACTACATTGGTGTCGAGCAGATACATGCGTCAGTCCATCGCCTGAACACTGCGGCGTTTGGCCTGCCCACGGGGTGGCACCAGCACATCGACACGCGCCTGATCGGAAAGCAGCAATTGCTTTAAAGAAGGCCGCGCAGCCGACTGCATGCGTCGCCACTCCTGCACAGGCACCAGCACGGCAGCTTCTACCCCGCGTTTGGTCACCATCTGCGGCCCCTGTGAAAGACATGCCTCCAAAAACTCGCTAAACCGTGCTTTCGCATCCTGAACAGGCCATACATCCATGACAATCACCTCAATCAAACTAGTTAGCTGACTAGTTTGACAGCATTCGAGGTGATCGTCAAACCGTCAGTTACCGTGAGCGCGCAGAGGCGAGTCTTATCCCTTGGCGCATTTCTTGCGCACTTGGTCAATGCCTCCAGACCATCCCTCATGAAACTCTCCCCTCCCGTACGCCATACCCCGTTCGACGATGCGCAGGGCATTTTTACCGGTACGCTATTTGTGTCGCTGGCGCTGGTGATGTTTAACGAGGCTGGCTTGATGAGCGGCGGCACTGCCGGGCTGGCCTTTGTGCTGCACTACGCTACCGGCATCAGCTTTGGCAAACTGTTTTTTGCCATCAACCTGCCGTTTTACTGGTTTTCATGGAAGCGCATGGGCCGCGAGTTCACCATCAAGACCTTTCTGGCGATTGCCCTGCTGTCGCTTCTGACCGAGCTGTCACCCCGGGTGTTTGACATTGCCCGCGTTTACACCTCATACGCCGCCGTGGTGGGTGGCCTGCTGCTGGGCACAGGCTGCCTGTTTCTGGCCCGCCACCGTGCCAGCCTGGGCGGCGCCACCATCGTTTCGCTTTATCTGCAAGAAAAGCACGGCTGGCGCGCGGGCAAGATACAGATGGCGATTGATTCGACCGTGGTGATGCTGGCGCTTTTTGTGGTCACGCCAGAGCGCGTGCTCTGGTCAATATTGGCTGCGGTGCTAATGAGCATGTTTTTGTGGGTTAACCATAAGCCGGGGCGCTATACGGTGACTTGAGCGGCATTCACTTCGCTACTAAATTTATAGCCACCTATAACCGTAATCATTGGGCTACAGGCACTTTTCACATGAAATTCACGTTCTAGCGACCGCTACAAGCCCGTTTCAGTCATTTACCTTGCCGCGCAAAGTCTTGATCTCTGAACGCTGGCTTTTGCCTTCAAGCCGCCGCTGTTTGGACCCGTAGCTGGGCTTGGTGGCGCGTCGGGGTTTGGGTGGGCTGGCTACGCCGTCAACTACCTCTTGCAAGCGCGCCAGTGCGGCGCTGCGGTTCATTTCCTGGGTGCGGTGCTGCTGTGACTTGATGACCAGCACCCCGTCGAGCGTGATGCGGCTGTCGCTGAGGCTTAACAGGCGCTCCTTGACTTCATCAGGCAATGACGAGGCGCGGATGTCAAAGCGCAGATGAATCGCGCTGGACACCTTGTTGACGTTTTGCCCGCCCGCGCCCTGCGCGCGAATGGCGCTGAACTCGACTTCGCGCTCATCTACCGGAAAAAGAGGCTCGGTTGCCATGGCTTTGAGCCTGCTGAATGCTTTTGGGGGCAGCTCAGCTCATGCCGGCAAGCGCGGCAATAGCCAGGGCATAGCCCTTGACGCCAAAGCCCGCCATGACGGCCTTGGCGACTGGTGAAATGTAGGAATGGTGGCGAAACGCCTCGCGGGCGTGCACGTTGCTGATGTGCAGCTCAATGAGCGTTACGCCCGAGCCCTTGATGGCGTCCATGATGGCGACGCTGGTGTGGGTATAGGCACCGGCGTTCAGAATCACACCGGCCAGCGTACCAGCAGCCTGGGCGCGGCCAGCCTCTTGAATGGCGTCTATGAGCACGCCTTCGTGGTTGCTTTGGCGAAAGTCTGGCTTGAAGTTGTGCGCTTCGCAGGCAGTAACGCACAGCGCCTCGACATCAGCCAGGGTTTGCGAGCCATACACGGCGGGTTCGCGGGTGCCCAGCAGGTTGAGGTTGGGGCCGTTCAGGATCAGTGCTGTTTTCATAATTACCTAGTTTTTTCAGCCCCGATATTAGCTCTGTAGCGTGGCGGGGAGGGGTTTAGCTGAGCCGATTAATTAACCCGGCTGAAAAAATCAGTCAGCAAGGCTGCAAACGCTTCAGGCTGCTCCACCGCGCTCAAATGCGCAGCATCAAGCGTGCGCAGTTCACTGCCTTTGATGCTGTCGGCAATCGCTTGTGATTTTTCAAGCGGCGTGGCTTCGTCGCGCGTGCCGCCGATGACCAGCGCGGGGCAAACAATGTGCTGGTTGCTGGCGCGAAAGTCGATGTTGGCTACCGCGTCACAACTTGCGGCATAGGCCGGGGCGCTGGTTTTTTCAAGCCGCGCGCGCAGGGCGGCGACTTGGGCTGCACCGCCACCCGCCACATCGGCGCGGAATTCAGGTGTAAACCAGCGCTGCATGGCACCATCAGCGATTGCTGAAACGCCGTGTTCGAGCACGGTTTTGACACGCGCCTGCCACATGGCTTTGGCGGCATCGTCGTAATAACTGGCTGCGTTGGCAATCGTGATGCTTTTGAGCAAGTGCGGATGCCTGGCCGCCAGCGCCTGCGCCGTCATGCCGCCCATGCTGAGGCCGACAAAATGCACAGGCTCATCGGAATGCTCACGAA
>JANOCP010000315.1:0-7841 GCA_031412235.1 Polaromonas sp.
GGCATTGAAGCCGCGATTGTTGCGCGTTTTGGTGCATTGCTGCAGCCTGGCCATGCTCCGAAGGTCGTGCTGAAGTCGGTGGCCTGAGTCCACGCTTTGAAGGGCTTGAGGCAATTTTTCGACGGGCCGCTTCCGAAGAAAAATTAGCCCCCCGAGGGGCAGAGAGCTACACGCCAGTGAGCGAACGTGGGGACCACTGTTCAGCTTCTCGTCAGCTATCAAAGGGTAAACCCCGGTGGGGGTGATACTTCTGATTTTTACAATCCCGGTACGTCACGCGGCGTGCAATACAAGCACGCTTCATGCAGTTTCAAGACATGATTTGGAGCCTTCCGGTTGAATCGCCGTTCACTCATCAAGCACGCTGGCATTGCGGGCGTTCTGGCAGGCGCTGCTGCTCCTGCCGTTCACGCGCAGGCGCCTGTGCGATGGCGGCTGGCTTCGAGTTTTCCGAAGTCTCTTGACACCATCTACGGCGGCGCTGAAATTTTTGCGCGCCATGTCAAGGTCGTCTCGGGTGGCAAGTTTGAGGTCTCAGTGCATGCAGCCGGGGAATTGGTACCCGCCTTTAGTGTGGTTGATGCCCTGCAGCAGGGCGCTATTGAAGCCGCACATACAGCCCCTTATTATTTTTACGAAAAAAACGAAACCTTTGCCATTGGCGGTGCGATTCCTTTTGGACTGAACAGCCGCCAGATGAGTGCCTGGACATTTCACGGTAACGGCCTCAGGCTCATGCGTGAGTTTTATGCGGGCTACAACATCATCAACTTTGCCTGCGGCAACACCGGCGCTCAAATGGGCGGGTGGTTTCGCAAGGAAATCAAGTCTTTGGCCGACATGAAGGGCCTGAAGATGCGCATCGGCGGCTTTGGCGGCAAGGTGCTGGAGCGGCTGGGCGCGGTACCGCAAAACATTCCGGGTGGCGAGATTTACCAGGCCCTTGAAAAAGGCGCCATAGATGCAGCCGAGTGGATCGGGCCTTATGACGATCAAAAGCTGGGCTTCAACAAGGTTGCACCCAACTACTACTACCCTGGCTGGTGGGAGGGCGGCCTGCAGCTTGACCTTTACATCAACCAGCGGGCGTATGAGGCACTCAGTGCTGAATTCAAGGCGATGGTTGAGCTGGCCAGTGCCGCCGCGCACGTGGACATGCAGGCCAAATACGATGCCCGAAACCCGGCGGCACTCAAACAACTGGTGGCATCGGGTGCCCGGCTCAGGCCTTTTCCGGCCGATGTGATGAATGCGGCTTTCAAGGAGTCCGTGAAGCTGTATGCACAGCTGTCGGACGCCAATCCGGCATGGGCCAGGGTGTATGCGGATTACGCCAGGTTCAGGGGTGACCAGAACCTGTGGTTTCGCTTTACCGAGGCCACGTTTGACCGCTTCATGCAGGGGCAAAAACTGTGAGCCTTTCTGCAGGATTATTTGTAAAAACTACGGGTAAAAACCGGGTCAGTGTTCTGGTGAACGCTGACAAAATGGGCAACTCGGTCGGGCAGCCAGCGGGTTCGAAAGAGAACTTTTCTGGCGGTGCGACGGATCAATGCAGCGTGAATTTCAAACTTCAAAACCTCTCAGGAGATACCCATGGATCGTCGTTCCCTAATTAAAAATGCCGGCATTGCCGGTGTGCTGGCTGCAGGGGTTGCCCCTGCCGTGCATGCACAGGCCGCTGTACGCTGGCGCCTGTCATCGAGCTTTCCGAAAGCTTTGGACACCATTTACGGCGCAGCAGAAGTTTTTGCAGCCAAAGTCAAAGCCATGTCGGGCGGCAAGTTTGAAATCTCGACCCATGCGGGTGGCGAGATTACCCCACCCTTTGGCGTGGTCGATGCCGTGCAGCAAGGCTCAGTTGAGTGCGCTCACACCGCACCGTACTACTTCTTCGGTAAAAACGAAGCCTTTGCACTCGGTTGTGCCGTTCCGTTCGGCTTGAACAGCCGCCAAATGACCGCCTGGATGTACCAGGGCAATGGCTTGAAATTAATGCATGAGTTTTATGCCAAATACGGCATGACCAGCTTTCCGATGGGTAACACAGGCACGCAAATGGGCGGCTGGTATCGCAAAGAAATCAAGTCCATGAAGGACATCAAGGGCCTGAAAATGCGCATCGGCGGTTTTGCCGGCAAGGTCATGGAGCCCATGGGCGCTGTCCCACAAAACATTCCTGGTGGCGAGATCTACACGGCGCTTGAAAAAGGCACGATTGATGCAGCTGAATGGGTCGGTCCTTACGACGACCAAAAACTGGGCTTTAACAAAGTCGCACCGTTCTATTACTACCCAGGCTGGTGGGAGGGTGGCCCTCAGCTGGACCTGTACATCAACCAAAAAGCGTTTGATGCACTGTCGGCTGAAAACAAGGCTATTGTGGAGTCAGCCGCTGCCTTCGCACACACCGACATGCAAGCCAAATACGATGCCCGCAACCCCAACGCCCTCAAGCAATTGGTTGGTGCTGGCACCAAGCTGCGTCCTTTCCCGAACGATGTGATGGCAGAGGCTTTCAAGGTGTCCCAGCAGCTGTACAGCGACTTGTCAGCCAAGAACCCGGAGTGGGCCAAGATCTACGCTGACTACGCCAAGTTCCGCGCTGATTCAAACCTCTGGTTCCGCTTTACCGAAGCGCGTTTTGACAGCTTCATGCAGGCGCAGAAGCTGTAATTTAAGGGTTGAACCCCTGATAAAAAAACCGCGCATGGCGCGGTTTTTTTATGTTTTATCAAGAGAAAAATTTTTTAACGACGAACGCGCAGCGCTTTGAGTTCTGCTTCCATCCGCTGAAACTCGGCCAGCATGGCGGGCGACGAGGCGTAGAAAATCGCCAGTTTTCCAGCATAGGTTTTGGTGTACAGGCGCGGCGCAATCAGCCACTCAAGGCCGCGCATGCGAATCAATTTGACGTAAGCCAGTTGACGCAGCTCCGCCCGCTTGTGCCACACCCAGGTTTGCTCCAGGGTGATGTTGTCCAGCGTGGTTTTACCGTTGTAGATGTACCAGCCGGTGTACAGCATCAGGCACAGTGCCGCCAACAGCCAGCCACTTGAGGCCAGCGTCCAAGCAATCACGCCCGTAGACCACATGTGCCAGCCCCATGCCACAGCGGGTGCGATCAGCGCCGTAGCCAATACCTTGAAGGGTACAGAAAAAGAGCTGGACTCAACCCGCCCGCCAGCTGGGGTAAAGGTAAATAGCTCAGGCGTCATCATTGCCGGCGGTTAAAAGGCAACTGCCCAACATTATTTCTTGAACAGATCATCAATCTTCTTTTGCTCGTCAGCCGCTGCTTTTTCTGCAGCTTTGTCGGTCTCTGCTGCTGTCAATGGCTCTGTGCTGACTGGGGCAGGCAGCTCGCCCGGTTTAAGAGCAGCTGGAGGCGCGACTTCTTCTGCCGGCATCTCGATTTTCACTTTATCGACATCAACAATGACCTCTTTGTCTAGAAACATCGTCACCGATTGCGGTACAAAAATCACAATACCTACCAGGATGACCTGCATGCAAACCCAAGGAATAGCGCCCAGGTAGATGTCGTTGGATTTAACCGCCTCGGGGATTCGTTTGTCTTTAAACAACGTGTCCGCAATCCCTCGGAGGTAGAACAACGCAAAACCGAAAGGCGGGTGCATGAAGCTGGTTTGCAAGTTCACACACAGCAGCACACCGAACCAGATCAGGTTGATGCCCATTTTTTCGGCCACTGGGGCGAGCATGGGCACGATGATGAAGGCGATCTCAAAAAAGTCGAGGAAGAACGCCAAAAAGAACACAAACACGTTCACGACAATCAAAAAGCCCGTGACGCCGCCCGGCAAGCCTGTCAGCAGATGTTCAACCCACTTGGCACCGTCGACACCCTGGAAGACCTGGCTGAAGACGCGGGAGCCAATCAAAATGAAGACCACCATGGCGGTGAGGCGCATGGTGCCGGTCATGGCCTCCCACAAGAGCGCCACAGAAAGGCGTTTAGAAATAGCCGCCAATATCAGCGCACCTACCACGCCCATCGCACCTGCTTCTGTTGGTGTGGCGATGGCCGAATTCTGGAATGGCAGGCCACCCATCGAACCCAGTACGGTAAAAATCAAAATGGCTGACGGCACGATGCCCCGCAAGCATTTCTTCCACAATGCCCAGCCATTGAGCGTACGCTCTGAGGCCGGAATTGCAGGCAGGTAGGCAGGCTTGATACGGGTCAGCATGAAGGTGTACAGGGCAAACATGGCAACTTGCATCAGCGAGGGGCCCCAAGCACCTTTGTACATGTCGCCAACCGGGCGACCCAACTGATCAGCCAGAACAACCAGCACAAGTGATGGCGGCACAAGCTGCGTGATGGTGCCTGATGCAGCCAGTACCCCTGTGGCGTAGCGCATGTTGTAGTTGTACTTCATCATCACGGGCAGAGAGATCAAGGCCATGGCAATGACTTGCCCAGCCACCGTACCGGTGATGGCGCCCAAAATAAAGCCGACAATGATGACTGAGTACCCAATACCGCCGCGTGCGGGGCCAAACAATTGGCCCATCGAGTCCAGCATGTCTTCTGCCAGCCCGCACTTTTCAAGGATGGTGCCCATGAAGGTGAAGAACGGAATCGCCAGCAACAGCTCATTGCTCAAAATCGAAAAAATAGAAATGGGCAAGTTGCCCATGAAAGCTGCGGGAAACCAGCCCATCTGGATGGCGTAAAAGCCGCTTGCCAGGCCAAGCGCTGACAGTGAAAAGGCGACCGGAAATCCAATCAACATGATGACGATGAGCCCCGCAAACATCACCGGCGCGAAATTTTCCATTTGCATTTTATTAATCCTGAAATCGATTTTTATTAAAGCGGTGCCTTGATAAAACAGCGCTTATTGCAGCGGTTTCTCGTAATGGGTGTCCATTTCGTACTTGCCTTGGAGGTAGGCAACGCGCTTGATGATTTCAGCGCATCCTTGAATCCACATCATGCCGAAACCCAGCGGCAAGGCAAAAATGGCAGGCCAGCGAATCAGGCCCCCTGCGTTTTGTGACATTTCGCCAGAAAACATGGCCTTAACAAAGTAGGGGTATGACAGGTACGCCAGCAAGCCAATCACCGGCAGCAAGAAAAACACCAAACCAAACAGGTCGATGTACACCCGGCCATTGCCTTTAAGTTTGGCGTAAATCAAATCCACCCGAACGTGTTCGTTCAGCTTTAAAACGACAGGCGCGCCAATCATGACAATGTAGGCAAACAGATACCACTGGATTTCAATGAACGCGTTGGAGCTCCAGTCAAAGCCGTAGCGTACAAAAGCGTTTGCAGCGCAAATCAGGGCAGCAAACAGAACTGCCCATGAGGCGATCTTGCCGAGCTGTTCAGAGACCCAGTCAGTGGCCAAAGCAAATTTGAGGAGTGCGGACACGGAATTCTCCGTAAAAAGGATATTAAGTAACGTTGCGCTGTGAACTCGTGGTGTGCAAAGCGCCTGTCAGGGAATGTTACTCTTTGGCGACGCTCCAGCACTGAATAAACCCTGACATATAAGTGCAGGGTTTTCCCGGATTTTTCCGGAAGTGTTTGGCTTTGACCGAGATTGTTCATTAATACGCACGAAGTGCCGCCTAATGAACAATCCTTGGGTGAGGGCTAGGTCACACTTACGCCGACCCCGGCTTTAACCTCACCGACCACTGCTGCCTCTGCAAAGCCCTGGGTGTGAAAAATCTCCAGTACCTGCGCCACTACATCGGGGCTACAAGAAACCAGCAGCCCGCCAGAGGTCTGCGGGTCACTGAGCAGGGCTTTATCAGCATCGGAAAACCCCTCGGGTAGCGTAACTTCAGCACCATAGCTTTCCCAATTGCGGCCAGATGCACCCGTCACGCAGCCCTGCGCGGCCAATTCACGTACCCCGGCAATCAGGGGCATGCGCGCCCAGTCCAGGCAAATTTGCACCATTGCGCCGCGTGCAAGCTCCAGCGTGTGCCCGGCCAGGCCGAAGCCGGTAATGTCGGTCAGCGCGTGTACGCCATCGAGGGCAGCCAGGGCAATGCCCGGTTTGTTGAGCTGGGTGGTTACTTCAATCATCCTGGCGTAGCCTTCGGGCGGCAGCATTCCTTTTTTCAATGCGGCAGACAAAATGCCTACCCCCAGCGGTTTGCTCATCACCAGTACATCGCCGACCTTGGCGCCCGAGTTTTTCTTGACGCGCGACGGGTGCACCAGACCGAGCACCACCAGGCCATAAATCGGTTCGACCGAATCAATCGTGTGGCCACCTGCAATCGGGATGCCTGCGTCACGGCAGACGTCTTGCCCGCCGCGCAAAATCGCGCCAATCGTCTCCAGTGGCAGCACATTGATGGGCATGCCCACCAGCCCAAGCGCCATGATGGGTGTGCCGCCCATGGCGTACACGTCGCTGATGGCGTTGGTGGCGGCAATGCGGCCGAAGTCATATGGGTCATCAACGATGGGCATGAAAAAGTCAGTGGTGGCAATCAGTGCCTGGTTCTCGTTCAGCAGGTACACCGCCGCATCATCAGCCGTTTCAATACCCACCAGCAACTCTTTTGGGATCGGCAGGTTGCTGGAATTTTTGAGAATTTCACTCAGTACGCCCGGAGCGATCTTGCAGCCGCAGCCACCCCCGTGCGATAGGCTGGTAAGGCGGGGAACGGCAAGGGTTTTAAGAGTGACGGGGGCGTTCATTACGGGTCTTTCAGAAATCTTGTGGCGGGCTCAAGGCAGAGCGCACCAAGTTTATGACATTGCGCTTTTCAAGATCTGGTGCAAAAAGAGGGGCACGCTGCGCGCATTGACTTTGCAACAGTGATAAAAAAGCGGGCTCGGCAGCACAGCGTTGCACCAGCGCCGCCAGTTGCGCATGATTGCCCAGTTCAAAGTAGCCGCCATAGCCTGCGCCCAGCATGCCAATATTGCCGTCGATATGCGAGGCCAGCACAGGCGTACCAGACTGCACGGCTTCCAGAATCACATGCGCACCGCCTTCCATTTTTGAGCAGTTCACCAGCACATGTGCGCGCTTGATGTGCTGGCGCGTCGCCGCCCGGGGCAGGCCGCCCATCCAGCGGTAGTGCGGCGTTTGTTCTGCTGTTGACTGCGCTGCGATGGCGATACTGGCGTCAAGTTGCGAGCCAATCTGGTCGAAGAAAATATTGGTTTGCCTGGTTTGTACCGCCGCACGCATAAAGGTCAAAGGGTCTTTTTCATCCCGCAGGTGGCCCACCATCAGCGCCTTGAATTTACGCTTTGACTTGACTGCAGGTTTCAAAGGCGCCGCGGACTGGTAAATCACCGTGGTTTTGCTACGCCATTTTGGCGGCAGCGCGGCCACCCCGGCCTCCTGCAAGACCACCAGATGACTGGCGAGCGCCAGCGACTGCTGCGCATCAGCATCGGTCTGGATGTCGCGGTAAAGGTCTGTGCCCGTGAGCACCACAACCAGCGGCCTGTGAGGCCAGGCGGCGGCCCATTCGTGTATTGATGCTGCAGAGCGGCGCGCGTGCAGGGCGATCATGAGTTGTGGTGCGGATTGCATCATTTCAGCTGATAGCGCCCAGTGCGGCAGCAACACAATGTCACAATGACCAGACAAAAATTGCGCCCAGCGGTGCGCGGTGTGCCAATTGCCGTTGTTGGCCTCTGCCATTGCCGGGCTTACCAGGACAGCCTTAACAGGCTTGAATATTTTGGCCTCAGATTTCATGCCTTCAGCATCTGCCACTTCAACCTCCGGCTTGATTGATTCACCCCTCATGCGGGGTGCTAGTGGGGAGCTGTTGTCACTGGCACTCATGGATGCGCGCAATCATACGCTGCACCTTTTTGGCCA
>JANOCP010000316.1:0-9856 GCA_031412235.1 Polaromonas sp.
CAATCACAGCCTGCGTACCCTGAAGCGGGCTGCGATTGCCACCATTGAAAACCCCGAGGCGGTTTTTGAGTCAGGTGCCGAGCCTGTCATTGGCGGCAGGCTTCAACTGCTGAACCTGGGCGGGCAGGGGATTCGTGGCCTGGCATACGTTGCTTCTCTTGGCGGCTATCTGGTGATCAGCGGCCCTACGTCGCGCGAGAAAGACGACTTCAGACTCTGGTTCTGGAGCGGTCAGGCTGATGCAGCTGCACGCCGCGTCACCATTGAAGGACTGCAGGGGCTAGAACGTGCGGAGGGGGTCAGCCCGGCTGTGATTGATGGCGAG
The DNA here is from genome assembly GCA_031412235.1 of Polaromonas sp. Lineage (GTDB taxonomy): Bacteria > Pseudomonadota > Gammaproteobacteria > Burkholderiales > Burkholderiaceae_C > Polaromonas. The sequence goes on from JANOCP010000316.1 coordinate 326, forward strand.
CAGCGCATCGTCGTCGTCAGCGATGACGGCGACCGAAAGGAAGGGCGCTTTGCGCAGTTCGTACTGCTGGAGCCAAGGCAGTTGCAGATTGGCCCGTGACTGCGAAGATGATTTTTTGCCTCGTGGGGTTTTGCACGGCACCTGTCAGCAATGCCCTTCTGCTATCAACGGGTGATGCAGGCATCGGCGGCGGTTTTGCCACTGCTTCAGGGCGTCTTGGGATGGCCTAACGATCCGGGCCGTCGCTGAACTGGAGCCGGTTCACAATCCAGCAGGCAATGGCGATCAACAAAATAGCGCCACTTTCATAGAGCAGGATTGACGGGTCACCTTCTTTGCCCTGCAAAATAATCAGGCGGCTCAGGGCTGTCATGGCTATAAAAAGCGGAATCGTGATGGGGATTCGGTGGCTGCTGTAAAAAGCCCCGAGCATGCCCAGAACTTCGGCATAAATGAACATCAGGAGCAGGTCCTTGAGTTCGACCCGGCGGTTATCTATCAGCAGCATCACTTCCTGTGCCATTGCCGCCACAGTAAACAGCGCGATCAGTATCAGGAACGATTTTTCTACCAAATCGATGATTCGCTTGACGTTCATGAGCTGACCCCAGTTCGGCGTTATTCGATATCGCTAGGGTACCAGCCACCTCACCCGCAGGTGCAATTTCCCCAAGACTGAAAAGGTTAAGCGTCGTTTGGATCGCTTGAACGTTGCAGCGGTCGCGGTTCCAGAGCAAACGCCGTAGCGCCTTCTACAGAAAGACGCGCTGCAGTACCTGTTCGTGGTTCATGTAAACACGCTATATTTGCTATAAAGATAGTAGCTGCTAATGCCCGTAAATATTGGGCTCAGAGCCAAAAACACTACATTTTCGACTGAAAAACCAGTCCGGCGTGTTCACGCAGCGCGTGGAATTTTATCTTGGGCCACTGCTGCTCTACGGCACGTAAAGTAGCACTGTGGTCGACCAGCAAGGTCGGCGCGTCAACCGCATCAAGTGCGACGCGGTGCGCATTGGCGTCCATGAATTTTTTGAGCTCGTTGGCGTCGTCACAGGTCACCCAGCGCGCAAGGTTGAAGTTGCTCGGCATGATGCGCGCCTTGACGCCATATTCATGCTCCAGCCGGTGCGCCACCACTTCAAACTGTAGTTGCCCCACGGCACCCAGCAGCAACAATGAGCCGGCAATCGGCCTGAAGACCTGAATCGCGCCTTCTTCACCCAGCTGTGTCAAGCCGGCCCGCAACTGTTTGCTGCGCAGCGGGTCAGCGACCTCAACCGCGCGGAACATCTCAGGCGCAAAAAAGGGCAGGCCGGTGAACTGCAGCGCTTCGCCTTCGGTCAGCGTATCGCCCAGCTGCAGCACGCCGTGATTGGGAATGCCGATGATGTCACCTGCGAACGCAGTATCAAGTAATTCCCTGCGCTGGCTCATGAAGCTGACCACCGTGTTGGGCCGCAGCTCTTTGCCGCTGCGCACTACCTTCAGCCGCATGCCGCGCGTGAACTCGCCGCTGGCGACGCGTAAAAACGCGATACGGTCACGGTGCGCTGGGTCCATGTTGGCCTGGATTTTAAAAACCACGCCCGAGAATTTTTTCTCTTCAGGGCGTACTACGCGCTGCATGGACGTGCGGTCACCCGGTGCGGGGGCCAGGTCCACCAGCGCGTCCAGCACTTCCTGCACGCCAAAGTTGTTGATGGCCGAGCCAAAAAACATCGGTGTTTGCTTGCCAGCCAGAAACAGCTCACGGTCAAATTCAGGTGTGGCGCCCGCAACGAGTTCAATCTCGCCCTGCGCCTGCGCGTACTCTGCGCCAAAGCGTTTGGCAGCCTCGGCGTTGTCAAGACCAGCCAGAATTTCATCGTCGCCACCGGCTTTTTCTTCACCGGGGCTAAACACGCGCATGCGGTCTTCACGCCTGTCATACACGCCGTGAAACAGCTTGCCCATGCCGACAGGCCAGGTAAAGGGCACCACCGCCATGCCGAGTTCGCGTTCAATTTCGTCCATCACTGTCATCGGGTCCTGCACCTCGCGGTCCATCTTGTTGACGAAGGTCAAAATCGGCGTGCCGCGTGCACGGCAAACCTGTAGCAGCCGCCGGGTTTGCGGCTCAACGCCATTTGCTGCGTCAATCACCATCAGGGCGGCGTCTACGGCCGTCAGCACGCGGTAGGTGTCTTCAGAAAAGTCCTGGTGACCGGGAGTATCGAGCAGGTTGATGACGCAGTCGCGGTATTCCATCTGCATCACCGAGCTGGCGACCGAAATGCCGCGCTGCTTTTCAATTTCCATCCAGTCGCTGGTGGCGTGGCGCGCGGCCTTGCGTGCCTTGACGCTACCGGCAATCTGGATCGCGCCCGAGAAAAGCAGCAGTTTTTCAGTCAGCGTGGTTTTACCTGCGTCGGGGTGGGAGATGATGGCAAACGTGCGGCGGCGCTTGACCTGTTTTTCTATTTCAGTGATTTCGGGCATAACCGGCGATTATCGACGACAGGATATGGCCCCCACGCTTTTCACTGCTTGTAATGCACTGGACGTGCCAGCGCAAGATGCGCAGGCCCTTCACGCTGTCCAAACCCGCGCAGGCGGGTTTGGAGCCGCAGCGATCAGCCCGAGGGGGCCGCTGCGCCTGCGGCCCGGCAAAGCCGGTTCCGCGGCCCTGGCTTGTAAAGACGGGTGCTCAATCAGCTTGACGGGCAAACCGCGGCTGCCGAACGCCGTCAATCAGCACTTCTTCACCAAACATCGCCGCTGGGCGTACCCAAAGTCCTCGTTCGCCATACAGGGCGCGGTACAGCGTCATAGGCATCAAATCCTCGCTGTGACGCACTGTACCAATGACTTCATAAAGCATGCCTTTGTAGTGTTTGTACAGGCCAGGCGGGGTTTCAATCAGGGGTGGCAGGGTGTCAAGCATGGCTAATTGGGTATCTAAAAAGTGTGGAGTGGGACAATAGGGGATTCACCTGCGGACAAGTCCCCATCTATGCATCCTATCGCCCTACTCAACAGTTGCTCCGATCTACTCAAGCACGTTCTCAAATTTGACCAGCCAGCAGACATGATGCTGTCGAAGTATTTCCGTGAATTTCGCCTCGGGCCGCGTGAGCGGGCTACGCTGGCTGAAACCGTTTACGGTGTGCTGCGCAAGAAAAATCTGTATACCTATCTGGCCCAGCACGGCAGTGGCGCGCCAGAGCGTCGGCTGGCCATTCTGGGGTTTGTGGGTGACCGCGAGTTTTTATCAAGTGCCCTGACCGACCAGGAGATGGACTGGCTCAAGCGCTGCGATCAGGTCAAGCCTGAGGATTTGATGGAATTACACCGCCATAACTTGCCGAACTGGCTGGTTGAGCCACTCAAGCAGCAGTTGGGCGATGATTTTTGGCCCCTGGTTGAAAGCCTTAATGCCCCTGCAGGCCTCGACTTGCGCGTCAACACGCTTAAAGAAAAGCGCGCTGATATTCAAAAAGAACTGACCAAAGCCGGTCTTAAAACCGTCGCCACTCCATATTCACCCTGGGGTTTGCGGCTGGCAGACAAGTCGCAGCTCGGCAAGCTTGATGCTTTCACGCGCGGCGCGATCGAGGTGCAGGACGAAGGCTCGCAGCTGCTGGCCCTTCTGGTTGACCCCAAACGCGGCGAAATGGTGGTTGATTTTTGTGCTGGTGCGGGTGGCAAAACACTGGCACTCGGTGCAAGCATGCGCAGCACCGGACGGCTCTACGCCTTTGACACGTCTGGTCACAGGCTCGCCGCACTGAAGCCCCGCTTGGCACGCAGCGGCCTGTCAAACGTGCATCCGGTCGCTATTGCGCATGAGCGCGATGACCGCATCAAGCGGCTTGCGGGCAAGATTGACAGGGTTCTGGTGGACTCGCCCTGCTCCGGTCTGGGCACCCTGCGGCGCAACCCCGACCTCAAGTGGCGGCAAAACCCGAAGGCTATTGAAGAGCTGGTGGCCAAGCAAACGGCCATTTTGCAGAGCGCGGCGCGCCTTTTGAAGCCCGGTGGACGGCTGGTTTACGCAACTTGCAGCATTTTGCGCGAAGAAAATGAAGCCATTGCCGAAGCCTTCGGTTTGGCTAATATGGAGTTCAACGTCCTTGAAGCAGGGCCTTTATTGACACATCTAGGGGTTGAACATGCAGAGACCTTGTGTAGCGGGCCTTACCTGCGCCTGTGGCCCTTCAAGCATCGGACGGATGGATTTTTCGCGGCTGTTTGGCAGAAATCAGCGTGAATTTGACGGCAGTTGAGTATTAGTTGGCGTATTTTGCCAATTTAAGCTTGAATTTCAACGGGCCCACCGCACCTGTAAGGGTGTTGTCTGGCGCTTGGTTTTTTGGGGCTCCCGGCTTACAATCACGCATCGCCTCACACAGCTTAAGACGACGCGTTTTGAACAACTGGCTGGTGCAGGTTAATTAAAGGACTTTTATGATCTTTTTTGATGCCGCCGTAGACTGGCTGGCAAACGGCTTGCTGGCTGCGAGCTGGTGGCAAATTGTTATATACGCATTGGTGACGACACACATCACCATTGCCAGCGTGACCATTTATCTGCATCGCCATCAGGCACATCGGGCGATGGATTTACACGCTATTCCGGCGCATTTTTTCCGCTTCTGGTTGTGGCTGGGTACCGGCCAGGTCACCAAGGAATGGGTATCGATTCATCGCAAGCACCACGCCAAATGCGAAACTTCTGAAGACCCGCACAGTCCACAAGCCTACGGTATTAAAAAAGTGTTTTGGGAAGGTGCAGAGCTGTACCGTGCAGAAAGCAAAAACAGGGAAACCATGACCAAATACGGTCATGGCACGCCAGGCGACTGGATTGAACGCAATCTGTACACCCGCTACAGCTGGCAGGGCGTTGGCCTGATGATGATCATCAACCTGGCTTTGTTCGGCGTCGCTGGCCTGGCAGTGTGGGCTGTGCAGATGATGTGGATTCCCGTGACTGCGGCCGGCATTATTAATGGCATCGGCCACTATTGGGGTTACCGCAATTTTGAGGCGCCTGATGCCAGTACCAATATTTCGCCTTGGGGCATCATGATTGGCGGCGAAGAGCTGCATAACAACCATCACACCTACCCAACGTCAGCCAAGTTCTCCGTCAAGCCCTATGAGTTTGATATTGGCTGGGTTTACATTCGCGCGCTTGAACGGGTCGGCCTGGCTACTGTCAAAAAGGTGCCGCCCAAGCTGCAGCTGGGCACCATCCAGCCCGTAGCCGACGAGAAAACGCTCGAAGCCCTGATCGCCCACCGTTATGAAGTCATGGCAGGTTTTGCACGCGAACTTCGTCGTGCTGGCAAAGCTGAAATTGAAGCGCTGCAGGCCCGCAAGGCAGATGCGTCGGTGCTTCGTGCCGCCAATCGCTGGTTGCATCGTGACGATGACAAGGTTCCTGCTGCTGCAAAGCCGCAACTTGCCCAGGCAAGAGCTGAGCACCCGGTACTGGACAAAATGGTCACCATGCGCGAAGAGCTTCGCCAGATGTGGATGACAACCTCTGCATCACGCGAACAACTCGCTGTTGACTTGCAGGCCTGGTGCCATCGCGCCGAGGAAAGCGGTATTGCGGCCTTGCGCGAGTTTTCGATGAAGCTGCGCGCTGCACGCGTCTGATCTGTCTCGCTTAATTCACTAAAAAGCCGCCTTGACGATGCGTCGTCAAGGCGGCTTTTTCTTGTCTGCCAGATATGCACGATCACGATCAGAAAGCTGAAGTTAGTCCGACTGGGCATCGTGCCGCGCCGCTGGACAGAATTTCCAATGACTCGACGCTGGAGCTGCGACGAACTGGAAAAAGAGCGTGCACAAGGCAAAAGAACACGAAGCCAGCACACATCGAAAGCAGACGCGCATTAAAAAACCCGCCAGCTCTAGGGAGATGGCGGGTTTTGAAGGAAGCAGCTTTGGGCTGCAAATCAGACTGAATTACTTCAGCTTGATTTCCTTGTATTCAACGTGCTTGCGTGCTTTGGGATCAAATTTCATGATCAGCATTTTTTCGGGCGTGGTTTTTTTGTTTTTGGTGGTCGTATAGAAATGACCGGTGCCGGCAGTGGATTCCAGCTTGATTTTTTCGCGTGCGCCTTTAGCCATGATGGTTCTCCTTAGACTTCACCGCGGGCACGAAGATCCACCAGGATCGCGTCGATGCCTTTTTTGTCAATCAAGCGCAGACCAGCGCTGGTAATACGCAAGCGTACCCAACGGTTTTCTGTCTCGACCCAGAAGCGGCGGTACTGCAGATTAGGCATGAACCGGCGCTTGGTTTTGTTGTTGGCATGGGAAACGTTGTTTCCTACCATCGGGCCTTTGCCCGTTACCTGACAGACGCGTGCCATGAGCACTCTCCGTAAAAAATAAAATCGGATGCGAAAAACTTCTAGGTTTCTCAGCGAAGCCTCAGATTATAGCCTGAAATCGGAATTAATCCAAATACTTCAGGCGCACAATTTTCAGGCGCTTTGTTCCAGAAAACGCTGGGCGTCGAGCGCAGCCATGCAGCCTGTTCCGGCACTGGTGATGGCCTGGCGGTAAATATGATCCTGTACGTCACCCGCCGCAAAAACACCGGGTACGCTGGTCATGGTGGCAAATCCTTCAAGACCGGTTTTGGTAATGATGTAGCCACCCTTCATTTCCAGCTGGCCCGCAAAAATATCGGTGTTTGGCTGGTGGCCAATGGCAATAAAGCAGCCTTTGAGTTCGATGTCTTGCGTTGACTCGTCCTTGGTGCTTTTCAGGCGCACGCCGGTGACGCCGCCTGCATCGCCCAAAACCTGCTCCAGGGTATTGAAAGTCTTCAGGACGATTTTGCCGGCCGCGACTTTTTCATGAAGCTTGTCCACCAGAATGGCTTCAGCCTTGAATTTGTCACGGCGGTGAACCAGATAAACCTTGCTGGCAATATTTGAAAGATAAAGCGCTTCTTCGACTGCAGTATTACCGCCGCCGACCACGCAGACTTCCTGCTCACGGTAGAAAAACCCGTCACATGTTGCGCAGCCCGACACACCACGACCCATAAAGGTCGTTTCGGACTCAAGACCCAGGTATTTGGCTGAAGCGCCTGTGGCGATGATCAGGGAGTCGCAGGTGTAGGTGCCGCTGTCACCGGTGAGTGTGAACGGGCGTTTGCTGAAATCAACCTTGTTGATATGGTCGAAAATAATTTCTGTCTTGAAGCGCTCGGCATGTTCAAGAAAGCGTTGCATCAGCTCTGGTCCCTGAACGCCGTGCACATCTGCCGGCCAGTTATCGACCTCGGTAGTGGTCATCAATTGCCCGCCCTGGGCAATGCCGGTAATCAATACTGGATCCAGATTGGCGCGAGCTGCGTATACAGCTGCTGTGTAGCCTGCAGGGCCTGAGCCCAGGATAAGAACTTTAGAATGTTTCATGGTGAAAGGCCGATAGGGAAATTATCTCAACTCAGTTACAGTCAGCGCATGGAAGGCTGTAGAGCTTTTGATGTATTGAAGAGAATGCAAACCAGAACGCCATTGTATGAACTCGCTGAGGTTCTGCCGGTGGTGGGGTCAGAGGAGAAATATATATGTCTACGATGGTGTCCAACCTTGAGCTGATACGCCGGGTGCCGCTTTTTTCAATGCTCACGGCGGCGCAGGCGGAGTCGGTTGCTGAGGCGGTTGTCAAATGCCGTTTCAAACGCGGTGAATCCATTGTCGAGCAGGGTAAAAAGTCAAATGCCTTGTCCATCATCCTGACCGGACGTGCCCGGGTTATCACCACGGACGCTCGGGGGCGAGAAGTGATTCTGGCGACCATGCAGCCCGGCGACTATGTGGGTGAGATGAGCCTGATTGACAACGAACCCCATTCTGCGACCGTCCGCGCAGAGGTACAAACCGATGTACTGGTGCTTGGACGACTTGAGTTTGCCCGCTGCCTGCCTGAAAACTCTTCCATGGCATATGCCGTCATGAAGGGCCTGGTACAGCGACTGCGTCAGGCTGACCGCAAAATTGAGTCACTTGCATTGATGGATGTATACGGCCGCGTTGCGCGTGCGCTGCTTGAGTTTGCTGTTACCGACGCTCAGGGAAATGCCGTGATTCGCGACAAGGTGTCCAGGCAGGATCTGGCCAAGATGGTGGGCGCCTCGCGGGAAATGGTTAGCCGTGTCATGAAGGACCTGGAAGAACGCGGATTTATCGAGACCCGAAGTGATGGCTCCATGCTGGTTAAAGAGCGCCTGAATTCACTGGGCTGATCCGGCGCACCCGATTCGGCCGACCGCCTCCCCGATCTCAAGCGCTTACCCAACTGCGGTAAGCTCTTGACCGACCTATGACTTACTCACTTGACACTTTAAATAGCAGGGGTGCCCGCGCGCCTGCTGCCCCTGGCCCTGTCAGGCGGTTCACCCACGAAGTGGGCCTGATTCTTGGCCTTCTTGGGCTCATTTTCTGGTTGGCAGCTTTATTGAGTTACTCCGCGCAAGACGCCGCCTGGTCAACTTCAGGTTCAACGCAGGCTTTGGGACAGGTGTCTGCAACTGCCCGCAATTGGGGTGGTCGCCTGGGGGCATGGCTGGCCGATGCCAGTTATTTTCTTTTGGGTTTTTCAGTCTGGTGGTTGCTGGCTGCCGGTGCCCGGGTGTGGCTGACGTCGCTGGCGCGCTGGCTGCGTGGCGAGTCCCTTTCAGGCGCTGAGGTCGGATCCATGAGTCGCGCCAAGTTCTGGTCAGGTCTGGTATTGCTGCTGGCCGCCAGTACCGCACTCGAATGGTCGCGCCTGTACCGGTTTGAGGCCCGGTTGCCCGACCATGCGGGTGGCGCGTTGGGCTACCTTGTGGGCAATGCCAGCGTGAAGTGGCTGGGTTTTGCTGGCTCGGGGCTGGTGCTGATCGCACTGGGTGTGATTGCAGTATCCGGTGTGTTTGGTTTCTCATGGGCGCACACCGCCCAGCGCGTCGGTGAGTGGATAGCCAATTTGATTGATTCGCGACGTGAAAAGCGTGAAATTGCGGAAGATCTTGCCCTTGGCAAACTGGCTGCCCGCGAGCGTGAAGAAACCCTGATCGATGAACGCATAGACATTGAAGAACACCATCCGATACCGGTTTTTATCGAGCCTACGCTTGTAGATATTCCCAAAAGCGAACGTGTAGCCAAAGAGCGCCAGAAGCCGCTGTTTACCGAGATGCCCGACTCAAAATTGCCGCAGGTTGATTTGCTGGACGGCGCGCTGATTCGGCAGGAAACCGTAGCGCCTGAAACGCTGGAGATGACCTCCCGCCTGATAGAGAAAAAGCTCAAAGACTTTGGCGTTGAAGTACGCGTTGTCGCAGCAGCGCCCGGGCCAGTGATTACCCGTTATGAGATTGAACCCGCCACGGGCGTCAAAGGCTCGCAGGTGGTCAATCTTGCCAAAGACCTGGCGCGCGCGCTCAGCCTGGTGTCGATTCGGGTAATTGAAACCATTCCCGGTAAAAACTTCATGGCGCTGGAGCTGCCCAACGCCAAGCGCCAATCC
>JANOCP010000317.1:0-8242 GCA_031412235.1 Polaromonas sp.
GTGGGGGCTTGCTTGGGTTTACGCAGCGCTGCTTTTCCTGGCGCTGGCCTGGTTGCTCAAGTGCATGCTGTCCTGGCGCATGCTGCGTGATGAAGTGGGCGCGGTCGAGGCTGCACTTCACCAATCACTAGACGCCGGCCGCCTGCGCCTGGCCATGCTGGTCAGCCGTGACACCACAAACCTTACTGAATCAGAAGTCCGCGAAAGCGCTATCGAGTCGCTCGCTGAAAACCTCAATGACTCCGTCGTGGCACCGATTTTCTGGTTTGTGCTGTTTGGCCTGCCTGGCGCTGCGGTTTACCGTTTTGCCAATACGGCGGACGCCATGTGGGGCTACCGCGGCCTGCGCAATGGTGTGAACTGGGAATGGGCAGGCAAGTGGGCAGCGTGGGCTGACGATGTGCTGTCATGGCTGCCAGCGCGACTAACGGCACTGCTGCTGGCCTTGGTTGCAGGTGGTATTAACTGGAAACTCTTGCGGCTTGAAGCGGGCAAGACGCCATCGCCCAATAGCGGCTGGCCCATGGCGGCGATGGCTTTGGCACTCGGCGTCAGTTTGCAAAAGCCCGGCGTTTACGTTTTGAATGCATCAGGGCGTCCGCCGGAAGCCTCAGACACTGTTTTAGCCCAAAAATATGGATCAAAAGTGCTTGTCGCGCTTTTTTTATGTGCGCAAGCAGCTATATTTTAATAGCATTAAAAGGTTTTACATGAGTGAAAGCCAGTGCGCTCTGGAACGAACTCACGGCGGGGCAGACAGCTCAGGCGTTGCGCTTTACGACTTTTCAACCAACAGCAACGCTTGCGGGCCAAGCCCTGCCGCTCAGGCTGCTGTCAGCCTGGCAGATGCCCGTCACTACCCCGATGCCCGCTATGTTGCGCTGCGCCAGCAACTGGCCGACTTTCATGCAGTGGATGTGCAGCGCGTTTTGTTAGCGGCCAGTGCCAGTGAGTTTATTTTTCGCATGACGGCAGGGCTAGCGCAGCAGGGCGCGCATTCGGTCTGGCTGCCGCCGCACAGCTACGGCGACTACGCTCAAGCGGCACAGGCGCACCGGCTTGCTGTGGTTACTAATGCCAAAGACGCACAACTTTGCTGGGCTTGCGAGCCTTCAAGCCCGCTGGGCGCGGCGCATGTCGGCCTGAACGAGCTGGTCGATACCTCAGCCACCGTTGTGCTCGACCTGGCTTATGAGCCGCTGCGACTCAGCAACGCGCTGGCACTGACCCATGCACAGCTGCAAACCGTCTGGCAACTCTGGACGCCCAACAAGGCGCTGGGCTTGACCGGTGTGCGCGCTGCTTATGCCATTGCGCCTGTCAATGCCGAAGCCGATGACATTTGGGCGCTTGAGCAGTTGTGCCCTTCATGGCCCATAGGTGCGCATGGTGTGGCCATGCTGCAGGCGTGGGTGAACCCGCAAGTTCAAACCTGGCTGGCAGACAGTCTGCATACCCTGCGCGAGTGGAAAGCCCGACAAATTGGTTTGTGTCAATCCTTGGGCTGGGACTGCCTGCCAAGTGACGCCAATTTCTTTTGCGCCCGCCCACTGTTGCCAGAGGGTTTGACCTTGCAGCAAGCGCTGGCGCAACTGCGCAGCCAGGGCATCAAGCTGCGCGATACCGCATCATTTGGCTTGCCGGGCTATGTGCGCATTAGTGTGCAGCCGCCCCCTGCTCAATACGCGCTGCACACTGCATGGCAAGACCTTGCTCAAAAAATTACCAGAGGCATTAAATGACAGCAAAAACCGTGATGGTTTTAGGTACCACCAGTGGCGCCGGTAAAAGCTGGCTGACCACTGCACTGTGCCGCTACTACGCCCGCCAGGGCCTGAAAGTCGCCCCGTACAAGGCCCAGAACATGAGCAACAACGCCCGGGTGGTTGCCGGTGGGGAAATTGGCAGTGCCCAGTACTTTCAGGCTTTGGCAGCAGGCGCCACGCCTGAGGTTCGAATGAACCCTTTATTGCTCAAGCCTGAAAAAGACACGCAGAGCCAGGTTATTTTGATGGGGCAGGTAAACGCCGAATTGTCAAAAATGGAGTGGCGTGGCCGCAGCGCTTCGGTCTGGCCTGTGGTGGCGCGGGCGATGGATGAGCTGACGGCTGAGAACGACGTGGTGGTAATCGAAGGCGCAGGCTCGCCAGCCGAGATCAATTTGAAAGCAAGTGATATCGTCAACATGCGCGTGGCGCAGCATGTCAACGCAGCCTGCCTGTTGGTGACTGACATTGACCGCGGTGGTGCCTTTGCCCACCTCTACGGCACCTGGGCCATGCTGGATGCGGCAGAGCAAAAGCTGATCAAAGGCTTTGTGCTTAATAAGTTCCGTGGTGACGCCTCGCTGCTGGCGCCCGGCCCGCAGATGCTGCAAGACCTGACCGGTGTGCCCACGGTGGCGACGCTACCGATGTGGTGGCAGCACGGCCTACCCGAAGAAGACGGTGTTTTCGACGACAGGAGCCGAACCATTGGCGCAGTCACCAAAACCATTGCCGTCATCGCCTACCCGCGCATCAGCAACCTTGATGAATTCCAGCCGCTTAAAAATGTGCCTGGCCTGCGTCTGGTGTGGGTGCGCAGCCCGGCAGAACTGGCCGGGCTCGCAAGCACTGACTGGATCATTTTGCCGGGCTCAAAAGCCACCAGCAGCGATCTGGCCTGGCTGCGCGCGCAGGGGCTGGACCAAGCGGTTGCCGCGCATGCCGGACGGGGCGGTGCGGTGCTGGGCATTTGCGGCGGCCTGCAGATGCTGGGCGAGGCGATGATTGACCCGTACGGCATTGACGGCAACGGGCCCGGACTGGGCCTGCTGCCGTTGGTGACGGTGTTTGAAGAAAACAAAACCGTGCGTCATCAGAAAACCAGTTTTGGCGCACTGCATGGGGCTTGGGCGCAACTCTCCGGCGTAGCGGTTTCAGGCTACGAAATTCACCACGGCCAGACCACGCTTCGCACAGACATGGTTGCCAGCGCAGGAGCTGCCCATCAGGTGATGCCGGACGACCTGGCCTGGCAAGGTGAAACAGTCCTGGGCAGGGGCAACGTACTGGGTGTGTACCTGCACGGCCTGTTTGAAGACCCTGCCGTGCTTCAAGCTCTGTTTGGTGCGACGGTGCCCACGCTGGATGCCGTATTTGACGGGCTGGCTGACTATATCGGCGAGCATTTTGAGGCTGGGTTTTTGCAGTCACTTATCCAGTAACGTCAGCTCTGGTCGGTCAGAAAACCGCCGCTTTGATGCGCCCACAAACGCGCATACAGCCCGTCAATCGCCAGCAGCTCGGTGTGGCTGCCTTCTTCGATGATGCGACCCTGGTCCAGCACAATAAGGCGATCCATTGCGGCAATGGTGGACAGGCGGTGGGCAATGGCGATCACGGTTTTGCCCTGCATCAGCGTGTTCAGGCTGCTTTGAATGGCGGCCTCGACTTCAGAGTCAAGCGCGCTGGTGGCTTCGTCCAGAAGCAAAATCGGCGCGTCTTTCAGCATTACCCGCGCAATGGCGATGCGCTGGCGCTGTCCACCTGAGAGCTTCACGCCGCGTTCGCCCACATGGGCGTCATAGCCGGTGCGGCCTGCAAGGTCACTGAGTGTCTGGATAAAACCGTGGGCTTCTGCGCGCTCTGCCGCGATCAGCATGTCGGCATCGAGCGCATCAGGACGGCTGTAGGTGATGTTGTCGCGCACTGAACGGTGCAGCAAAGAGGTGTCTTGCGTGACCATGCCTATGTGACTGCGCAGGCTGTCCTGTGTGACCTGGGCGATGTCCTGGCCGTCAATGCGTATCTGGCCGCTGTCCAGGTCATGAAAACGGAGCAGCAAATTGACGAGGGTTGATTTACCGGCACCCGAACGGCCCACCAGACCAATTTTTTCACCTGGCCTGACCTTTAGCGACAGCCCGTCAATCACGGGTTTTGCATTACCTTTACCGTTGTCATAGCCAAAGCTGATGTTGTCAAAGTGAACCTCGCCGCGCGGCACTGCCAGCATGCGGGCTGCTGGCGCATCGACAATGGCGCGTGGCCGGGACAGGGTATTGATGCCGTCCTGTACGGTACCGACACTTTCAAACAGGCTGGTGGTCTCCCACATGATCCAGTGCGACATACCCTGCAGCCGAAGCGCCATCGCGGTAGCCGCCGCCACAGCACCCGGGCCGACCTCGCCGAGGTTCCAGAGCCACAATGAGGTGCCGGCCATGCCCAGAATAAGCCCCATGCTCAGGGTATGGTTCACGGTTTCAAAGGCGCTGACCAGGCGCATCTGGCTGTAGCCGGTATGCATGAACTCGCGCATGGCCGAGCGTGCAAAAGCGGCCTCGCGGTGCGTGTGCGAAAACAGCTTGACGGTGGTGATGTTGGTGTAAGCGTCGGTGATGCGGCCTGTCATCAGCGAGCGGGCGTCAGCCTGTGCTTTGCCGATGGCGCCGAGGCGGGGCACAAAGTAAAACAGCGCCGCGATGTACAGCGCCAGCCAGACCAGAAAAGGCAATACCAGCTTCACGTCAAAGGCGGCTGCCAGCAGCGTCATGGTGGCCACGTAAACCGCCATCGCGACCAGCACATCGGCCAGCACAAACAGCGTGTCGCGTACCGCCAGCGCGGTTTGCATGACCTTGGTGGTCAGGCGGCCCGCAAACTCGTCCTGATAAAAGGCCATGCTCTGGCCCAGCATCAGGCGGTGAAAGTTCCAGCGCAGGCGCATCGGGAAATTGACCGCCAGCGTCTGGTGTTTGACGATAGTTTGCAGGGCCACCACCGCAATGCTGGCCAGTATCAGGCCGGCCAGTACTTTGAGCGTGCTGCCTTGCTCGAGCCACAGCTGACCTGGACGGGTGTTGCCAAGCCAGTCGACGATGCGGCCCAGCATGGCAAACAGCAGGGCTTCAAATGCCGACATCAGGGCCGACAGCAGGGCCAACACCAGGATGTAGCCACGGGCTCCCTGGGTGCAGGCCCACAAAAAGGCCATAAAGCCCTTGGGTACCGGGCCAGGCTCGCCTTCCGGGTAAGCGTGCAGCAGGCGTTCGAAGGATCTGAAAATAGGCATGTTGTGTTTGGCTGGGCTGATACGTCTCAGGCCATCAGTTCATCAGTTCCAGCAGGCGGTCCAGCCCACCGGTGTTGATGGCGACCATGGCCTGCTCGCGTACTTTCGGTTTGGCGTGGTAGGCCACTGACAGGCCGGCAATGCCCATCATCGGCAGGTCGTTGGCGCCGTCGCCTACCGCAATGGCCTGGCTGGGTGATATGCCCAGCCGTGCACAGGTTTCCAGCAGGGTTTTGCGTTTTTCTTCACCATCGCAAATATCACCCCAGCTCTGGTCTACCAGCAGGCCCGTCAGCAGCCCGTCTTCAACGCCCAGCACGTTGGAGCGCGTGTAGTCGATGCCCAGCTCATCGCGAATACGATCGGTAAAAAAAGTAAAGCCGCCGCTGACCAGCAAGGTTGCCATGCCAGCCGCCTTGCAGGCCTGCACCAGTTCCGCCGCGCCGGGGTTGAGCTTGAGGCGCTGGTGGTAGACCTCGTCCATGCTGGCCACACTGACGCCTTTCAGCAAAGCCACGCGCTGACGCAGGCTGTCTTTGTAGTCCGTGATTTCGCCGCGCATGGCGGCTTCGGTGATCGCCGCAACTTCAGCCTTGCGGCCTGCAGCGTCGGCGATTTCATCCACGCACTCGATGTTGATGAGTGTGGAGTCCATGTCAAAGGCGACCAGCTTGAAGTGGCTGATCTGCAGCGGAGGTGCGAAGCCTTGAATGACGAGGCCGGGGGAGATTTCTATTGGGGTCATGATGACGACTTTTTTTACTATTAATTTGATAGCTACTTGCGCCCATTCTTATTGGGCTGGGAGTACTTTAGGCGGGAATTCCAGATTTTTCGTCCTCAGAAAGCCAGTTTTCAACCTGTAAACCTGGTACGCGCAAGAATTCAGCATCTGCGCTCACCAGTGTGGCGTTGACTGCCAAGGCATGCGCTGCAATGAGGGCATCGTTGGGACCAATGGGGGTGCCGTTGGCTTCCAGGTGGGTCCTCAGTTGGGCATAGTGTTGAGTAATCTGGTCTGTGAGCGGCATGACATCGAGCATGGGCAAGATTTTTTCGTAGGCCGCACTAAGGCGCTGGTTTGGCCGACGCAAAAGCCCAAACTCCAGTTCGCATTGCACGATCACGCTGGTTGTCATTTTTGCGGGGATGTTTGCTCTGGCAATGGCCGCAAACCTTTGCGCTGCCAATCCGGTGGTTTCGCGCATCATGTGCGAGATGATATTCGTGTCGAGGAGATAAACCGTAGTCACAGAACAATGTCATCCAGCGGCAGCATGCCTGCGTCAACATCTGGAAACTCTTCAAGCACCGGTTCCCAGTCCTTCATGCTGTCCAGTGCCGCCAATAGCGCGGCCGGGCTCCCTCGGGGGTGCTTGGGTTCGATCACTTCAATAATCAGCCGATTGCCCACACGCCGCATGGTGGCCTCTTTGCCAGGCAGCTCAAACTCTTTGGGAATTCGCACAGCTTGATTGGCACCGTTACGGAACAGACTGACCGTGCGGACGGGGGCTTTGTCAGGTGCTTCAACCAGATATTGGGGGATGATGTCAGAGACGTGGTTCACGATGCACTCCTGAAATTCAGACGGGAAAGTTTAGCATATGCCAAAGCCTATGCTATCTTCTCCGGGGCTTCTACGGCCTTTGGCTGCCCCAAACTCCGCAGCACGTCCCGCACCATCTGGGCCCGGTCTTTTGGCTCTGGCAGTTCTTTTTCAATGCGAAGCTTGTCGTTGCCTGCCAGCTTGATATGCCGGTTTTTCTGGATCAAATGCATGATGGCCATTGAATCTATGGGTGGGTCTTTCTTGAAGGTAATGTTGATCACGCCAGGTGCGGCATCGACCTTGACCACGCCGTAGGGACGGGCGATAACCCTCAGGCGGTGAACGTCAACCAGGGTTTGGGCCTGGGTGGGCAGCTTGCCAAAACGGTCGACGATCTCTTCGAGCAGGGCATCAATCTGGTCTGTGGTTTTGGCAGTCGCCAGCTTTTTATAAAAACTCAGGCGCAAATGCACGTCACCGCAATAGTCGTTGGGCAGCAGCGCTGGGGCGTGCAGGTTGATTTCAGTCGTGACGCTTAGCGGTGACAGCAAATCAGGCTCGCGCCCGGCTTTAAGTGACGCTACGGCTTCACTCAGCATCTCGTTATAGAGCTGAAAACCAATCTCCATCATGTTGCCGGACTGGTTTTCACCCAGCACCTCGCCGGTACCGCGAATCTCAAGGTCTTGCTTGGCGAGGTAAAAGCCCGAGCCGAGCACTTACATCTTCTGAATTGCCTCCAGCCTCTGGGCGGCGTGCTTGGTCAGGCCTTCAATGTCGGGCACCATCAGGTAGGCATAGGCCTGGTGGTGGCTTCGGCCCACGCGGCCGCGCAGCTGGTGCAACTGGGCCAGGCCAAATTTGTCGGCCCGACTCATGACGATGGTGTTGGCAGTAGGTACGTCAATACCGGTTTCAATAATGGTTGAGCACAGCAGCAGGTTGTAGCGCTGGGCGACAAAGTCCTTCATCACGCGCTCAAGTTCACGTTCGGGCATCTGGCCGTGGGCGACGGCTATACGCGCTTCGGGCAACAGGGCTTCAAGGTTTTCACGGCGAGTTTGAATCGTCTCGACCTCGTTGTGCAAAAAGTAAACCTGACCGCCGCGCTTGAGCTCGCGCAGCACGGCTTCACGAATCACACCGTTGTTTTCACTGCGCACAAAGGTTTTGATGGCCAGGCGGCGCTGCGGCGCAGTGGCGATCACGCTCAAATCGCGCAGCCCTTCAAGTGCCATGCCCAAAGTGCGTGGAATCGGTGTGGCGGTGAGAGTGAGCACATCAACCTCTGCACGCATGGCTTTCATGGCCTCTTTGTGGCGCACGCCAAAGCGGTGTTCTTCGTCAATGATGAGCAGGCCAAGCCGCTCAAACTTCACGTCTGCGCTCAGCAGCTTGTGGGTGCCCACCACGATGTCTACCGTGCCGTCAGCCAGGCCCTTGATGGCGGCGGTGATCTCTTTGCCGGATCTAAAGCGGCTCATCTCGGCGACCTTGACCGGCCATTTGGCAAAGCGGTCTACCAGCGTCTGGTAGTGCTGTTCGGCCAGCAGCGTGGTGGGGGCCAGCAGGGCGACCTGTTTGCCGCCGGTAATCGCGATAAACGCGGCGCGCAGCGCGACTTCGGTTTTG
>JANOCP010000318.1:0-3495 GCA_031412235.1 Polaromonas sp.
GTCACGGGGTCGTTTTGTACGTTCCATGCGCTCCAGTCGAGCGCTGTTTTGATCGGTATGACCTTGTAGCCAGGCGGAAAGCGCATCAGCCGCGTATCGTCCATTTTGGGCGGGTTGATGATGCGCTGCGGGCTCAGCAGATTGAGCGGATCAAGATGGTTTTTGATCTGCGTAAAGGCTTGGTTGATTTTTGGCCCAAACTGCCACTCAATCCATTCGCCGCGGCACAGGCCGTCACCATGCTCGCCGCTGTAGGCGCCCTTGTAGTGGCGTACCAGCTCTGATGCTTCTTCGGCAATCGCGCGCATCTTGCCAGCACCCTCGCGGCGCATGTCCAGAATCGGCCGCACATGCAGCGTACCTACCGATGCATGGGCGTACCAGGTGCCCTTGCTGCCGTATTTTCTGAACACCTGCGTCAGCGCGTCGGTGTATTCAGCCAGGTGCTCTAGTGGCACTGCGCAGTCTTCAATAAAGCTCACTGGCTTGCCGTCGCCCTTCAGGCTCATCATGATGTTCAGGCCAGCCTTGCGTACTTCCCACAGGTTTTTCTGCGGTGCGTCATCAACCATTTCGACCACAGAGCCGGGCAAACCCAGCTCGCCCATCAGCTCAACCAGTTGCCGCATTTTAGGAAGCAGGTCAGCCTTGGAGCTGCCTGAAAATTCCACTAGCAAAATCGCATCAGGCTGGCCAATCAGCGCGGTACGCACGGTCGGCGCAAAAGCCGGGTTTTGCAGCGACAGCTCAATCATGGTGCGGTCAACCAGCTCAACGGCTGTCAGCGTTCCATCACCCAGTTTGACGATGTGCTGCGCCGAATCCATGGCCTTGTAAAAGGTCGGGAAGTTCACCACGCCCAGCACCTTGGTACGCGGCAACTCGCTAAGGCGGAGTTTCAGCGATTGGGTCAGGCCCAGCGTGCCCTCACTGCCAATCATCAAATGCGCCAGATTGACCGAGCCGTCTTGTGTGTACGGCTTTTCATTCTGGTTGTTGAAGATGTCCAGGTTGTAGCCCCCAACGCGGCGCAACACCTTGGGCCAATGCGCTTCAAGCTCGGGCTTGAGCTGGTCTGACAATGCCTTGACATAGTCACCCAGTGCACGCGCCTCGCCGCTTGCGGTGTCGTAGCGCCCCAGCTCCAGCAGGCTGCCATCAGCGCGCAGCACTGTCGCGCCCAGTACGTTGTGCACCATATTGCCGTAAGCAATACTGCGGCTGCCGCAAGAGTTGTTGCCCGCCATGCCGCCCAGCGTGGCCTGCGCGCTGGTTGATACGTCTACCGGGTACCACAAACCGTGCTTTTTAAGCGCCGCGTTGAGGTGGTCCAGCACAATGCCGGGCTCTACCTCTGCGACGCGCTCTGCCGCATCAACAGAAAGGATGTCGCGCACATGTTTGGCGTGGTCAATCACCAGGCCCGCACCGACCGTCTGGCCGCACTGGCTGGTGCCGCCGCCGCGTGGGACGATGGGCACCTGCAGGTCACGGCAAATGGCAAGCGCGGTTTTTACGTCGACTGAATTGCGCGGCACAAACACGCCGACCGGCATCACCTGGTAAATCGACGCGTCGGTAGCGTAGCGTCCACGGTCGGCGTTTGAGAACAGTACTTCGCCAGTGGTCTCGGCTGCCAGGCGGGCGGCAAGCCTGCCTGCCACTTCATTGCTGATACGGGCTACGTCGTCATAGGCTTTTGCAGCGACTTCTTGGGTAATTTTCAGGGGTAGCGGTGCATTCATGATCTGCCTGCTGCTGACATTTCGGATGTTTGTGCATGGGTAGCGCGCAATTGCGCTATGACCACGTCGCGCTTGTTGTTCAGGTGGCTCATGAGTACATCGCGCATGGCTACCGGGTCGCGTGCCTCCAGCGCGCTAATCATTTGGTCATGCTCCTGCACGGCTGATTTCCACTTTTCTTCGTCCTGGTTAGACCTGAACCGAAGGGCTTGCAGTCGTGCGTTGACCTGCTTGTAGGTAGAGGTCAGCACCGCGTTTTTCGCCGCTGCATTGATGGCGCTGTGAATGGCTGAATTGAGCCGGTAGTAGGCAGGTAAATCGCGCCGAGTGTAGGCAGCCAGCATTTCGTAGTGCATGGCCTTGACCTCATTGAGCTCTGCGTCGGTGATCCGTTTGGCGGCCAGCTCGCCAGACTGCGCCTCCAGCCCGGCCATCACCTCAAAGGTGTTGAGTACATCGGCCTCGGTGAGTTCTACGGCGATGGCACCACGGTTGGTCAGCAGCTCTACCAGGCCTTCGGCGGCGAGCATCTTGATGGCTTCACGCAGCGGCGTTCGCGACACATTGAGCACCTCGCTCAGCTCGCGTTCATTGAGCTTGGCGCCCGGTGCAATGCGGTTTTCAACCAGCATCTGGCGCAAGCGGAGGGCTACCTGTTCATGCAGTGCTGCGCGCGGTATGGAAATGATTTCTGCAGTCATGGCTAAATTTTGTATGCAAAAAATACAACTGTCAAATCTGGGTTCAATGAAATAGATAGGTAATAGTAAACCCCTATTAGTATTGACAAACGTATTTTGTATGCAAAAAATAGCAGAATATTTAAGGAGAACGCCGTCATGTTGACGCTTGACTTTCACCCCACCGGCCGCCATTTTTTGCAGATTCCGGGCCCATCGCCGGTACCCGACCGCGTTTTGCGGGCCATGAGCTACCCCACCATTGACCACCGCGGCCCCGAGTTTGCTGTGCTGGGCCTGAAGGTGCTGGCCGACGTTAAAAAAATCTTCCAGACCAGACAACCGGTCATGATTTACCCGGCGTCCGGCACGGGCGCATGGGAGGCGGCCCTGGTCAACACCCTGAGCGCTGGCGACCATGTGCTGATGTATGAAACCGGCCACTTCGCGGCGCTGTGGCAAAAGCTGGCTGCACGTTTGGGCCTAAAAACCGAAGTCATGGCCGATCCGGGCAGCGAAGTCTGGCGCCATGGCGTGCGGGCTGACCTGATTGAAGCGCGCCTCAAAGCCGACACCCAGCACGCCATCAAGGCCGTTTGCGTGGTGCATAACGAAACCTCCACCGGTGTGACCAGCAACATAGCCGCCGTGCGCAAGGCGATTGACGCCGCCAAACACCCGGCGCTGCTGCTGGTAGACACCATTTCTGGCCTGGCATCAGCCGACTACCGCCATGACGAGTGGGGTGTCGACGTGAGCATCAGCGGATCACAAAAAGGCCTGATGCTGCCGCCCGGCATCAGCTTTAACGCGGTGTCAAGCAAGGCCATTGAAGCCAGCAAAAAAGCCACCTTGCCCAAGGCCTTCTGGGCCTGGGACGAGATCATTGAAATGAACAAAACCGGCTACTGGCCGTCTACGCCCAATACCAATTTGCTTTACGCCCTGAGCGAAGCCTGCGACATGCTGCTTGAGCACGGGCTGGAGGCCGTGTTTGCGCGGCACCAGCGTTGGGCTGAGGGCGTGCGCGGGGCCGTCAAGGCCTGGGGTTTGCAGATTCAGTGCGCTGA
>JANOCP010000319.1:0-4849 GCA_031412235.1 Polaromonas sp.
ACGCCACGCGCGCGGGCACAGGCTGTTACCTACCGAAGTGCCTTACCGCGCCAATATTTACGCCATGAAGCAACTTGGCGTGCGCTGGCTGCTTTCAGTATCAGCCGTGGGCTCGTTGCGTGAAGATATCAAACCACTGGACATGGTGCTGCCCGACCAGTTCATTGACCTGACAAAACGGCGAGACAGCAGCTTTTTCGGGTCCGGCGCGGTGGCCCATGTCTCGATGGCGCAGCCCGTTTGCAGCGTCGCGGCAAATGCCTTGGCGCAAGCGGTTCAGCATGTCCTGAAAAGCGAGCCGGACGATGCGTCAATCCTGCCAAGCTTGCACCAGGGCGGTACCTACGTTTGCATCGAAGGGCCGCACTTTTCCAGCCTGGCTGAGTCCAACTGGTACCGCAGCATGGGTGCGGATGTGATTGGCATGACCAACATGCCCGAGGCAAAGCTGGCACGTGAGGCCCAAATGGCTTACGCCACACTGGCGATGGTGACTGACTTTGACTGCTGGCACCCCCGTGAGGCGCACGTGACGGCCAACATGGCACTGGCCAATCTGCTCAAAAATGCAGGTCGTGCCCAAAAAATCGTCGCGCAGGCCATCAAACTCCTGGCAGCCGAAACGCACACCAGCGACGCACACACTGCATTACAAAGCGCGCTGGTCACCCAACCGGAGGCCATGACAAGAGAAGTGCGGGAGCGGCTTGAGGTGATTTTGCGTTGATCACACCCGGTGAAATTTTTAACCTTTTTTCGAACAGCTACATAAATGCACGACACCCTGCCCTTGCTACAGAAAACCCCCTTTCCCGCCTTGCACCGCAAGCCGCTGGAGACATTGCAGGTCAACCTGGGCTATCTGTGTAACCAAAGCTGCCTGCACTGCCACGTCAATGCCGGGCCGCACCGCACTGAAATGATGGACGAAGCCATGCTGGCTTTGATTCCCCGGGTCTTGCAGGCGCGCGGCATCACCACGCTGGACTTGACTGGTGGTGCGCCCGAGTTGCACAGAGGATTCAAGGATTTGGTTCGCGCAGCCCGTGCGCTGGGGGTGCGCGTAATTGACCGCTGCAACCTGACGGTACTGTTTGAGCCTGGGCAAGAAGTTTTGGCTGAGTTTTTGGCCGAACAAGGCGTTGATGTCGTGGCGTCCATGCCGTGCTATTCAGCCGCCAATGTTGACAAGCAGCGCGGCGATGGCGTATTCGACAAAAGCATTGCAGGGCTGCAAAAACTTAACCAGTTGGGCTATGGAAAACCCGGCTCGGGCTTGTCTCTAAACCTGGTGTACAACCCGCAAGGTGCCGCTTTGCCGCCAGAGCAACAGCAACTACAGGCTGACTACAAGCGTGAGTTGCTCAAGCATTTCGGCATCGTCTTCAATGACCTGTTTGCGCTGACAAATATGCCGATACAGCGCTTCGGCTCAACGCTGGTATCCAAGGGCACGTTTGACACCTACATGGATTTGCTCAAGAGGAGCTTTCAGCCGCAAAACCTCGAAGGCGTCATGTGCCGCAACATGGTCAGCGTCGATTGGCAAGGCTGGTTGTCTGACTGCGACTTCAACCAGCAACTGGGTTTGGACCTGGGCACGACTGGCGTACGGCGCCATTTGCGTGATTTGCTCAAAACAGATTTTGACAAGCAAGCAATACGAGTGGCGGGCCACTGCTATGGCTGCACCGCGGGACAAGGCAGCAGTTGTGGTGGCGCGCTGGAACATTGATACCGCCCGACAGGTCTACACACCATGGATTCGAACCCGATGCTGAACAGCGAATGCGCGCTGACCGTCATCATGCCCGTGCTGAATGAAGCCGGGGGCATGGCTGTTGCGCTGGCCGCGTTGGCACCGATCATCGACAACGGTGCGCAGCTCATCGTGGCAGATGGCGGCAGCACAGACGCGACATTAATGATTGCTGAGGCACATCAGTCGCCTGCCATCAAGGTCATCCGTGCCAGCAAAGGGCGCGCCTTGCAAATGAACGCGGGAGCAGCGCACTCAGCCGGCAAGGTGCTACTTTTCTTGCATGCTGACACAGTGCTGCCGCCGAGTGCAGATGCGTTGGTTCAGGGTGCCCTGACCAGTGGCGTACACGTATGGGGCAGGTTTGATGTGCGCATTGAAGGCAAGTCCAGATGGTTGCCGGTCGTAGCGGCCTTGATGAACCTGCGCTCACGGCTAACGGGCATCGCGACTGGTGATCAAGCCATTTTCATGACCCGGTCGGCGTTTGCGGCTTTGGGGGGCTACGCCACGCAGCCGCTGATGGAAGACATCGACATCTCCAGGCGTTTGCTCAAGCTGTCACCCCCCGCTTGCCTGCGGGCCAAGGTGGTGACATCGGGCAGACGCTGGGAATCGCGCGGTGTGTGGCGCACTATTTTGCTCATGTGGCGCCTGCGCTTTGCCTACTGGCGCGGTACGCCGCCTGAGCGTCTGGCGCAGTTATACCGCTGATCGGGTTTTGAATAACCCATGACACACATCGTGATTTTTGCCAAAGCCCCGCAACCGGGTCACGTTAAAACCCGGCTGATACCCGCCTTGGGTGCTGAGGGTGCCGCCGCGCTGGCGCGCCGGTTACTGTCGCACACCCTGCACCACGCGCTGGAAGCCAACTTGGGCGACGTTGAGCTTTGCATGAGCCCAGCCCCCGCCGACCCCGCCTGGCATGGCGTTGTCATCCCAAGTGTCGTATTACAGACCAGGCAAGCCAGTGGCGACCTGGGCGAGCGCATGGCGGGCGCCGTCAAGCGCATCACACAGCACGCAGCTTCCACTGCAAGGTCCAGCAGGCCGGTTCTGCTGGTTGGCACAGACTGCCCCGCGCTGACCGCACCGCTTTTGAAGATGGCCGCACAGCAACTTGAGCAGCACGACGCAGTTTTGCTACCCGCCCATGATGGCGGTTATGTGTTGCTGGGCTTGAAATCACCCTGCCCCGGGCTGTTTGAGCACATGGCCTGGAGCACATCCGTCGTTGCATTGGAGACTTTGCGGCGCCTGACAGCGCTCAATATGCGCGTCTGGCAAGGGCCCACACTGCATGACATTGACGAGCCCGACGACTTGCAGCACCTGTCCGGCTCAGTTACAGAACTCTTTCAACTCAACCCCAATTTCAACCCCACTTGAACTCGATGACCACATCCATCGCCCCACGCACCGTCAGCCCGGACAACACCGCCACCTATGACGTCGTTACTGACTACTATGGCCGCCAGCTGCAAGGCACCACCGATTTGAAAACCAGCGCCTGCTGCGACATCAGTGCGATGCCGTCCTGGCTCAAGCCGCTCCTGGGACGCATCCACCCTGATGTTTTGTCACGCTACTACGGCTGCGGACTGGTCTGCCCGCCCTTGCTTGGCGGCTGCCGCGTGCTGGACCTCGGTTGTGGCTCTGGCCGCGACGTGTATGCGCTGGCCCAATTGGTGGGGCCCACTGGCTCGGTGGTGGGTGTGGACATGACTGACGAACAACTGCATGTTGCACGCCAGCATCAGGCCCATCATGCCGAGCTGTTTGGCTACAGCAACGTGACTTTCATGCACGGCTACATTGAGCGGCTCGATGAGTTGGACCTGGAGCCCGGGAGCTTCGATGTCATCGTCTCAAACTGCGTGGTGAACCTGTCGCCTGACAAAGACGCGGTACTTTCTGGCGTGCAGCGCCTGCTCAAACCGGGCGGTGAGTTTTACTTTTCTGACGTTTACTCAGACAGGCGCGTACCTGCAGCCGTTAAAAACGACCCCGTACTTTATGGTGAATGCCTGGGCGGTGCCCTGTACTGGAAAGACTTTGACCGCCTTGCACACCGACACGGTTTTGCTGACCCGCGCCTGGTTGAAGACCGCCGGCTGGACATCATTGACCCGGTACTGGCCCAGCGCACCGGTAATCTGAAGTTCTTTTCTGCCACCTACCGCCTTTTCAAGCTGCCCGAGCTGGAGTCGGCATGTGAAGATTTCGGCCAGGCCGTGATTTACAAAGGGAGCATTGCCGAACATGGAAACCGCTTTGTTCTGGACAAACACCATGACATCCAGACGGGAAAAGTCTTCCCTGTGTGCGGCAATACATGGCACATGCTGCGGGGCACGCGGTTTGCGCCGCACTTTGAGTTCATCGGCAACTTTGAGACGCACTACGGCATCTTTGAAGGATGCGGCACCAGCCTTCCTTTTGGCACATCTGTCGGCTCGCAAGCCGGCAGTTGCGGCCCTGAGGGCTGCTGTTAGATGAACTGAGCCGCCAAACCACTCACAATTTTCTGCTTGCAGGCCATATCCCCAACCGGAACGGTTGCAGCCAGCGGACAGCCGCCCAAGGCTGGTTTGGCGTGTTTGGGGTGCGGTGTGATGTTCCAGGCCTGAAATAACAGCCAAACAGGCTCTATGCCCAATAACTACCGCTTCATGCAGCTATTATTTTTATAGTGACTAGGGGGCCATCGCCGCTTTAAGAACTTCACGCAAGCGCGCATAGGATTGCTCTCTGGCTGCCGGATTGGGCCCCACGTGCACACCCTGGCCGGGATTCAAACCATTTGGAACGTCCTTGCGCAGCCGAACCTGACCTGCCGGGTTGTCAAAGTCATGGTAGCTGTCGGCATACACATTGACTTCTGCACCCACCGCTTTACCGAGCGCCTGGCACGGGCCAGGAGGCGTCCAGTCGTCTTTCTCACCAAGCATCAACACCAGCGGCGCGCCCGGTTTGTACCCAGACTTCAAGGGCGCAGCACAACCTGGGTAAAAAGCTATGGCGGCAGCCGGTTGGACGGCTTGGTTCCGCACATCAGCGCGCACTGTATCCGTCGCCGACAGCACG
>JANOCP010000320.1:0-5954 GCA_031412235.1 Polaromonas sp.
CCGTAATTATTGGGCTGAAGCATATTCAGGGGCAAATCATGGTGATTACCTGGCGCCCATTCTTGCGGTAAATCACAAAATCGCTGTCAAGTGTCAACACCGGGCTTTGCGGGTACAACTCAGCCAGTCGCACCAGGCAGGCATCAGCCAGAGACATGGGCACGTCGGTATAGCGGCGCATCATGGCCAAAATGGCGCTGTGATGGTCAGCGACCGCCATACCAATTCTCAAAAAGCTCTCACCCAGCATTTCAATCAGCGCGGCGCGCGCACCGGGCACTGCGCGCGTCAGGTAGGTTGCTTCGGCAAGCACGGCCTCACAAGTCAGCATGGGTGGCTGAATCTCCGCTAACTGCTGCACTACCCATGCGTGATGCGTGTCACGACTATTGAGAAGTGCTACCAGTGGGCCAGTATCAACAATAACGCCGCTTTTCATTCCCCAAAGCCGTCAAGATGCGCGCTATTGGTAGACAAATCAGCCGGGCCTTGCATGATGCCTGTCCAGCGCTTGGCGCGGTCTGCGCACGAGGCTGTAGACGGCTGCGCATCACTCTGCAAGTAAGCGGTCAAAGCTGAGCGAATAATTTCGCTCTGGCTGGAAGCGCTGGTCTTGGCGCGCTGCGCAAGGTCGTGAAACAGCGGGTCGGGAAGCTTGATGGATATGGCTTTCATGCACTCATTGTAATACCCGAATGACAAAAAGGAAATACCAACAACGCATTGGCGTAATGAAAACTATTCGTTCAACATCTACTCAACATCTCGTCAGTTTGGACTGATCTGCCCCGCTTCAATCACGATCCGTCGCTCACACCGCGCCGCAATCGTTTTGTCATGCGTGACCAGCACCAGCGTTGTACCCAGCTCTTTGTTCAGGTCAAACATCAGCTTCATGACGGTATCACCGGTGGCAAAGTCAAGGCTGCCGGTGGGCTCGTCGGCCAACAGCACGGCGGGCTGCACCACAAAGGCGCGGGCCAAAGCCACACGCTGCTGCTCGCCGCCCGACAGCACTTTGGGGTAATGCCCCAGGCGCTCGCCCAGGCCAACGCGCTTGAGCATTTCTGTAGCCATGGCTCTGGCGTTTTTGGTGTTTGACAGCTCCAGCGGCAGCATGACGTTTTCAAGCGCGGTCAAGTTACCCATTAGCTGAAAGCTCTGGAAGACAAAGCCGACTTTTTGGGCCCGCAGCGCAGCGCGATCGTCTTCGTTGATGGCAAAAATGTCTTGCCCGGCCAGCTTTACCGTACCTTTGCTTGGCGTGTCGAGCCCGGCAATGATGGACAGCAAAGTGCTCTTGCCAGAGCCGGAAGCACCGACAATGGCGGCGGTTTCACGCGGGGCGAGCGAGAAATCAATATCGCGCAAAATGGTTAGCGTGCCGGCTGAGTCGGTAACGGACTTGAAAACGTGCTCAACGGAAATAATTGAAGAGCTGTGGGTCTCAGCGTGAGAGTCAAAATTACCGGGTTCAGACATGACAGCCTTATCAAAAAACTTGGAATCAAATACTTTGGACTTTAACAAGCTGGCCCCGTGGCTGAAAACCAGCTGGCTAAAACCATTTACCGCGCTCGCGCTGGCCGTGTTGTCTGGCTCGCTGCTGAGTCAAGCGGCAATGGCTCAAACCGCAAAACCCGCTGAGACACTGCTGGTGGTGGGCGATTCACTAAGTGCCGAATACGGCCTGAAACGCGGCACCGGCTGGGTGCCTTTGCTTGAAAAGCAGCTGGCTGCCGACAAAAAGAACGTCAAGATCGTTAACGCCAGCATCAGCGGCGACACCACGTCGGGCGGCAATTCGCGCCTGGCGGCACTGCTGGCGCTGCACAAACCGGCCATTGTGGTGATTGAGCTGGGTGGCAATGACGCCCTGCGCGGCCTGCCGCTGGACATGACCGAAAAGAACCTGCTCAACATGACGCAGGCCGCCAAAAAAGCCGGCGCCAAGGTGCTGCTGCTGGGCATGCAGGTGCCGCCCAACTATGGCGGCGCGTATTCAGCGACGTTCTCGGGGCTGTTTACCAAGGTAGCCAAGGCCGAGAAAGTGCCGCTGGTGCCGTTTTTTCTCAAGGGCATTGCCGATGCTGACGACGCTACGGCGCTGTTTCAGGCGGACCGGATTCACCCCAGCGAACAGGCGCAACCCAAAATGCTGGCCAATGTTTTGCCCGAACTCAAAAAGTTGTTGAAATGAGCCTTGAGCGCATATCTGCCGAAGACGCACTCGGCAAACTGGCTGATTTTTCAGACGTGATTGACGCCAGATCCGAAGGCGAATATGCAGAAGACCATCTGCCCGGCGCCCTCAATTGGCCCAGCCTGCATGACAACGAGCGCCAGCTGGTGGGCACCCAATACAAGCAGATCAGCGCTTTTGAGGCCAAAAAACTGGGTGCAGCGCTGGTCGCTAAAAACATTGCCGTGCATATTGAGCGCGACGTACTGGCCAAGCCGCGTGAATGGGAGCCCCTGGTGTACTGCTGGCGTGGCGGCAAACGCAGTGGTTCGCTCGCGCTGATACTGGACCAGATCGGCTTTAGAGTCACGCTGATTGACGGCGGCTATAAGGCCTTCAGGGCGGCGCTGGTGCTTGATTTGCCGCAGCTCGCTGCACGGCACAACTACCGCGTGATTTGCGGCACCACGGGCTCAGGCAAAACCCGCTTGCTGCAGGCCTTGGCCGCACAGGGCGCGCAGGTGCTTGACCTGGAAGCGCTGGCCAATCACCGCAGCTCGGTGCTGGGCGTGATCCCTGGCACGCCCCAGCCCAGCCAGAAAGCCTATGACAGGCTCATCTGGGCGGCGCTAAAAAGCTTTGACTCTGCGCGGCCGGTGTACATCGAAAGCGAGAGCAAGAAGGTTGGCAACGTTGCCATACCCGAGGGCCTGATTGACGTGATGCGGCGCGCGCCCTGCCTGCAGATTGAGCTGTCAGAAGATGAACGCGTGGCGCTGCTGCTTGAAGACTATGATTTTTTCGTCCAGGACATCGAGTTTTTTTGCGAGCGCCTGGGGGCGTTGACACAGGCGCGCGGCAAGGAGGTTGTGCATGACTGGCAGTCCAGATCCCGCAGCGGCGACCTTGCCAGCGTGGTGCGCGAACTGCTGGTCAACCACTATGACCCGGTTTACCTGCAATCGATGAAGCGAAATTTTGAGCAGTATCCGCAGGCTGGCGTGCTTCGCCCAGGAGACCACAGCGTAGAAGCCATGCAGGAGCTGGCGCGCACCATGCTCGGTAGCTGAACCAGCAAGCCAAAGAAAAGCCCCTTGGAAGCAGTTGTTGCTGCTTTCAAGGGGCTTTCAAGGAGTTTTTAGTTTGCTATAAAAACTATAGCTACCTATAGCCGTACTTATTGGGCTGACGTGCTATTCGGCTTTAAATTTGGGTAAATTTACCTGAATCAGGCTGCTGGGTCAGCGGGTGGCGTGCCAGGCACAGCGCCCTCGCCGTCTACCGAATTTTCACCATCAGCGTCATCGGGTTCATCGGGCTTGCCTTCGGCCTTGCGCTTGAGTTTGTCTTCTTTTTTGCGCTTTTTGGCGAGCTCTTTCTGGCGTTTTTCATAGGAGTAATTGGGAGTTGCCACAGGCTGCTTTCGTAAATATTTAACCCTTACTGTAATCCATCGCCTGCAGGGCCTGGGCAATATCGGCCTGCAGGTCTGGCACAGCCTCCAACCCGACTGAAAAACGCACCAAACCACCCTTGTAAGGCCATGGCGTGGTTCGCAAAGCAGGTATGTCATACGGGGCACACAGGCTCATGGGGCCGGCCCAGCTGTAACCGAGCCTGAACAGCTTCAGGCTGTCGCAAAAATGGTCCACCTGCGCCTGGCTGTAGCCGGGCTTGAACACCGCGCTCATCAGGCAGGCAGCACCGCTGCAGTCGCGTTTGAACACTTCATGGCCGGGTGAGCCGGGCAGCGCCGGGTGCAGCACGGCTTCAATCTGCGGCTGCGCCTGCAGCCATGTGGCCAGTTGGCGCGTGGCGGCATCTTGCGCCGTGTAACGCAGGGCAATCGAATTGAGTCCGCGCAATACCAGTTCGACGTCGTTACCCGACACGCCATAGCCCACGCGCATGTGGCAAAAGTGAATCAGGTGATGCAGCGCTTCGTTTTGAGTCACTACAGAGCCCATCAGCACGTCAGCGCCGCCGCTGGGGTATTTGGTCAATGCATGGGCAGAAATATCAGCCCCCAGAGAGAAGGCATTAAACGCAATGCCCGCGCCCCAGGTATTGTCGAGCGCGGTCACGATGCCAGCTGGGTGGTGGTCGGCATGGGCCTTCACGGCGGCCACCAGTTGCGGCAGGTCAGGAAACTCCAGCGTGATGGAGCCCGGTGCCTCAAGCCAGACGAGGCGGGTTTTCGCGCTGAGCTTGGCGGCCAGGTCGGCCGGGTTCATGGGGTCATAAAAGCGGTGAGTGATACCCCACGCGGCGAGTTCTCCCTGCGCAAAGGTCTTGTTGGGGCCGTAGGCGTTGTCCGGAATCAGCATCTCATCGCCGGTTTTGAGCAGCGCCATACCCACCAGCACCACAGCAGCCAGACCGCTGGGTACCAGGGTGCAGTATTTGCCACCCTCAAGCGTGGCAATGCGCTCTTCAAGCGTGAAGGTAGTCGGCGTGCCGTGCAGGCCGTAGGTGTAGCCGGTTTTATGCTTCCAGTCGCGGTTGCGCAAAGCATGCACACTGGGAAAAGACACCGTAGATGCCTTGTAAACCGCTGGCGGAATCGACTCGAACCCCCCTGGTGGTTTGTACGGGTGGTGAATCAGTTCAGTGGAGAGTTGGGGGTGTGTTTCGCTCATCACCAGATATTAACGGCAAGCCCGCAAGGCAGTAGGAACACCGTACAGAAAAGAGCCGAGAACCAGTCCCCTTCCAGTTCAAGCAGGGGCCGCGGGACTGGCTTAGCCAGACCGCAGGCGCAGCGGCCCCCTGGGGGGGCAGCGTTTACACGCAGTGAAAAAGCGTGGGGGCACAGTTATGGCGTGGGGGCTAGATCTTCCACTTCGCCATCAGCTGCTCAGGCGAGAGCGCGTCGTAGCCCTCAAACGGCTGGTGGATCCACGGATTGGTCGGCAGCAGCTCAACCGAATAGTCAGGCTCAAAAGTTGATACGCCCTTGGTCCAGATCACGGCGCTGCGCAGCTCGGTAATTGGCTTGTAGTTGTTGCGCAACTGGTGGATCACGGCGTTGAGCGTATGACCCGTGTCGGCCAGGTCGTCTACCAGCAGCACTTTGCCGGCGATTTCGCCCTTGGGTGTGGTGATGAAGCGGGCGATGTCGAGATTACCCTGCGTCATGCCCGCGTCGGCGCGGTAGGAGCTGGTAGACATGATGGCCAGCGGCTTGTCAAAAATGCGCGACAGGATGTCGCCGGGGCGCATGCCGCCGCGTGCAAGGCACAGTATGGTGTCAAAGTACCAGCCCGATTGATGGATCTTGATGGCCAGCTTTTCAATCAGGTTGTGGTATTCGTCATAGCTGACGTAGAGATGTTTTCCGTCTTCTGTCAACATGCAAGATGCTCCTGATTTAATAGCTTCCTGAAGCCGTAATTATTGGGCTGGTAGCTGATTTGATACCTGAAAATTGATCACAACAAGTAAACCAGTTGAAGAGTTCCCCTTCAAGCAGGGGCCGCGGGACTGGCTTTGCCAGACCGCAGGCGCAGCGGCCCCATCGGGGGCAGCGCAGTACGCGAAGCGACAAGCGTGGGGGTCATGCCAGATAGGGATGTACCAGCATGATGGTGTGGTCACGGTCCGGGCTGGTGGACACCATGGCAATCGGCACACCGGTAACTTGCTCGATGCGTTGCAAATATAAACGGGCATTGACGGGAAGCTTGTCGTATTCCGTGATGCCGACGGTGACATCTTTCCAGCCGTCCATCGTCTCGTAAATCGGTTTACAGCGAGCAATGTCGTCAGCGCC
>JANOCP010000321.1:0-1503 GCA_031412235.1 Polaromonas sp.
AAATGATTCACCCCCAGGTGTATCCGCTGCTTATCACCGGTGACACCGCGCCCGACCGGCTACAGCAAGCCCAGGCGGCCAATATCGCTTTGCTTCACAAGCCGGTAGTTGTCGACGAATTGGTCATGCATCTCCAAAAAGCCAAGGTCTTGCGATGACCCATGAATCAGACAAGCTTGATGGAAAGGAGTCCCGTCGAACGCGGTCGCTTTCCAGTGGACTCGTTGATCTGCAGAACAAGCTCAACGGTGCGCCCGACTTCGTCTACGACGTGGTGATCGTCGGTAGTGGCTACGGTGGCAGCGTGGCAGCGCAGCAGCTAGCGGGGCTGATGAAGACGGGCCCCGACGGCAAGACCGAAAAGATAAGTGTGTGTGTTCTGGAGCGCGGCGCTGAGTACCTGCCCGGCATGTTCCCATCAAGTTTTGGAGACTTGCCAGCACACGTCAGGTATGGCCCGCAGGGAACAGGTACCGTCACAGGAAGGCATGAGGGCTTGTTTGATATCAGGACGGGTGCGGATGTGTCAGCTTTGGTGGCCAATGGCCTGGGCGGTGGTTCGCTGATAAACGCGGGTGTGATGTTGAAGCCGGACTTTTCAAGTTTCAAAAGTACCTTCCCTTCAAGAGTCGTCAAGGATCTGGAGAGCGTCTATCTTGAGGCTGCAAGAAAGCTGCTTGTGGTTGATCCGCTGCAGGTTACGACTGAAGCTAACACCATCAAGCGCAGCGCGCTTTATTCAAAGGATGCCTACCCTCTCAAATATCACCGCCTTGCAGAGCTCGGCAAGAGGCAACGGCCGAAACTTGAAGTTGGGCCTGCTGAAATATCCGTTGCCATGGTTGATCAGTCGCCCGGATTGCATAGCGTTAACCTGAAAGCATGTAACGGCTGCGGCGACTGCATGACGGGTTGCAATGTGGGTGCCAAAGCTTCACTCGATACCAACCTTCTGGCGCAAGCCGGGCGTGACGGTGCCGAAATTGTTACTGGTGCGAGTGTTTTGTCCGTTTCGCGGTCCCAGCCGGCAAATGACAGCGTGGGAGCCTGCTGGGTTCTGGAGGTGGTCCATACAACGCCAGGGTTGCGCAGGCGTGAGGAGGGGCCACTTAAGTTGAGGGCCCGTAAAGTCATTCTTGCTGCCGGTACGCTGGGGTCACCCGAAATTTTGTTGCGTTCCCGAAGCGAAAAGCTGATTTTTTCAAATACGCTGGGAGAGCGGTTTTCATGCAATGGCGACAACATTGCCGCTATTCACAAATTAAAACGACCTGCCCACAGTACGGATGATTCGCATATTGCGCTGGATAGGCGAAAGGTGGGGCCGACCATTACCAATCTGGTCAAGGTGCCCAGGCAGTCCGACGACAAACCTGGCTTTTGGATACAGGAGTTTGCTGTACCGGCACCCATCAAGCGCTTGTTCG
The DNA here is from genome assembly GCA_031412235.1 of Polaromonas sp. GTDB lineage: Bacteria > Pseudomonadota > Gammaproteobacteria > Burkholderiales > Burkholderiaceae_C > Polaromonas. The sequence goes on from JANOCP010000321.1 coordinate 1,428, forward strand.
CCGAGCTGGTCACAACCGGCAACAGCCTGGCGCGGTTGCAGACGGCTGACGCCGCAGCGCATGGAAACGAGCCTGC
>JANOCP010000322.1:0-14181 GCA_031412235.1 Polaromonas sp.
TGGGCAACTTTCTGTTTTCAATTTGCATGCTTTTTGGCGTGAGCATGACCAGCGCTGTAGCTGCGGGCGTGATCATGGCCGCAATACCGGCTGCGGTGGCTGTGATGAGCTGGCTGTTTCTGCGCGAACACATTCAGCTTCGGGTTTGGGGTGCTGTAGCCTGTGCGGCTGTCGGGATCGGATTGGTTTCGCTATCAAAACAGGAGCTACCTATAACCGTAGATATTGGGCAAAGCGCTGATTTGGCTTCAAAAACGGCCTGGCTGGGCAATCTCTTGCTGATTGGGGCGGTTTTGTGTGAAGCGGCCTATGCCGTCATTGGTAAAAAGCTCACCGGGTCGCTCAGCCCCAAACGCATCACGGCGCTGATCAATCTATGGGGTTTTGCGCTGATTACGCCGTTTGGCTTGTGGATAGCCTGGAACTTTGACTTTTCGACAGTCGGCGCATCAAGCTGGTGGCTGCTGTTGTTTTACTCAATGGCCGCCAGCGTCTGGACGGTATGGCTGTGGATGGCGGGTTTGAAAACCATACCCGCGAACCAGGCGGGGGTGTTTACCGTGATGTTGCCGGTCAGCGCTGCTGCGGTGGGCGTACTGGTTTTGGGTGAAAGCCTGAACGCTACACAGATAGGCGCGTTTGCGATTGCGCTGGTCGGCGTAGTGCTGGCCACGCTGCCACAGAGACGAGGCTAAGCGCCGCTGATTGCGGTCTGGTCAGCCCGCGTGGCGGCGTTGATTTCCTTTTCGATCCGCTTTTGCCGGCGCATCATGGTCAGACTGTAGGCGATGATACCCAGCGAAACCACCGCAATCAGAAGGGTTGCCGCTGCGTAGATGGACGGATTCACGCCGCGCCGGGCGTAGCTGAAGATCACTTGCGGCAGGGTCGTGACGCCCGGCCCAGACAAAAACTCTGAAATCACCACGTCGTCAAACGACAAGGTAAAGGTCAGCAGCCAGGCAGACACCAGGGCGGGCGCAATATTGGGCAGGGTCACGAGGAGAAATACCTGTAGCGGCCTGCAACCCAGGTCCATGGCGGCTTCTTCGATGGAACGGTCCATTTCGCTCAGGCGGGACTGAATCACCACCGTGGCGTAGGCCATGCCCAAGAGCGTATGGCCAATGACGATGGTGACAAAACCCCGCTCCGGAAAGCCGAGTGCGCGTTGCGCCGCCACCATCAGCAGCAGAAGCGACAGCCCAATAATCACTTCCGGCATCACCAGCGGTGCATTGACCAGCCCGTAAAACACGGTACGGCCTGAAAACCTGCGGTAGCGCACCAATACAAATGCAGCAAAGCAGCCCAGCACAACAGACAGCGTACCGGTGATCAGCGCAATCTTGAGCGACAGGAAAAAGCCCTCTACCAGCCGTGAATCATCAAGCAGGGCCTGGTACCAGCGCAATGAAAAGCCTGTAAAAACGCTGTCTTGTCGCGTGCTGTTGAATGAAAAAACAATCAGGAAAAAAAGCGGAATGTACAAAAACAGGTAGACCAGCGTCAGCCACACGCGGCTGATGTTTCTTTCAGTGAATTGAAGCAGTGCTTTCACGCCCTGCCCTCGGGATCAACCTTGTCTTTGGAGCGGTAGTAAAACGCCAGCGGCACCAGAATCAGCAAAATCATCACGACTGACAGTGCGCTGGCACGCGGCCAGTTGTTACTGCTGAACATTTCGTCCCACACCACGCGGCCTATCATGATGTTTTCAGCACCGCCCAGCAGCGACGGAATCACAAACTCACCCACACAAGGAATAAACACCAGCATGGAGCCCGCCACAATGCCGGACTTGCTGAGTGGCACCGTAATCAGCCAGAAAGCCTTCCACGCGCTGGCACCCAAGTCATGCGCGGCTTCAAGCAGGCGCACGTCCATCTTCACGAGGTTGGCGTACAGCGGCAGGATCATGAAGGGGCAATACACATAAGTCATGCCTACCAGCATGGACACATCGGTGTAGAGCATCACCATGGGCTCGCTGATGACGCCCAGTGCCAGCAGAATGTTATTGAGCACGCCCTGGTCAGCCAGAATGCCTTTCCAGGCGTACACGCGCAGCAAAAAAGACGTCCAGAAAGGCAGCATGACCAGCATCAGCAGCGCAGGACGAATCGATGGCTGGGCACGCGCCATAAAGTAGGCAAACGGGTAGCCAATGACGAGGCATGACAGGGTGGTCAGCGCTGCGTACTTTAGAGAGGTTTTATAGGCGTCCACATAAATCGTGCTGCCCGCGCTTGAGGCACCATCGCTGAAGATTGACAAATAATTTTGTAGCCGAAGCACCAGCCGCCATGAGCCGGCTGCGGTGTCGATGATGGGGGCAAACGGGTCTATGCCAGTGCCCATGTCGGTCACGCTGATGCGCAGCAAAATCAGAAAAGGAAACACAAAAAACAGCAGTAGCCAGACGTAAGGCACGCCTATAACAAAGCGCCGACCCAGGTTGAGCTGAAAACGCAGGGGGTTTTTCATGGAAGGACTTGCCGGGGCTTTAGTGAATTACTGGGTCAGCACAACCGGTGCGGCGTCGTCCCACCAGAAAAACACCGCATCGTCCCAGGTGATTTCGCTGTCGTCATAGCGGGTGGTGTTGGTTTGGGTAATTTTGACGCTGCGGACTTCACCTGACTGGCTCTTGATATCAACAATAAAGGTGTTGTAACTGCCAAAGTAGGCAATTTCACGCACCTTGCCGCTGAACAGGTTGAAGGATATGTCAGCCGGTTTCACCTTTGAAATATGGATTTTCTCGGGCCGCACCGCAATCGCCGCCGCCATTCCCAAAGTGCCGCTGATTCCGTGGCCTACATTGACAACGCCGTAAGCGGTAGTCACCTCACAGCGGTCAGCTTCATCGACTGACAGCTCGCCTTCGAACAGATTCACATTGCCAATAAAGTCCGCCACAAAGCGGCAATTGGGGTGCTCGTAAATCTCTTTGGGCGTGCCTACCTGCAACACGCGGCCATGGCTCATGACGGCAATGCGTGAGGCCATGGCCATGGCTTCTTCCTGGTCGTGCGTGACCATGACGCAGGTCACACCGACGGATTCAAGGATATTGACCAGCTCAAACTGGGTACGTTCGCGCAGCTTTTTATCAAGAGCGCCCAGCGGCTCGTCAAGCAGCAGCAACTGCGGCTTTTTGGCCAGGCTGCGCGCTAGTGCGACACGCTGCTGCTGCCCACCCGAGAGCTGATGTGGCTTGCGTTTGGCAAAGGCTTCCAGTTGCACCAGCTTGAGCATCTGGGCCACACGGGCTTCAATCTGCGCCTTGGGCATGCCTTCGCGTTTGAGGCCAAAGGCAATGTTGTCCCAGATGTTCAAATGCGGAAACAGAGCATACGACTGAAACATCATGTTGATGGGGCGCTCGTAGGGTGGAAACGAGGCGATGTCAACGCCGGCCAGCATGACGGCACCCGACGTTGGCTTCTCGAAACCCGCCAGCATGCGCAGCAGGGTTGACTTGCCGCAGCCCGAGCTGCCCAACAAGGCGAAAATCTCGCCTTTATTAATCGATAGCGAAACGTCATCAACCGCTGCGACACCATCGAAGCGCTTGACAAGCTGTTCGGTACGCAAAAACCCCGTGTCTGGCGATGCGGCGAGATTCATGAAGCGAAAACCCTGGGTTCAAAAGCAAAAAGGATACAGGGGAGGCTGTAAAAAGGCTGTGCGGGCTTGAAACCGCACAGCCCGGTCAGGCCGGTTGCCTGTCAAAAAATCAGCTTCCTTTTTTGAACAGCGTGAACACATCGCTCATGGACTGGCGGGCTTCATTGCTAAAGCTGGCGGGCGACACCATTTTTTCAAGATTTGCGGCATCAGGGAACACTGCCGGGTCTTTGGCGGTTTCAGGTTTGACATTCGCCAGGCTGGCCTTGTTGGCGGTGGCATAGCCCAGCTCGTTGGTCAGCGAGGCAGACACCTCGGGTTTGAGGAAATAGTTAATAAACGCATGCGCGTTATTGGGGTGCTTGGCATCTTTTGGAATGGCCAGGTTATCAAAGAAAATCAGACCGCCGGTTGAAGGCAGCAGTGCCTCGACTTCATTGCCGTTTTTGTTTTCAATGGCACGGCCGCGGGCGATGTTGATGTCGCCAGCCCAACCCAGGGCCACACAAGCCTTGCCACCCGCTAGGTCGTCAATCATGGTGCTGGAGAACAAACGGATGTGCGGACGCACCTTGGCCAGCATGGCAGCGGCGGCTTTGTGGTCTGCCGGGTCATTTGAATACGCGCTTTTGCCAATGAAATGCATGGCCGGTGGAATCACCTCTGTGGGTGAGTCAAGGTAGGCAATGCCGCAGGATTTGAGCTTGGCGGTATATACCGGGTTAAACACCAGTTCCCAGGCGTTGGCGGGCATGGGCGTAGAGCCCAGCGCCTTGGCAACCTTGGCCTTGTTGATACCGACGGTGGTGAAGCTCCAGGCCCATGGCACCAGGTAAGCGTTGCCCGGGTCAATCGCCGCACCGAGCTTGCTCATGATGGCCGGGTCAAGGTTACCGATGTTGCCAAGCTTGGTTTTGTCAAGTTTTTGCAGCAGGCCGCCATCAATTTGCGGCTTCGCAAACACGGCACCTGGCACAACGATGTCATAACCAGAATTACCTGCGACCAGCTTGGCCTGCAGGGCTTCATTATTTTCAAAGGTCTGGTAATTGACCTTGATGCCGGACTCTTTTTCGAAGTTGGCGACCATGTCTTTGGCGATGTAGTCTGGCCAGTTGTAGATGTTGAGGACTTTTTCCTCGGCGTTGGCTGCAACTGCCGGGGCGCTCGCTACCGGTGCAGGTGTCTTGACGGCAGCCGGTGCCTCCTCTTTTTTGCCGCAAGCTACCAGTGCAACGGCTGAAAGTGCAAAAGACCACAAATACTTTTTCATGATGTCCTTGAATTCCTGAGTTCTTGAAAATGACAAAGAAACGTCGCCCAAGCCAGCGGGGACAGACGCGGAAGGTCAAATTGTAAGAGTTATTGCAAGCACGTTTCAAGCCAATTTTGGCCCGCCCTGCAGTGGTAAGCCGGTCAGGGACTCAGCTTGAAGTGCCTAGGGAGTCAGGCACCAGGGCGCGGTGTTGTGTACCAAGCCCATCCACAACGCCCAGAGTGACGTTGCCAACAGTGCCAGCCCTGCCAGGCGTATGGCCCACTGACCGGAGCCCTGCTTGCGCAGCCGGAGCCATAGCCAAGGGCCCGCCATGAGCGAAACGCTGCTTCCCAGGGCGAAAAGCGCCATCACGGCTGCGCCCTCAAGCATGCTGCTGGTCAGCGCCGCGACCAGCAGCGCCGAATAAAGAAGTCCGCAGGGAAGCAATGACCACAAGACTCCCAGCAAAAGCGGCGCAGCGCCTGATGCACTGCCCCCCCCAACCCCGCCTGCGGCCGACCGGACCTTAAGCCACACCGTGCGCGCACCCTCCTCCAGCCAGACCGGCTGGCGCGCACGCCATAGCAGCATCAGACCCAGCATCGCCGCAGTCACATGAAACAGCGTCCATACCGGTCTAAGCGCTGCCGAATGAACGCTGAGCCAGCCCAGTCCCTGCATCGAAGCGGCGACCACACCGCCCAGTGCCGAGTAGCCGAGTAGCCGGCCAGCCTGAAAAATCCACATGGAACGGGTATTGACGCCACTTCTGGTCCGCCCAATGCCGGCACAAGCGGCCCCACACATGGCGACACAGTGCGGACCACCCGCAAGCCCCATGAGCAAGCCGGTTACGAGCAGGGTGCCTTGCATTAAATAATCTTTGAAAACAGGTTGCGGTTATGGTCGGTTTGCAGATAACGGTCAAAAACCATGGCTACCGCACGTACAAAAAACCAGCCTTTGGCCGTAACCATGATGCCTGTCCCGTCAAGTGTTACCAGGCCCAGGTCTGCAAGCGCTAAAACGGAAGCCAGTTCGGGCGCAAAGTAAGTTCTGAAGTCAATCAAAAATGCCTGATCAATCGACTCAAACTGAACTTCCCCCTGACACATCAGCGCCATGATCACAGCACGCCTGACCAGGTCATCACGCGACAATGCAAGCCCCCGCACCACGGGGAAACGTCCCTGATCAAGGTGGTCGTAATACTCGTCCAGCGTTTTTGCGTTCTGGCTGTACGTGGCTCCTACGCGACCAATGGCAGAAACTCCCAGCGCTATGAGATCCCCGTCACTCTGCGTGCTGTAGCCCTGAAAATTGCGATGCAAACGCCCTTGCCTTTTGGCGACTGCCAGTGCGTCACCAGGCAGCGCGAAATGGTCCATACCCACATATACGTAGCCTGCTGCGTCAAACGCGTCCAGTGATCGGGACAACATTGCCAGCTTGGCACTTGCGTTGGGAAGCTCAGCAGTGATGATCCGGCGCTGCGGCTTGAAGCGCTCTGGCAGGTGCGCGTAGGCATACAACGCGACACGATCAGGTTTCAAAGCGCATACCTGAGCCAGGGTGCGGTCAAACGATTCCGGTGTTTGCTGCGGCAGGCCGTAGATCAGGTCGACGTTGATCGACTCAAAGCCAAGCTTGCGGCCTGCGTCCACCAGCGCAAAAACCTGTTCAGCCGGCTGCAGCCGGTGCACTGCTTTTTGTACCGCAAGGTCAAAGTCCTGCACACCAAAACTCAGGCGGTTAAAGCCCAGGCCAGCCAGCACCGCAAGCCGGTCTGCACTGACGGTTCGCGGATCAACTTCAATGGCGTAATCACCACCAGGCACAAAATTGAAGCTGCGCCGCAAGGTGGCCATTAGCTCGCCAAGCTGGTCGTCACTTAAAAAAGTAGGCGTACCGCCGCCCAGGTGGAGCTGGCTGACAGCCGGGGCAGACCCCAGGCAGGCAGTATGGAGATCAATTTCGCGGCTCACATAGCGCAAATAGGCGTCTGCCTTGTCATGGTGTTTGGTAATGATCTTGTTGCAGGCACAAAAATAGCACAGCGATTCACAAAACGGAATGTGGACATACACAGACAAGGGCAAGCTACTTGCAGGGGCACCATTGGCGCGCTGCAGAAGCGCCTGGCGATAGGCGTCTGCAGAAAAAGCTTCAACAAACCGGTCTGCTGTGGGGTACGACGTGTATCGCGGTCCCGCACGGTCAAACTGGCGTAAGTCATCAGGCGAAACAACACTCATAAAACAATCCATTTGGTTGACTTGCACTGTGCAACCAAAATGGAAAACTGCCCTTGACATAGATCAAGTCCATGCCATGCGCCAAAGCGCACAATACCGTAACTGAAAATTGGGAAACCCCAATGTGCAGCACTTTGTCCTACGCCAGATGACCCCATCACGGCTTAGGATGAGTAAAGTAAAGCAATTTATTCAAAGTAAAAAATGATCACCGAAGCCATCAAAATCGCCTGCTCAAATTGCAATCTCCGGGAACTGTGCATGCCGATGGGTTTGAACGCTGACGAGTTAGTGCGGGTTGATGAGCTCGTAGCTATCAGGCGTCCGGTCAAGCGTGGAGCAGCCCTGTTTCATACGGGCGAAAAATTTACATCCCTATATGCCATTCGTACCGGGTTTTTCAAAACCTGCGTTACGACGGAGGATGGTCGCGACCAAGTTACCGGTTTCCAGATGGCGGGCGAAATCATTGGTCTGGACGGTATCGTCAACGACCAGCACACCTGTGATGCCGTAGCGCTTGAAGACGCAGAAGTTTGCGTCATGCCCTTTGACCGTATTGAAGAAATATCACGCCAGGTCAACGCCCTGCAGCATCATGTGCACAAGATCATGAGCCGCGAAATAGTCCGCGAGCATGGTGTCATGCTGTTGCTGGGGAGCATGCGGGCTGAAGAACGGCTGGCGGCGTTTTTACTAAACCTTGTGCAGCGCCTGCAAGCGCGCGGTTTTTCAAAGTCCGACCTCGTTCTGCGCATGACCCGCGAAGAGATTGGCAGCTATCTGGGAATGAAGCTGGAAACCGTAAGCCGAACTTTTTCAAAATTTGCGGAAGAAGGCGTTATTGAAGTAAGCCAGCGCAATATTCACATACGCAATGCAGATGCCCTCAGGCAGATAGTCAATCCACCCCAGCAGTGTCATTGAGCAAGCGAGCGGGACGCGCGAGCCACAGAACCAGGTAATTACAAGCCGCGACGATTAGCCAGAAGCAAAAAAAGGCCATCGTGTACACCCCCTGACGTGAGGGCGGAACAGCACTGCCTGGCCAGTGCACTTCACCGGGATCAACCGCTGAGAAAACCAGAACTTCGAGCAGGCCGGCCGCCAAAAATGCCGGCCAGATAATCAGCGCCCACCGTTTTGTGTTGGGCGACTTGTCAAGCTCAAGGGTGGGCATCTTTTTTACCTCCGGTGGCGCTATGGTTGCGTCCCGTCTGGGCGGGCTGCATGGGCGGCTTCGCAGCCTGCACCTCCCGACTCATCTCAACGCCTTCCTGGTAAGCATTTTCCGAAACCAGCGCATCCGGGCCCTGCAGGATGTAGACGGCGGTCACCGCACAGGCAAGTACCGCTGACAATGGCCCCGAGATAACCATCCATACATAGGGCTCCTTCCACCATGGTCTCGCGGCAGGCAGTAGCCTGGCACTGGCACTGGTGCTTGTAGCGTTTGACATTTCAAAACTCCTTTGAAGTCGCATTTATCGTGGCACAAGGAAGACAGATTTTTCAAGCACTTCTTCGCCCGATCCGCCCTGCCCGGAAATAACAAAAACGATGGGGTGCGAGCCGACTGCAGCAGAACTGGGCGGTACCTGCACGCGAACGGGAACCCAGCGCGAACCAGCCGCCTCGACGCTCACCTGCGGATCAGTGACGATCTGGGCCCCGGTCATGCCCTCTACAGCAAGCACGTAGCGCTGCTCACTTTCGGTAGCGTTCATGATTTGAAGGCGGTATATGTTTTCAATCTGGCCTTGACCCACCACCCGCGCCATGGCCCCACGGTCCCGTACTACATCGACCCTAAAAGCTGAACGCGTCAGCAGGCTGACGATCAAGCCCGTGGTTACCACTACCAGCACAGCAGCGTACACCAGCACCCTCGGGCGCAATACTCTCCTGAACATGGTGCCGCGCGACAGTTTTTGCTCAACACCGTTTTGGGTGCTGTTACGGATTAATCCTGCCGGATAGTGCATTTTTTCCATAACGCCATCGCACACATCAATGCAGGCCGAGCAGCTGATGCACTCATACTGAAGACCCTTGCGAATATCAATCCCCGTTGGGCAAACCTGGACGCAAAGGCCGCAGTCAATGCAGTCGCCCAGTCCCTTGGCGTGATACTCGGCCGGGGTGTCGCTACGCGGACGCGAGCCGCGGCCTTCGCCGCGCTCCGCGTCATAGGTCACGATCAGGGTGTCCCGGTCAAACATGGCACTTTGAAAGCGAGCGTAGGGACACATGTACTTGCAAACCTGCTCGCGCATCCAGCCCGCATTACCGTAGGTTGCAAAGCCATAAAACAGCACCCAGAACAGCTCCCAGGGCCCCAGTGAAAAGGTCGCGACTTCGGTCGCCAGTTCTCTTATAGGGGTGAAGTAGCCGACAAAGGTAAAACCGGTCCACAAGCCGATCGCAATCCAGACGGCATGTTTTGCGCCCTTGCGAGCCAGTTTGGCAAGCCCAAAAGGCGCTGTATCTAGCCGCATGCGGGCGACCCGATCACCCTCGATCTTGCGTTCTACCCACATGAAAATTTCGGTGTAAACCGTTTGCGGGCAGGTATAGCCGCACCACAGGCGGCCCGCCACCGCGGTAAATAAAAACAGCGACAGCGCGCTGATGACCAGCAGACCCGTCAGGTAAATCAAATCCTGCGGATACAACACCAGATTGAAGATATAAAACCGCCGTGCACCCAGATCAAACAGCACGGCCTGCCGGTCGTTCATGGTCAGCCACGGCAAGCCATAAAACACCAGCTGTGTGGCCCATACCATGGCCCAGCGCCAGTAGTTGAACCAGCCCGACACACCGCGCGCGTAAATCTTGCTGTCTGCCCGATACAGCGACACCACTGTGGACGAGTCATCCACCGCCAGAATCGGAATAACCCGCTGCGGCCCGACCGGAGTTACGGAGTTCAATGGCACAGGAGGTCTTTCACGCTACGCCCTTTATTTCTGTCTTCAAGGCGTTTTTGGAACGCTGGACGGACTACCCGCAGCAGCAGAAAAGCTGCTTTTTGACAGACTCAACACGTAAGCTGACACCACATGGATCTGCTCGGCACTGAGCATGGGCGACTGGGCTGGCATGACATTGGTCTTGCCGTTTTTTATCATGCTGATAATCGCGGCCTCTCCCCACCCATGCAGCCAGTACTGGTCTGTCAGGTTAGGCGCCCCGAGAGCCTTGTTGCCCTTGCCATCAACACCGTGACAGGCTGCGCATGCCGCAAACATTTTCTTGCCGCCGAAGGCCTTGATTTCGTTGTGCGGGCTTCCCGACAGAGACAAAACATAGTGGGCAAGCTCGCTCAATTCCGGCTCGCCGCCAATGGCTGCAGCCATGGGCGGCATCATGCCGGTGCGGCCATTGGTTACTGTCTGCACGACATGCTCGGCAGAACGCTCACCCAGCCAGGCCTCATTGGCGTTGGTCAAATTCGGAAAACCCTTGCTGCCACCGCCATCAGATGCGTGGCATTGTGAGCAGTTGTTCATGAAGAGTCGCTCTCCAACCGCCAGCGCACGTGGGTCTTTTGAAAGAGCGTCCACACTCTGGGCTGAAAATGCCGCGTACAGCGGGGCTACATCTGCCTGAAGCTTCTTGACATCCTGCATGTGCTCCCCGTTAGTTGACCAATTCAGGAAACCCTTGAAACTGCCAAGCCCCGGGAATATTGCCAGGTAGGCCAGCGAAAACACCACCGTGATGATGAACAGCCACATCCACCAGCGCGGCAGAGGGTTGTTGTACTCGCGCAGGTCGCCGTCCCACACGTGGCCGGTGGTGTTGTCATTGGGTTGGCCCGGATGCGCCTTCACGGTGGCTTTTCCCGCGATCCACAGCAATAGCGCGCAGGCCAGAATCGACAGCAGGCTGATGGTGCCCACATACCAGGGCCAAAATCCGCTTGTGAAATCACTCATGGCATTACTTCCCTGCTTTTATTAATCAGACAGAAACGGTAACTGCGCCGCTTCATCAAAATGTGTCTTGCGCGATGGCCGGTAAGCCCACACCAGGATAGCGACGAATCCCGCAAACGCAGCGATAGTCACCAGGCTGCGCATCAGATTGATATCCATGTGACATCCTTTATTTGTGTTTTTTATCTTTGTTACTTGAGAGCAAGACCCAGGCCCTGCAGATACGCCACCATGGCGTCCATCTCGGTCTTGCCTTTGAGCTCGGCCGGCGCGCCTGCAATCTCTGCATCGGTATAAGGAACGCCAACTGTGCGCAACGCCCGCATGTGCCGCTGTATGGAGTCTGCATCGGCCGGTGTTTTCTCGAGCCACGGGTAGGCCGGCATGATGGATTCAGGCACCAGTTCACGCGGGTTGACAAGGTGCAGACGCTGCCATTCGTCGCTGTACTTGCCGCCCACGCGGTGCAGGTCAGGCCCGGTACGTTTGCTGCCCCACTGAAACGGGTGGTCATACACAAACTCGCCCGCTACTGAGTAATGCCCATAGCGAAGCGTCTCGGCCACCAGGGGACGAATCATTTGCGAATGACAGTTGTAGCAACCCTCGCGCACATAAATGTCGCGACCCACAATTTTCAGGGGTGAATCGGGGACTATGCCCTTGATGGGCTGGGTGGTGGACCTCTGGAAAAACAGGGGAACAATCTCGACCAGTCCGCCAATTGCGAGAACAATCAGGATCAACACAATCATCAGGGTGTTGTTGGTTTCAATTTTTTCGTGTGAGAAAGACATGAGAATTCTTTCAGGCGTGAGCCAAGGCAGCAGGGATGGCAGTCTCTGAAGGCTTTCCAGCCATGGCTGTCATGGCGACATTCCAGGCCATCAGACACATTCCGCCCAGATAAAGAAGTCCGCCAAAAAATCGCACCACATAGAAGGGAAAGGTCGCTTTGACGCTTTCCACGAAGGTGTAGGTCAGGGAGCCGTCAGGATTGATCGCACGCCACATCAGTCCCTGCATGACACCGGCAATCCACATCGCTGCGATATACAGGACGATGCCTATGGTGGCAATCCAGAAATGAACCTCAATCGCCTTGATGCTGTGCATTTTGGTCTGCCCGAACATGCGCGGTGCAAGGTAATAAAGAGCACCCATTGAAATAAATCCGACCCAGCCCAGCGTGCCGCCATGCACATGTGCAATGTTCCAGTCGGTGTAGTGCGACAAGGCATTTACGGTCTTGATGGACAGCATGGGCCCTTCAAAGGTGGCAATGCCGTAGAAAGACAACGCGACAATCATGAAGCGCAAAATCGGGTCTTCACGCAATTTGTGCCACGCACCCGACAAGGTCATCACACCGTTAATCATTCCGCCCCAGCTGGGTGCAAGAAGAATTAGCGAAAACACCATGCCGATGGACTGCGTCCAGTCGGGCAGCGCGGTGTAGTGCAGATGGTGCGGGCCTGCCCACATATAGGTAAAAATGAGCGCCCAGAAATGCACGATGGAAAGGCGGTACGAATAAACCGGCCTTTCAGCCTGTTTCGGAATAAAGTAATACACGATGCCCAGGAAGCCTGCAGTCAACAAAAATCCCACCGCGTTGTGGCCGTACCACCACTGCACCATGGCGTCCTGCACCCCCGCGTAAACCGAATACGACTTCATCCAGCCCGCCGGCACGACAGCTGCATTGACAATATGCAGCATGGCTACAGCAATGATGAATGCACCGTAAAACCAGTTGGCAACATAGATGTGCCGGACCTTGCGAATACCTACAGTCCCAAAAAACACAATGGCGTAGGCTACCCAGGTCAGCGCTATCAGTATGGCGATCGGCCACTCCAGTTCGGCGTACTCCTTGCCGCGGGTAAAGCCCATGGGGAGCGATATAGCCGCAGCCACAATCACCGCCTGCCAGCCCCAGAAATGAAATGCAGCCAGCTTGTCCGAAATGATCCGCACCTGGCACGTACGCTGCACCACATAGTAGCTGGTGGCAAAGAGCGCGCAGCCACCAAAGGCAAAAACTGCCGCATTGGTGTGCAGCGGGCGAAGGCGTCCGAACGACAGCCAGGGGATGCCAAAGTTGAGCTCCGGCCACGCCATCTGGGCTGCAATAAACACCCCCACCAACATGCTCACGACCCCCCAGACCACCGCCATCACGGTGAATTGGCGCACGATCTTATCGTTGTAGGCCGTAGCCCGGGATGCTGACCAGCGTATGGCGGGAAGCTGCACCTGCGGCGTAGAAAGTACTGCACTCATTAAAAAGCCCTCTGCTTGGAAGTCGCTGATTTTTCGCTATGTTTTCCAGGCCCTAGTGTGAAGAGGACACCGCCTACCTGTATTGATGTGGATCAAGCTTGTGCGTCGGGCGGTGATTTCAGTTGGGGGTTTTCGGCGTCACCCTGCAGAATTCGCTCGCCTTCACACTCCATATCCTCAAACTGCCCTGACCAGACAGCCCAGGCCAGTACGCCCATGACGGCCAGCGCCAGCAAGACCGAGACAGGAACCAGAAGAAACAAAATATCCATCAAACGCCACCTTTGAGCTTTGCCAGTCGCGCCGCATTGCCCAATACCAGCAGCGAACTGAGGGCCATGCCCAGCCCTGCAAGCCATGCCGGCAACCATCCCGCCAAAGCAACGGGCACACAAATAGCGTTGTAGATGGCTGCCCACCACAGGTTTTGCCGTACAACATGCATGGTGTGACGCGCGTGCGTCAGCATGGCCGGCAGCAACATTAGTTGCGCGCCCGGAATCACAAAATCAGCCTGTGCCTGCGCCAGCGGTACCGCCAGGCCTACAGCCACCGACACATTTGCCGCAGCCAGGACAGGGCCATCGTTAAGACCGTCACCAACCATCAGCACCTTTCGACCCTGCTGCTGCAGCGCCTGCATCAGCGCCAGTTTGCTTTGTGGCGTGCAGTCACCATGCACCCTGCCAGCTTCAATGCTCACACGACTGGCCACGTATCGGGCTGGTGCCTCCCTGTCGCCCGACAGCATGTGCACCTCAAAGCCTTGTTGGCTCAAGCTTGCCACAGCCCCGGCTGCATCAAA
>JANOCP010000323.1:0-14416 GCA_031412235.1 Polaromonas sp.
TGTCTGTCTGACAGCACCCTTGCAAACCAGGGGCTACATTACCTTCGGCTCATTCAACAGTGCCTTGAAGGTATCGCCCGCCATGTGCAGACGATGGGCACAGATACTGTTGAAGGTGACGGATTCACGGCTCTTGATAGCAAACGTAACGTCAGAAAGAAAAAGAGCCGCCATCCGGCTTGAAATGGAGGCGATGGGCATATCCACCGAACGGATTGAATTTGCTCCACGAGTCGATCTGGAACAGTATTTCAAGCTATTTGGCGAGGTTGACATCTCGCTGGATACTTTTCCTTATGGTGGCGGCACGACCACATTTGACTCCCTCTGGATGGGCGTACCGGTTGTTACTGGCATGGGTTCGACATCTGTGTCCCGCAGCGCTGCAAGCATTTTGTCAGCGCTGGATCTTGATCAATGGATAGCCACGACGATAGAAGACTATGTCAGGGTAGCAACGGAACGCGCGTCAGATCAGAAGTCCATCTTACAACTGCGCCAATCACTCAGACAGTTAATGCAAGAATCACCACTGACAGACGAGGTACTGTTTGTGCAAGATCTAGAGGCATCCTATCGCGCCATGTGGGCAACTTTGGCTGAGGGTGACCCAGACTAGAGCAGCGCTTGCAATCGCAGTCCAGCGTTGAAATGCCCAAAGAAAAAAGCGCCTGACTTTGCAATCAGGCGCTTTAAATATGGTGGGACCTGCGGGGGTCGAACCCACGACAAACGGATTAAAAGTCCGCTGCTCTACCAACTGAGCTAAGGTCCCGTGAACCACTTCTTGGAGAAGTTCTTTAAGTCCTGCGTAATTTGCAGAACAGCCTCAAATTATAGCGTTATTTTGGAGCTCTCGGCAAAAACTCACGAAGCAATTTTGTCAAGTACCCATCCTGCCGCGCAAATACCAAATGTGGAGGTGACGCTGACGACCGAACCGTAACCATGGCAGTTCAGGCTGCTATCAGTTTGTCCGGAATCGTCTCCCGCCTCAGCACCGCTGACGGGCTGCATCACTGACTCGCGGCTGAATACACAACTCACCCCCATTTTTCCCTGTCGGGAAGCGCCCTGCTCTTTGCGCAGACGGTAGCGTAACTGGGCCAGTAAGGGGTCATGCGTGGCAAGCGCCAAATCTTCAATTTCAACTTTGTGCGCGTGGCGTTTGCCACCAGCCGCCCCTACGGTTATAAAGTTGGCACTGTCTTGTTTATGGCGAGTATTGTGTTGCAGCGCCCAAGCCGCAATTGCAGTTTTAGCCTTGACCTGATCGCACGCGTCAATAATCGAAACTGGTGCTCCAGCCCCCAGGTCGAGCCCTGCAATGCCCGGCCAGTTGCGAGCATCAACAAACTCTTCCACGCAGCGCACATCACATTCGGGGTTGATATGGCTAATGCGCTCACGCATGGCTTCAACTTTGGCCTGGCCCAGCGTACTGTCAAGCGCATGAATCTGACGATTGATGTTGGATTCAGCAACGTGGTCCAGGTCAATCAGCGTCATAGCGGCAACACCACTGCGCGCCAGCGCCTCGGCAGCCCATGACCCCACACCACCCAGGCCGACGACCACTACATGAGCAGTACGAATTCTTTTTGCGCCTTCGACACCATAAAGCCGGCTCAGTCCGCCAAAGCGGCGCTCAAGGTCTGCAGGCAATATCTCCGGCAACTGACTAGGCACTTTTTTCCAGGCGCCATATCTGGTACTTCAAAGCCGCAACGCAACCGGCAAGGATTGCAGCAACAGCAACGATGCTGGTGGCACTCAGGGTCGATATACCCGACAAACCCTGCCCAACGGTGCAACCCATTGCACACACACCTCCAACACCCATCAGTGTGGCCCCGACAAGATGGTTGCCTGTATCTTCGGCATCCCGAAAACCCTCCCAGCGGAAACTGCGGGTTACCAGCGCGTAAATGGCTGAACCAGCCACCACACCAAACACCGACACGATGCCGATGGTAAGCAGTTTGGCCTTGTCGCTAAAGAACATGACCCAATCCAGGGTGTAGGCTACTGGCGACACAAAACTGAGTGCTTCGATGCGCCCGGAATTGGTGGCCAGATAAGCTTCCTGCAAGGTTTCAGGGTGTTCGGCAATAAAACCCAAATGGCCGCTAACCCACCACATGGCTACGATGACCGCACCTATGCCCATGCCCGCCAGCAAATTGTCGAAGCGCACAAAGTCACGACCCAAAAGAGCCCACACGATGAGGGCAAGGCCAAATAGCAGCGCCAAAACAAGTCCCGCCCCGGCGGGACTCAAACCTACGGCGCTGCCTAGCCAGTTTGACAGTGCGGCGTTGCCGGAAAACTCAATAGCCACGCGGTCTACTGAAGCCACGCGCATCACGGCGGTGATGCCCTTGAGCGTTGCAAATGCAGCCACGCCCATGACCACGAACACCACCACGGATTTAAGATTGCCACCGCCTATGCGCACAAGTGTCTTGCTGCCACAACCTGATGCCAGCACCATCCCAAAGCCAAACAGCAAACCGCCAAACAACGCGGAAAGCCAAACGAATCTACTGGATGCATAGAGCGTTTTGGCAGGGTCTATTTGCCCCGCAGCAGCAAGCGTATAAAAGCCGATCATCGCCACGCCGATCGCCATGCCCCACATGCGCATACGGGTCCAGTCGCCCATATTGACAATGTCGCTGACTGCACCCATGGTGCAGAAATGTGTGCGCTGCGCAATAGCGCCAAACAACACGGCCAAAACGAAAGAGGCCCACAGAACTTGCGTCGTGAGAGCCTTGAGTGCAGAAATGTCCATGACCTGATTTTAAGTGTTATGAGGCCCGGTACATGAATTCATGTCGCTACTTTAGCTTTGTAAGCCGGTCTTTGGCAACAGAGGCAGCCTCGGATTGTGGATAAACCTTGATCAGGTCCTCAAGAGTTTTTCGAGCTGACTTGGTATCTTTCAATTCAATCTGGCAATTGGCAATAGACAATGCCGCCTCGGGTGCACGGACATGATCGGGCGCCAAAGTCAGTAGTGCCTTGAAGTTAACAATGGCCTCCTTGTAAGCCCGTAATGCGTACTGCGCATTACCCAGCCAGAAGAGCAGAGAAGGCTTGTAACCACTGTCAGGGTAACGTCTGTCAAAGTCAAGAAAGGCAGTTTGAGCAGTAGCGAAGTCACTTTTGCGAAGAGTAGCGAGCGCTGCATCAAAGTCCCGTATCTCTGCAGGCGTAGCGACGAACTCCCTGCCATCCACCGAGACTTTTGACGGCTCAAACTTTCTGAACCGATCGTCAAGACCTTGCGACAGGTCTTTCTGCCTGCGTTGAACTTCAGCAACATCACGCGCAAGCTGCTCGTTCTGCCCACGTTGCCTTGCTATTTCCGCGCGCAGCGTTTCAATCTGATTAGCCAGGTCAAGAACACTGCGGCGCAACTGGGCGTTGTCTTCATTTACTTTTTTGATCTCTTCAGCAAAACGCTGCTGCACGCCGTCAACCCTTTGCCGTAAATCAAGTATCGCCCGACGCGCCTCATCGTCCTCCAAAATGCCCGCATGGGCACTAACCGCCAGCAGGGCCGCCAAAGCGCAGCCCAAAACAGTTTGAAAAATCCGGTGTGATGTGATTGCCATGGTCAGTATTGTGGTCCCAGTCAACGGTAGTTCAGCTCTGCGCGACGGTTTTTAGCCATAGCCGCTTCATCTGAGCCAGTAACAGCAGGCTTCTCCTCGCCAAAACTTACGGCCTCAACCTGGGCATCGGTTACACCCAGCAGACCCAGGCCGCGACGAACAGCCTCAGCACGTTTTTGTCCCAAAGCGAGGTTGTACTCTCGGCCACCGCGCTCGTCAGTATTACCTTCAACCGCCAGCTTACGCGTCTTGTTTGCAGCCAGATACCGTGCATGGGCCTCAATGGCGCCCTGAAACTCAGGTTTGATGGTGTAGCTGTCATAGTCAAAGTAGATGATTCTGGCCACGCCTGCAGGGCCAGGCATTGCCGCATCAGTGCCGCCTATCTGGACAGGCTGGACACCGCGATCAGTCACCCCTGCAGCGTCTCCACTGGATGATGGAGCCGTTATGCTGGTACCGGACCGGTTTTCTACAGGAACATCACTGAGCTTGACGTTGGAGCCGCAAGCAACAAGCGCTACGGACAACGTGAGTACGGAAAGCGTCGAGGCGATTGAAGAAGAAAGGACACGTTTCATTGATTACTCCTGCGAAACAAAATAGTGAACAAAAACTGAATGTGCACGAAGATCACATTCATGTTTGTAGGACTGCGCTGGGATTTATCGCGTGAACGGGCCCCAGTCAGGCTCGCGTATGTCTCCGCTGGCCCCGCCCAACCTGGCCCTTATTTTGCCATCCAGCGTGGTGGTCATCAAAGCCTCACGACCCTGCTGCCGGGTGGCATAGACAACAAGGCGACTGTTGGGGGAAAAACTCGGGCTTTCGTCCGCGTTTGTATCGGTAAGTTGAGTCACTGTGCTACTTGCAAGTTCCATGAGTTGCAACTTGAAAGCTCCCCCCACCCTTGAAACATACGCCAGCCATCGACCGTCCGGACTGATAGTCGGCGATATGTTGTAGCTACCGGTAAAGGTCACCCGTTCAGGATTGCCCCCGCTTGGACTCATACGATAAATCTGCGGCGCCCCCCCCCTGTCACTGACAAAGTAAATGAATTTGCCATCGGGTGAAAACGCTGGTTCGGTATCAATACTCGATGACTGCGTCAGGCGTCGTGGCTCACCGCCATTGGCGTCAATGGCATACAGCTGGGAGCCACCGTCGCGACTCAGAGTCGCCACAATCTGCCGTCCATCAGGAGACCATGCAGGCGCGCTATTGGAGCCCCGGAAGTTGGCCAGCAAACGTCTCTTGCCACTGGCTACATCATGGGCGTAAATGACAGGTTTGCGGGACTCAAACGAAACATAGGCCAGTTGTGCCCCGTTAGGTGACCAGGCGGGCGAAATAATGGGCTCGGGACTGGCAAGGGCTGATTGTGCATTTTCCCCGTCAGCATCCGATACCCACAACGTATAACGTTGAGCAGCCTTGGTTACGTAGGCAATACGCGTAGAGAAAATACCTTTCTCGCCCGTCAGTTTCTCGTACACAAAGTCAGAAATCCGGTGCGCAGAAAGTCTTAAATCAGCAAGGGTTACGGCATAACTTTGTCCCCCAAGGTCTTGTCCGCGCACCACATCCCAAAGTCGCAAACGCACATCAAACCGGCCATCAGCCAACAGTGTCACGCTACCGGTCACCAGCGAGTCAGCGCCCTTCTGCCGCCATTGCATCAGATCGGGTCGCGTGCTTTCATCCAGGACAAGATCAGCCGTGTCTACGGCCCTGAAAACCCCGCTTCGCTCCAGGTCCGCCTTGACTATTGAGCCTATTTTTTGCGGTGCCTGCGCTTCTCCACGGAAGGTGGCAACCGCAATCGGCATTTGCGTCAGGCCAACGCCCGAAACCTCTACCCGAAACTGCGCAAAAACCGGCGCAGTGGCGGCAAGCGCACCTATGGACAGCAAGCTTGCGAGAGTACGTCGGTGAAATGATGGAATGGTGCTCATGGGGTCATAAATGAAAGAATTGGGGCAATATTTTCGATCATCACTGCAGCACCGTAACGTTTACAGCATCGTCAGCGACTATCTCGTCCAGGCCTTTTTCCGCCCTTATCAGACTTGTTTTCATGCGTTGAAAAACCTTCGATTTGTTGACGGATTCCTGATCACGCCTGTTTTCCCTGTGCCACAGATGGTAAACCTCCGTAGCCAGAAACCCGTTTTTGCGACGGACGCCCAGATGGCTGAGACGAAGCACGAGATCAGCATCTTCATGACCCCACCCTTCAAAGGTCACATCAAAACCATTGACCTCTGCAAAATCCCGGCGCCATACGCCAAGGTTGCAACTTCGTATACCTTGCCATTCGAAAGCCTGTTTTACCCTGAATAGAGACCACGGCCAGGAAAGCACATGCAACAGTTTGTTGCTATCACCGCGTAAACGGGCGCTCCACCAGAAAGCCGTGGACTGCGCAGGCAGGTCCAGTTTGTCGTCAACTACCTGCCTCGTCAAACGCTCACTAAGCAAAACCCGGCTGCCATTCACAAAAAAACCCTGCTCGGCAAGGCGCTCATGTGCCGCTACAAATGATGCATTGGGTACGCAGTCGCCGTCAAGAAAAACGAGATACGCCCCTTGCGCATGATGGGCGCCGAAGTTACGGGCAGCTGCGTCCGTAAAGCCGGTATCTGGGTGCCAGACGTGACGCACCTGTCATCTGAAAGTCGGGCAGTTTTTAAACTGCAGCTCGACTTGCGCCGAGCTGGAGCCGTCATCGGCAATCAATACCTCGTGGTCTGCACCGCATTGGCTGGCCAGCGACCGAAGCACCGCAAGCAGCGCGTCGCTTCGGTTATAGGTCAGAACAATGAAGCTGATCTTCATTCCGTAGAAGAGCCTGGGACTGTTTTCTGCCGTGCCAGTAACCATAGCTTTAGGTAGCGGTAATAAGTACCTTCCGCATTTGAAAGAGCCAATAGCAGCCCCATGCTGCCATCCATGAAACCACGACGGAGAATATAAGTACGAAAAAACGCCCATGCGCCGTGCGAGAGTGCCTTGGCAGGCGATGCCGTTTTGCCGCGTTCAAACAGCATCTGGGCACCCGCAGTCGAGTACCGATTGGCCTTGTCCAATACGGCTTCAAAACTTTTGAAGCTTTCATGCAGCAGGGGTGATTCAAGGTGTCCAACGGGGCTGGCGCAAACCACTTTTTCATGCACAAGTTCCCGTGAAAACTCTGCGGTACCGCGCCGGAACAGGCGGGTTACCCGGTCAGGGTACCAGCCTGAGTAGTGCATGTATTGGCCGCAATAGCTCGACAAGCGCGGAAAACTGTAACTATCAAAACCCGGGGTTTCAAGCGCAGTTGTGATCTCGTCCTGCAGCTGCTGCGTTACCCTTTCATCGGCATCAATCGAAAGTACCCAGTCACATCGAGCCAGCGCCAAGGCGCGGTTTTTTTGCGCACCAAAACCAATCCAATCGAGGTTTTCGCTCACCTCAGCGCCTGCTTGCCGTGCAATTTCAAGTGTTCCATCCGTGCTGCCCGAGTCCAGTACAACAAGCTGGTCCGCAAAGGCAAGTGATTGCAAACAGGCCCCGATGTTTTCAGCCTCGTTTTTGGTAATGACAATGACTGACAAGCTGGCCAAAGGTTGCCTTTCGCGATGAAATACAGACGGAACATCGGGTCTTCAAGCGGCCCGCGACCCAAACAGCATAGCAGAGCAAACCGTCTGCTTGGCGCGTTGGACAGCAATTGGAATCACCGATAATGCATCTGCTCTAAAGACCCCAGCCAGGCGAATCCCGCACCCATTTTCACGCTTATTTTGGTCAATAAAACCCTCAATCTACGGCTAACAGCAATATGCATGGTCGCGGCATCCATGGGTTTGTCCATTGCACTCATCAGCATTGCAAAATTTCTGCTGCTGATCTGTGCGATCGTGACACTTGTCAGGGCGCGACACCCGGTTGAAGCAGGTAATCCGCAGGCTGCACGGGCTACCCCAGTAATGGTGCTATTTTGCCTTTCAGCGTTTGCCCTTAGCCTGCTCTGGACGGTAGCACCGGTAGCCGATGCATTGGGCTCTCTCGCCAAGTACGGAAAATTACTGGTGCTCGTACTCATGATGGTGCTGATACGTAGCCGGCGTGAGGCGCTGTACGCGCTCGGCTGGTTTGTTGGTGGCCAGTTATTTCTGGTGTTAAGTTCCTGGGCTCTATACATGCAACTGCACGTACCTTGGGCCACGTCCAATATGGCCGCGACAGAATACGCGGTGTTTTCGAGTTATCTTGATCAGGGCATCATGGGCTCGGTACTTGCAGCCATTTGCTGGCATTTGCGTCACCTGGCACCTGGACGCTTTGGCAGGCAAATGGCGATTGCCATTTCAGTGGTGGCAGTGTCCAACGTATTGTTTGTATTGAGCGGGCGTAGCGGGCACGTTGTTGCAATTGCACTGCTGTCACTGGCAATCATGTGGCAATTACCCAAACGATACCGTGCGGTGGTCGTGCTGCTACCGTTTCTGCTGGCAGCAGCATTATTTTTCAGCTCAGCCAAGGTACGCGACCGCTTGACTATGGTGGGCAACGAGGTGCAGTTGTATTCAAGCCACGAACCATCGAACACATCCTCAGGCATCAGGCTGGGACTTTGGCGCAACGCAATGCAAATGATTGCCGAGGACCCGTTCGCAGGTTCGGGAGTGGGTAGCTGGAGCACCGAATACAACCGTCTTCAACGCGCACAAAATTCGGCTCACAAAGACATTGCAGGCAATGGCAACCCACACCAGGAATACCTGCAGTGGGGGGTACAACTCGGTGTTCCTGGCGTTGCATTGTTTTTCGGCTTATTGCTTTCCATCCTTCGCGACACCCTCGGCATGAATAAGCCGTTTGCTCGAGCGGCCCAATCCACGCTCGTCGCCCTCAGTGTGGCCTGCCTTTTTAATTCGTCACTTTACGATGCACTGATAGGCGATTTTTTCTGTGTTGCAACAGGCTTGTTGCTGGCCTTAGGTATGCAGCGCAACGAAGCATCGATAAACGGTCAACCGGCCCGACCATGACAAACCACACCAGCCCGTCAAAAGTGCAAGCCAGGTTTTCGGTACGGCAGCGCATACGCCGCGTGTGGCCTTACTTCAGCAAATCCAGAGGCGGCTGGGCACTTGCTGTTGGAGCAACCATCGTCGCTTCAGCAACGGAGCCCTTTGTGCCTGCTTTACTAAAGCCCTTACTGGACCGAGGATTTCAAAAGGACACGTTTAACTTGTGGCTGGTCCCGCTGTCCCTGATGCTACTGTTCGGCATACGCGGTCTTTCAGGTTTTATCGCTCAGTACGCACTTGCAAAAGTCACCAACGACGGCCTGCAGTCCATGCGTGCTGCCATGTTTGGAAAGCTGCTGACTTCGCGTCTTTCCCTGTTTTCTGACCAGTCTTCAAGCACCATGGCCAATACCGTGGTTTATGAGGTTTACAACGGCTCCGCGCTCCTGATGAATGCCATCATGAAACTGGCGCGCGACATCCTCACGCTCGTGGCACTGATTGCCTATTTATTGTTTTTAAACTGGAAGCTGATGCTAGTGGTTTCTCTTCTGTTTCCTGCCGTGGCGCTGGTGATTCAGTTGCTGACGCGGCGCCTTTATCGTTTGACCAAGGAAAGCCAGACGGCCACCGACAACCTGGCTTATGTGGTCGAAGAGAATGTACTGGCGCACCGTGATGTGCGTCTGCATGGCGCCCAGGCCAGCCAGGCCAGCAGGTTTGACTTGCTCAGTCACTCACTGCGTCGCCTGTCAATGAAATCCACTGCCGCTTATGCCGGCATGAGCGCCATTACGCAAGTACTGGCAGCGATGGCTTTGTCGGCAGTAATTTCAATCGCCCTCTGGCAAGGCTCGGAAAACACGACCACCGTAGGCGGTTTTGTAGCATTCGTAACGGCCATGCTGTTGCTGATTGCCCCCATTAAAAGCCTGTCGGACGGTGCAACACCCATTACGCGCGGGCTGGCTGCACTGGAGCGCGGACTGGACCTGATGGACCTGACACCTGACGAGTCGGGCGGCGCCTTCGTCAAGGACAGGGCATCGGGTGAGATTGAATTTTCGAATGTGACTGTTCAGTACAAGGCAGACTCCCCAGCGGCGCTGGATCGAGTGACATTCTCGGTAAAAGCCGGGGAAACGGTTGCGCTGGTAGGCAGCTCAGGCTCAGGAAAAACCACGCTGGTTAACCTGCTACCCCGCTTCGTGGAAATGACCACTGGCAATATCTGTCTAGATGGCCATGACGTAAGGCAATGGGATTTACGCTCTCTTCGCTCGCAGTTCGCAGTGGTGAGTCAACATGTCGTCATGCTTAACAGCAGCATCGCGTTTAATGTAGCTTTGGGGCAGGACATTGACCGCGACAAAGTCACGCAATGCCTGATAGCCGCGAACCTGGGTCAACTTATAGGAGAGTTACCGCAAGGTATGGATACGGTGCTGGGGCATAACGCCATGCAATTATCGGGAGGCCAGCGCCAGCGTCTTGCCATTGCACGCGCGCTCTACAAGAATGCACCCATTCTGATTCTGGATGAGGCCACGTCTGCACTGGATACCGAGTCCGAGCAGGCCGTACAGATCGCCATCAAGGCGCTGGCATCAACCCGAACCTCACTGATCATTGCGCACCGCCTGTCTACGGTTCAGCATGCTGACCGCATCGTGATGATGAACGCCGGTCGGATTGTCGAGTCTGGCACCCACACTGAACTACTGGCCGCAGATGGTGCTTATGCTCACCTGTATCGGTTGGGTTTTCAAAATATCTGAAAGCTTGTCTTCATGCCTGCGACAAAACCTGTTTCTATCAGCGGATTTACCTTTATACGCAATGGCGTGGAACTTGGCTTTCCTTTCGAGGCATCAATACGTTCGCTACTGCCACTTGTCGATGAATTTATAGTGGCCGTCGGCAAGGGCTCGGACGACACTCTGACCCGCGTACGCGCCATTGCCGACCCGAAAATTAGGATTATTGAAACGCTGTGGAATGAGAACATGGCTGACCGCGGCTTTGTGTATGCGCAGCAAAAAATGATTGCGCAATACTCATGCACTGGGCAATGGGCGTTTTACCTTGAAGGCGACGAGGTCGTGCATGAAGACGACATCGAAAAAATCCGCGCCAGCGTGGAACGTCATCATTCCAACCCGCTGGTTGAAGCGCTGGTTTTTGATTACAAACATTTTTACGGTTCCCCGAAGTGGCTATCCATCAGTCCGGGCTGGTACCGGCGCGAATGTCGCCTGATACGCAACACCATACGCAGCTATGCGCCTGACGGCCAGTACTGGCTGGTGATGAACCAGCACAAACGCGGTCGCAATCCGAATGCCGCGCTAGCCAATGCGCACATCTACCACTATGGATGGATACGCCGTAACGAAGACATGCAAAAAAAGTTTGACCAGGTGGGCAAATACTGGGCAGCGGCCCCGGCAGAGATTCACTACAGCCAGTTTGACGGCCGTGCGCTCGCGCCTTTTACAGGCACCCATCCATGGGCGGCACAACACTGGCTCGCGACCGAGGCCGAACAGGAATTACGCCTCGACCCAGCTTACAAGCCAACACCCAAAGAAAACAAATACCACTTTATGCGCCAGCTTGAAACCCTCACCGGGCTGGACTTCAGCCGAAAGCATTTCAAACTGGTAGTCTAGCGATCTCTGGTATGTTTGCCTGTGTGATACAGCTTTTCCTGCTGCGTAGCAATACCGCCCCACTCAAACTTTTCAGCAAATGCCCTGGCTTCGCGGCCAATCCGTGCGCCAACGCCTGGATCATCGAGAACAACGCCAAGTGACCTGCCAAGTTCGTTGGTATCACGCGGATCAACCAGAATCAGTGCATTCAAACCGTTTTCAAGCAAGCCGGCGACACCACAATATTTTGAGCTGCTGACCACGACTGGTAGCCCATATGCCATGGCTTCAAGTACCACCATCGCAAAGGTATCCTCAAGCGTGGGATGCGCAAGGCAATCGGCAGCGCGATAAGCAGGACTGACATCACCGAGCGCGCCTAGAAAAAATACGCGTGAACCCAACCCTGCAGCTTCAACCTGCTGACGAAATCCGGGTAATTGCGCCGAATGCCCAACCACAGCAAGAATCACCTCATCAGCCAAAGTCCGTAGGGTATCAATCAGGACTGACAGGCCTTTCTTGCGAAAATCATTGCCCACAAACAGGATGCAGGGCCGCCCTTGCGGCAAGTCAAGCTGCTGTCTGGCCGCATCCCGGTCTGAGCCCGATGGGGGCATATCAGGCAAAACGATTCCCGGCGTGATGACCGATGTCATGCCGGCGGCAGCCGGATAAGTCGCATTAAATATTGCCAGCAAGCTGTCAGAAGTGACCACCACTTTACGTCCGGGCTGCACCGCATAGCGCATGCGTTCCACGCCAAGGTACGTCAGCAGCCGGGGGCTGGTTAGCACCTTGAGCCAGCGCAGAGCGCGTCGCCAGCCTGAACGGCCCTGAAACAGGTTGTACTTGACGGGCAGTACATGGACTGTCTGCACATCGCCGTGCCAGGTGTTTTCATGCGAATGCACCACGTCAAAACCGGTGTCAGCACCAAAATTAGCACCAGGACCAAGGCGTCTGCGCGTAGCCCACCACGTTGCGGTTGCAAACCACAGTTGGTTAATCCATCTCGGCCGGCGCATGGGCATACTGACGCGGTGATAGGTCACTCCCGGCCAGTCGTGTTCTATGGACTGTGCAAATACATGTATGTCATGCCTTGCAGCAAGCTGCTCAACCAGCGCAATTGAGTAACGCTCCGCGCCACCCGCAGTGGATGAAAAAGTACGATTCAACACCGCAATGCGCAGACGCACTGATGTCATTTTTTTCGCCTGTCTTCATAGCCGCTTGCCAGCTTGATCCAGAACATGGGAAGACTGGTCGCTCGAAGCACGGGTACACGCGGAATTTCCAGCATGTCGCAACCGGTATGGCAACGACTGCGCTGCGTGGTGGTAGCGGTCACAAAACCCTGCTCGCCAACCATGGCCTTGTGCCGCGCTTCATAGCGACCATAGGGGTAGCAAAAGTGGCTCACTGGCGCGTTGACTACCGCCTCCAGTTCAGTCCGACCTTGTGAAATTTCCGTATTGCATACGTCATCACCTGACTCCATCAGATTGACGTGAGCCCGGGTATGCGAGCCTATCTCTTGCCCACCAGAGATCCATTGCCTTATGTCGACCTCGTTCATCAGTGGAGTTTGCGCTATGCCAATGTGCTCGTCCCAGATGTTGGTTTTACCCAGCAGGCTGCTTACCGCATAGCAGGTCGATGAAAAACCGTGGCGCGCCAGTACCGGCAGAGCATGCTTGAGGTTGTTCAGGTAGCCATCATCAAAAGTGATCCCCACTACTTTGCCTCGCCTTTCGCCGCTCAGGTAGGGTTGCAAACCCGTCATTGACAGTCCGCTATAACCCAGCCATTTCAGCAGACGCATTTGCCGCGCAAAGGCGGCCGGCGACACATACAGGCTCCGAAACGGACTGCCTTTGGCTGGTGCGACATCTATCTGGTGATAAACCAGAATCGGAATCGGCTTGGTGTTCGCAGTCAGTGAAAAAGGCATTACCAACTCACAGCAGCACGATGTCGTATTGCTCCTGCGCCATCGCTGTTTCGGCCTGCAGGGAAATGGGCTTGCCGATAAAGTCACTCAGGCCCGCAAGATGCTGGCTTTCTTCGTCAAGAAAAAGCTCAATCACCTTGGGGGAAGCAACCACACGAAACTCACGCGGGTTGAACTGCCGTGCCTCACGCAGGATTTCGCGCAAAATGTCATAAGTAACGCTACGCGCTGTTTTGACGACACCCTTGCCCATGCAGGCACTACAAGGCTCACATAGCTGATGCGCCAGCGATTCACGTGTACGTTTGCGCGTCATCTCCAGCAAGCCCAGCGCTGAAAACCCGTTTACCGTGGTCTTGATACGGTCACGTGCAAGCTGCTTTTGAAATTCCGCAAGTACCGCATCACGATGGTTTTCCTTGATCATGTCAATAAAGTCAACAATCACAATACCGCCCAGATTTCGCAGGCGCAGTTGCCGCGCTATGGCCTGCGATGCCTCAAGATTGGTCTTGAAAATCGTGTCATCGAAATTACGCGCACCGACAAAACCGCCGGTGTTCACATCAACCGTAGTCAGTGCTTCGGTTTGGTCAATGATCAGATAGCCGCCTGATTTGAGGTCAACGCGTCGCCCCAGTGCCTTGGCGATGTCTTCATCAATATTGAAGAGATCAAATATTGGCCGCTCACCCGTGTAAAGGTGCAACTTTTGCACCGTAGCCGGCATGAACTCGGTCGCAAATATCTTGAGCTTTTCAAATTGTTCGCGCGAGTCAATACGAATCGTTTGCGTGCCTTCCACCACCACATCGCGCAGCACGCGCTGCAACAAATTCAAATCCTGATGGAGGACCGACGCAGGCGGCAGTCGTACGGAGGCGTCTTTAATGCGCGCCCAGGTTTTGCGCAGGTAGGCCATATCCTCTGACAGTTCTGCGTCGGTGGCATCTTCACCATTGGTTCTCAGGATGAAGCCGCCGCCCAGGTCGCCGGCCAGCTTTTGCATGCGCTGGCGCAACTCATCGCGCTGCTTCGCCGGTATTTTTTGTGAAACGCCGATATGGTTGTCTTGCGGCAAAAAAACCAGTAGCCGCCCCGCAATACTGATTTGCGCCGTCAGCCGTGCACCCTTGCTACCAATCGGGTCCTTGAGCA
>JANOCP010000324.1:0-22973 GCA_031412235.1 Polaromonas sp.
CCAACGCCAACGCTGTCAAAGAACTGGTCATGGCTGGCATGCTGCTGGCCACGCGCGGGATTTTGCCCGGCATGGCGTATGTCAACTCCCTGACCGCAATGACAGATGCGGCAGAAATGTCCGCCCTGCTGGAGAAAGAAAAAGCCCGCTTTGCTGGCGGCGAAATCAAGGGCAAGACGCTGGGCATTGTGGGCCTGGGCGCAATTGGCTCCATGGTGGCTGATATGGCACTTGGCATGGGCATGAAGGTGGTGGGCTTTGATCCGGCGCTGTCCATTGATGCGGCCTGGCGTTTGTCCAACGAAGTCACGCGCATGGAAAACCTGCAGGCTTTGCTGGCCCGCTCAGACTATATTTCGCTGCACGTACCGGCCATGGACGCCACGCGCCACCTGATCAATGACGACGCGCTGGCCCTGATGAAAACCGGCGCGGTGCTGCTTAACTTTGCGCGCGAAACGATTGTTGATTCTGAAGCCATCAAGCGCAGCCTCGACAAAAACAAACTGGGCAAATACGTCTGCGACTTTCCCGAGCCCCTGCTGCTGAACCACGCCAAAGTCATTGCGATGCCGCACATAGGGGCGAGCACGGAAGAGTCTGAAGAAAACTGCGCGGTGATGGCCGCCAGCCAGCTGATGAGCTACCTTGAAAACGGCAACATCGTGAACTCAGTCAACTTTCCAGCAGTCAGCATGAGCCGCACGGCGGGTACCACGCGCATCACGTTTTCAAACGACAACGTACCGGGCGTACTGGGTCATGTGCTGTCGGTTCTGGCTGACAAGCAGGTCAACGTGATTGACATGATGAACAAAAGCCGCGGCGAGCTGGCCTTTAATATCATTGATGTCGAAAGCATGCCCTCCACCGATGTGATGGCCGCCATAGCGGCGGTCGAGCATGTGATTCGGGTCCGGGTGATCTGACTATTGATCCGGCCCGTTAAAAATGAACCGTTCTCCCTGAGCCTGTCGAAGGGTTGCGCTGGCTTCGACAAGCTCAGCACGAACGGAAATCAAGACTACATCGGGCCGGAGCAATAAATCAGGGGATAAGTCCCATCGCGTGCATGTAGGCTGGGTGCAGCATCAGCTCGTCCCACTCGTGGGCGGGGGTTGTCGGCAGCAGATCAAGCCTGCGCATCTCGCTGGACTCAAGTGCTTCCCACTGGCCTTTGAGCAGCGCCTCGGTCATGCCGTCCAGTAACTCATCAACAGCCCTCCCCTTATTTCCTTCGCCATCAATCGACTGGTTGCACAGCAGCACCATGTCGCAACCGGCATTAAGCGCCGTAACCGCCGCCTCGGTGTAGCTGACCTGCTTGCCGTCAATCAGGCGGGCGCCAGCCATGCTCAGGTCGTCGCTGAAAATCGCGCCGCCAAAACCAAGCTGGCCGCGCAATATAAAGGTCAGCCATTTTTCTGAAAAGCCTGCTGGGCGCGCATCGACTTTGGGGTAAATCACATGCGCAGGCATGACGCTTGTGAGCGTGGTGTTGAGCCACTCATAGGGCGCAGCGTCGTCCGCCAGAATCGCCTTGAGGCTGCGTTTGTCGACCGGGATGTCGGTGTGTGAGTCAGCCTTGACAAAACCATGGCCGGGAAAGTGCTTGCCGCAGTTCAGCATGCCCGCCTGCAGCAAGCCGTGCATCAGGCTTTTGGCCAGCAGGGTCACGATGCGCGGGTCGCGGCCAAAGGCGCGGTCACCGATGACGCTGCTCGCTCCAAAATCCAGATCAAGCACTGGCGTGAAGCTGAAGTCAACGCCGCAGCTGCGCAATTCGGCGGCCAGCACATAACCGCAGGCAGTCGCTGCATTGGTAGCGCCCAGCTGGTCTTTAAGCCACAACTGGCCCACTGCGCGCATAGGCGGCAGGTGGGTAAAACCGTCGCTTTTAAAGCGCTGCACGCGGCCACCCTCGTGGTCAATGCAAATCAGCAGGTCTTTGCGCACACTTTTGATGGCGGCGCACAGGCGGCCAAGCTGCTGGCGGTTTTCCCAGTTGCGGGCAAACAGAATGATGCCGCCTGTCAGCGGGTTTTTAAGCCTACGGCGGTCGTCCTTGCTCAGCGTGGTACCGGCAATGTCGATGATGAGGGGAGCGTGCTGGGTCATGAATATCTGCTTTTACTATTAAATTAATAGCGAACTATAGCCGTAATCATTGGGCACAGAGCATATTTAGCCTGATTTTTCGACTACAACGAAGCTTGCAGCGTAATCTGTCTCGTCCGTCACGCTAACGTGGGCTGTGAGCTGGCGGGCTTCAAACCATTCCTTCAGCACGCCATGCAGTACGATTTCGGGTTTGCCACTGGCGGCCTTGGCGATTTCGCAGTTGCGCCAGGTCATGGGCATGCGCATGCCGGTGCCTATGGCCTTGCTGAAGGCTTCCTTGGCTGAAAAGCGGGTTGCCAGATAGCTCACACCGCGGTCCGGCCAGCGGGCGCTGCGGGCTTTCCAGGTTTTCAGCTCGCCGTCGCTGAGGATTTTTTGGGCAAAGCGCTCGCCGTGGCGCTCCAGGCTGGCGCGTATGCGGCGAATGTCGCAAATGTCAGTGCCCACACCATAAATCATGCGGTAGCCACGAAGCGGGTTCTCAACCAAGTTGGGGCCGCGGAACCGGCTTTGCCGGGCCGCAGGCGCAGCGGCACCCTCGGGGGGCAAGGAGTTACGCGAAGCGAACGACTGTGGGGGCTCATAGGTTCGCCTCGTCAATACAGCGCAGGTAATCTTTAACTGTGGCGGCATAACCCAGCTCCAGCGCATCAGCAATCAGGGCATGGCCAATGGACACTTCGAGTACGCCGGGCACTGATTTCAGGAATTCTGTGAGGTTGTCGCGGTTCAGATCGTGGCCGGCATTGACTCCCAAATCGATAGCGGCTGCTGCCCGTGCTGCCTGGGCAAAGAGGTCTAATGCCTTGTTTTTACCGCTTTCAGCCCAAGCCTGCGCATAGGTTTCGGTATAGAACTCGACGCGGTCAGCGCCAACGGCTTTTGCCGCTGCCATGGCCTCGGGAATCGGGTCCATAAACAGGCTGACGCGTACACCGCGTGCATGGACTTGTGCAATCAGGGGTTTGAGGCGTTCGGCATCGTCAGGAAAGCTCCAGCCGTGGTCGCTGGTGAACTGGTCTTCACTGTCCGGCACAAAAGTGCACTGATGCAGTGGCAAGCCACGGGCAGACAGGTCGTGTGCAAATTCCATCAGGTTCTGGAAAGGATTACCTTCAATATTGAACTCCCGGCCTGGCCAGGCTTTCATCATGGCGGCGATCTCGAATACATCATCGCTGCGGATATGGCGCTCGTCGGGCCGGGGGTGAACGGTAATGCCGCTGGCCCCCGCCTCCAGGCAAAGCCTGGCAGCGCGCACGACATCGGGAATTCCCAGATGCCGGGTGTTGCGCAGCAGGGCCACCTTATTGACGTTGACCGACAAGGCGGTTTTGTGAACTAGCGTGGGTATTGAAGTAGTTGGCATGGTCTTTAACCTCGTTACAGTGCTTGCAGGTCCATCATCATCTGGCGGGTTTTTAGAACCTTTACATCGCAATGGTAGTGCAGCAATGCGCGCAGCTGGGCGCGCAACTCGGGCAAGCGGTTAATGCAGGCGTGCATGGTTTCTGAAAAAGGGGCGTCGCCATCAAGCGCCTGCTGCAGCGCCTGCCACTCTGCGCCACTCAGACTGGTCCGGTCATCGTCGTGCGCCTCGCGTAGTCCGGCTTCGGCCAGCAGCACGTACTGCACACCGGCGTCGAGTTGGGCCAAAGTAGCGGTTTGTGCATCAAGTACCGGCAGCAGGCCAATATCTCGCAGTAGGCGCAGCTCGAAAGCACGCAAGGCAACCTGCAGGGTATCTATGGCCTGATTGGCCAGCAGTTGCACAGTCGCAGCGTAAGCATCAAACAGTGCCGGGTGCGGATCATCACGCGCTAGCAGCCGCATCAGCAGCTCATTCAAATAATAGCCCGACAGCAGCGCGTCACCGGTCGGCATGACATGGCCACCCTGCCATTCAGCGCTTTTGAGGGTGCGGATTTCAGCGTCGCCACCAAACGCAATATGCAGGGGCTGCATGGGCAGCAAAATGGGCCTGAAACTGGAGCTGGGCTTTTTGGCCCCACGCGCAATCAGCGCCACCCGGCCGTGCGTGCGGGTAAAAACCTCAAGAATCAGGCTCGACTCGCTCCAGTCGTAGCGGTGCAGGACGTAAGCGGGTTCGTCGGTAATGCGCTTGGTGGCCACAGGTGAGGCGTGGGCTACAACGAGCAACCCAAATTCAAACAGGGGCCGTGGAACCGGCTTCGCCGGGCCACAGGCGCGGCGACCCCCTCGGGGCTGGAACCTGCGGCTCCGAACCTGCTTGAGCAGGTTTGGACAGGCGACAGAAGCGAAGCCTTTGGCGAGCGGCGGCCTGCAAGGTGCAGGAAGCTACACGCAGTGAGCGACTGTGGGGCTCTACTCATAGCCGAAAGTCTTCACTCTAGCCTCGTCGTCCGCCCAGCCCGACCGGACTTTGACCCAGATTTCCAGGAACACCTTGCCACCCGTGAGCGCTTCCAGCTCGTGCCGGGCTTCGGTGCCGATGCGTTTGAGTTTTTCACCGCCCTCGCCAATGATCATGCCTTTGTGGCCGTCGCGTTCGACCACGATGGTGGCAGCAATCTTGCGCAGATTGCCCTCTTGCTCGGACTTGTCGATGATGACGGTCGAGGTGTAAGGCAGCTAGTCACCGGTCAGGCGAAAAAGTTTCTCGCGAATCATTTCGGCGGCCATGAAACGGTCACTGCGGTCTGTCAGTTCGTCAGCGGCGTACATCCAGGGCTGAAGCGGCAGGTATTTTTCACAGATGCCAAACAGCCGCTCGATGTCTTTGGCGTTGTTGGCCGACATGGGCACAAACTCGGCAAAGCTGTGTCGCTCCTGCATGGCCTTGAGCCAGGGCGCGATCTCTGCGCGGCGGTGGATCAGGTCAAATTTATTGGCGAGCAAAATAGCCGGGGTCTTTTCAGGCAGCAAACCCAGAACTTTTTCGTCCGCCTGATTGAACTGGCCAGCCTCCACCACAAACACAATCAAATCCACGTCATTGACGGCCCCGACTACCGTGCGGTTGAGTGAACGGTTCAGCGCATTGCCATGGCGGGTTTGAAAACCTGGCGTGTCCACAAAGACAAACTGGGTGGGACCGACCGTGCGCATACCGGTGATGCGGTGGCGCGTGGTTTGGGCCTTGCGCGAGGTGATGCTGACCTTCTGGCCAACCAGCGCATTGAGCAGCGTGGATTTACCCACGTTGGGTTTGCCGACAATCGCTATCAGGCCGCAACGCTGGACGTCCACAGAGGGCACGGGTGCTACATCAGCAGTTTGAGTAACTGGCTCGGTACTGGTACGCGCAGAGTAGGCTTTTGCCAGCATGGCATCAATGGATTTCGCCTGGGCGTCATTTTGCAGGACTGCCTGTGCAGCGGCCTCAGCACTTTGAGCCGGACTGGCGGCTGGTTTTTTGGGGCTACTTTTACGAGGGGTCATGGTCTGCCATTATTTGCGCTGCAGTCTAAATCACTGCCAGCAGATTTCGGGAGCGCGTACCTTTGCAGGTGCTACGCTTTCTACACTTCTTTTCAGATGCTTCTTACAAAAACAAGCATCGCCGCAGCGGCCGCCTGCTCACCGGCCCTGCGTGAACCGCCTATGCCTCGCTCGGCATGCCGGTATTCAACAATTTCGCATTCAACATCAAAAGTCTGCTTGTGCGCAGCGCCCTGGGTACCCACCACACGATAGATGGGCAGACCCATTTTTCTGCCCTGCAGCCATTCCTGCAACTCCGTCTTGGGGTCCTTGCCAATAGCCTGCATCTGGGCATTGATTTCAACGTCCCGGAACAGGCGGCGCACCAGTTGCGACGCAGCATCAAACCCGGCATCAAGGTAAACAGCACCAATAACCGCCTCAAGCGCATCAGCAAGTATGGAAGGACGCTTTTGGCCACCGGACCTGGCTTCGCCTTCGCCAAGTTTGAGCATGTCGGGCAAACCCAGCTTAACCGCCAGTTGATGAAGCGTGTCCTGCTTGACGAGGTTAGCCCGTACACGGGACAAATCACCTTCGGGCAGCTCGCTTAACTGCTCGTAAAGCAGCCCTGCAACCGCCAGATTTAGCACAGAGTCACCCAAAAACTCAATGCGCTCATTGTGGTCTGATGAAAAGCTGCGGTGTGTGAGGGCCTGCGTCAGCAGTTTGGGATTGGAAAACTCGTGCTGCAGGCGCTTTTGCAAAGCCTGTAAATTTGGGGTTACAACGGGGCTTGGGCGCACTTATTTGGATTGGCCTGTGTACTTGAGCAATAGGTAAGCCGGACCGCCGATATGGATTTCCTTGTTGTACGCAAAGGCAATCACCGTCTTGTCACCGTCTTTGGTAACTTCAAGATCCTTGCCAGTGATGGACTTGATGTCGTCAATTTGCGCAGCCTTGTCAAAAATGGTGCGCACCTCGCCCACCGATTTTCCTTCTCTGGCCTTGCTGGCGGCTTTTGTGATGGCCTGGAATTCGATCAGGGTGGGAAACACCTGGGCAGCGATGACACCGCTAAATGCAATCACGCCACCGACAAACAAAATACCGATGAATGAAATACCACGTTGCTTACTTTTCATGCGTTTCTCCTGCTAAAGCCATCAAGCCCGCTGAAAATTGAACAGACAGGGGGTCAATCAAATGAACCAATGCGTTTGAGGTTGCCAAAATTCATCCACACGAAAAAGGCTTTGCCCACGATATTTTTCTCGGGTACAAACCCCCAATACCGGGAGTCCAGCGAGTTATCGCGGTTGTCACCCATCATGAAGTAGTGCCCCTCTGGTACCTTGCAAACAACCCCCTCACTACTGTAACGGCAATTTTGCTTGAAGGGGAAGTCCTCTGTACCAGGAATAAAGGCCGGCCGGTCCTCATCGTTGAGCAAGCGGTAACGCCGATTTCCCGTTGCTTCGTCAAACTGCTTGGCGTAGCGCATCGTGTCTTCATCAAAGAAGTCGGGCAAAGCCGTTTTAGGCAGGGGTTTGCCGTTAATCATCAGTTTTTTATTCAGGTATGCCACCTCGTCGCCAGGCACACCCACCACACGCTTGATGTAGTCAAGACTGGGCTTCGGCGGGTAGCGAAACACCATGACATCACCACGTTGCGGGCTGTTGTTGTCCAGCACCTTGAGGTTGATGACCGGAAGGCGGACGCCGTAGTGAAATTTATTGACCAAAATCAGGTCATTGATGAGCAGCGTCGGAATCATGGAGCCGGAGGGAATCTTGAAGGGCTCGAACAAAAATGAGCGCAGCAGGAAAACCACCACGATCACCGGAAACAGCCCGGCTGTCCAGTCAAGCCACCAAGGCTGCATGATGAGCTTGATTTTGGCCTCGCCGGTATCGTTGTCTACCTGGGTGATGCCCATTTTGGCCAGCTCAGCCCGGCGTTTGGTCGTGCTTTCTTCCAATGCAACAACTGCAAGGTGGCGCTGCGGCAAAAAGTAAAACCGCTCCGCCACCCAGTAAATGCCGGTCACCACAGTAGCCAGAAACAGCAATAGGGAGAAGTTGCCTTCGACCAAGCCAAAGTACCAGGCGGCGCCGTAGCCTACAAACGCCGCCAGCACTACAGCCGTGATTGAACTCATCAGATTACGCATTAGTCTTCTACCTGCAAGATAGCCAAGAACGCCTCTTGAGGCACTTCAACTGAACCGATTTGTTTCATGCGCTTTTTACCCGCTTTTTGTTTCTCAAGGAGCTTCTTCTTGCGCGAGATATCACCACCGTAGCACTTGGCGATCACGTTTTTACGCAGGGCCTTGATTGTCTCACGCGCAATAATGTTGGCTCCAATAGCCGCCTGTATGGCTACGTCGAACTGCTGGCGCGAAATGATCTCGCGCATTTTGGCCACCACGGCCCTGCCGCGGTAAGCAGACTGGCTGCGATGGACAATGATGGACAAGGCATCAACCTTTTCGCCATTCAGCAAAATATCCACTTTCACCACGTCAGACGCCCGAAATTCCTTGAAGGTGTAGTCCATCGAGGCGTAGCCGCGCGACACCGATTTGAGCTTGTCAAAAAAGTCGAGCACGATTTCGCCCAGCGGCATTTCATAGGTCAGCATGACCTGTTTGCCGTGATAGGCCATGTTCAGCTGTATGCCGCGCTTTTGGTTGGCCAGCGTCATGACTGCACCTACATAGTCCTGTGGCATGTACAGGTGCACGGTAACGATGGGCTCGCGAATCTCATTGACGCGCCCACCATCAGGGATTTTTGATGGGTTTTCTACCTTGATGAGTTCGCCGTCAGACTTGAGCACTTCATAGACTACGCTGGGCGCTGTAGTGATCAGGTCCTGGTCAAACTCGCGCTCAAGCCGCTCCTGCACAATCTCCATGTGCAGCAGACCAAGAAATCCGCACCGGAAGCCAAAACCAAGTGCTTCGCTTACCTCGGGCTCGTAATGCAAAGACGCGTCATTGAGTTTGAGCTTTTCAAGCGCATCACGCAGCGACTCGTATTCACTGGCTTCTGACGGATACAGGCCGGCAAACACCGCTGGCTGGATCTCCTTGAAACCTGGCAGCGCCTGGGTCGCGGTAAATGCAGCGCCGCCACTGCCGGGCTTGATCAGGGTGACCGTATCGCCTACGCGCGCGGCCTGAAGTTCCTTGATGCCCGCAATCACAAAACCCACTTCGCCCGCCTCCAGCGACAGGCGTGGCTCGGTATGCGGCGTGAAAACGCCCAGCTGTTCGGCGTTGTACATGGCCTCACTGGCCATCAGCTTGATGCGATCACCCTTGGCAAGCCGGCCATCAACCACGCGCACCAGCATGACCACACCCACATAAGCGTCGTACCAGCTGTCAATGATCATGGCGCGCAGTGCGCCTGCCGGATTGCCTTTAGGCGCCGGAATGCGCGCAACGACGGCTTCGAGAATTTCGTCTATGCCCATACCAGTCTTGGCGCTGCAGGGTATGGCCTCAGTCGCATCAATACCAATGACCTCTTCAATTTCCTGTTTTGCGTTTTCAGGATCAGCTTGGGGCAAGTCCATTTTGTTGAGCACCGGCACCACTTCAACCCCGAGTTCGAGGGCGGTGTAGCAGTTAGCTACCGTCTGTGCTTCTACCCCCTGCGATGCATCGACAACCAACAGCGCGCCTTCGCATGCAGACAGTGACCGGCTCACTTCATATGAGAAGTCCACGTGACCCGGTGTGTCGATCAGATTGAGGTTGTAAATCTGTCCATCAAGTGCCTTGTATTTGAGCGCTGCGGTCTGCGCCTTGATGGTTATCCCACGCTCTTTCTCGATATCCATCGAGTCGAGCACCTGTGCACTCATCTCTCTGTCCTGCAGGCCACCGCAACGCTGGATGAGCCGGTCAGCAAGCGTGGACTTGCCATGATCAATGTGCGCAATGATCGAAAAATTTCTGATGTGATTCATCAACGAGAACGCCTAAGTGCTTGTTTGTATTGCGAAGAGATATTCATCTTTCGCAATGGACCATAAAAAAGGGCGCGTCGATTTGCGACGCGCCCTGAACCAACAATCTATGGCAACTGCGAAGGTTGGAACTTCATTGTAGGCAAAAAGCCGGAAGCCAACAGTCCCAAAATGCCCATATTTTTGTCGTTGCGAGCTAGCAACAGGAATCTTATGCACAACTTATTCACAATTTTACACTGAATGACTCTGGACAACTTGTGGGTGATCTGTGGATCAGCAGTGGATAGCATGAATTGACGAAATATCCGTGATTTCGGTGCCCCTCATATATCCAAAAAGGCCACCAAAACCGGCCTATTCTAACCAAATCCCTAATTGAGATCGGCTTGATGTCAGTGATCGCTAACTTAAAAAGCCCCTGTCTCCATCAAAATTTATTTTTATGATGCCTAAAAAGCCACTCTTTTCATGGGAAAACCCCTAACAAAAACAGGTAATGGGGGCTGTTTAGAGGCCTCACCGGGAGCTGCCGGGCGCCTTACGAGGCTTAACGCGAGGGGCGAATGAGGGCGTACTGCGCCCATTCACCACGCCTGAACAATACGTTGATGGCTTTCGACTTATCCGCTTTTGCCAGCGCAGCGTCGAACTCCTTGAGTGTTGTCACCTCGGAATTGGCGATCGTCATGATGACATCGCCCTCGCGCAGGCCGGCCCTGGCAGATGCGCCGTCAGCGGAATCAATCCGGACGCCACCTTTGATCTTGAGTTCTTTCTTTTGCGCGTCCGAAAGCTCGCTCACCACCAGCCCCAGTGCCTGTGCCGGACCCGCCACAGGCGGCTTGACCTCCGGAGCGGAGGCCTTACGCGCTGGCTTTTCAGCTTCTATTTCTGCAATGACCACGGTCAACTCCTTGCTGCTCCCGCGCCTGAAAACAGTGACTACTGCCTTGGTACCTGGTTTTACATTGCCGACCATACGGGGCAGGTCACTGGATTTTTCAATCTGCTTGCCATCAAATCTTGTGATGATGTCACCCGCCTCTATTCCTGCTTTCTCTGCCGGCGCTCCACTTTCAACCCCCCTGACCAGTGCTCCCTGAGGCTTACCCAAACCGATGGATTCAGCCACCTCTTTGCTGACGGATTCAATCTGCACACCAATACGACCCCGCGTCACCTTGCCACTGCTACGCAACTGATCTGACACGCGTGCTGCCTCGTCGATGGGAATG
This sequence comes from Polaromonas sp., assembly GCA_031412235.1. Taxonomy (GTDB): domain Bacteria; phylum Pseudomonadota; class Gammaproteobacteria; order Burkholderiales; family Burkholderiaceae_C; genus Polaromonas. The sequence continues at coordinate 10,755 of JANOCP010000324.1, forward strand.
GCAAACGAAATACCCTGGAAGCCACCCGAGCGTGAATAGATCTGGCTGTTGATACCCACGACCTCGCCACGCATATTGATCAACGGACCACCCGAGTTGCCTGGATTGATCGCAACGTCGGTCTGTATAAAGGGAAGGTAATCACCAGTGTCGCGCTGCTTGGCACTGACGATTCCGGCGGTTACCGTATTCTCGAGACCAAATGGTGAGCCTATGGCCATTACCCATTCACCGACTTTCAGCCGATTGGTATCGCCGATTTTTACCGCTGGTAACCCTGTCGCTTCAATTTTGACGACAGCAACATCACTGCGCTTGTCTGTGCCGATGATTTTGGCCTTGAATTCACGCTTGTCGGTCAGTGTGACGATCACTTCATCAGCACCCTCAACCACATGGGCATTAGTCATGACAAAACCATCAGACGTGAGAATGAAGCCCGATCCCACGCCACGGGGCTGATCTTCATCAGGCTGGGGCTGGCTACGGTCTGCACGTGGACTGCGTGGCATGTTGGGGGGCACAGGAATGCCGAAACGCCGGAAGAACTCCAGCATTTGCTCGTCGACGCCTCCAGCGGCAGCCGCCTTGACTTTTTCCGACGTACGAATATTCACAACAGACGGACCCACTTGCTCCACCAGGTCGGTGAAATCAGGCAGGGTGCGAACCTGCGCCCACACCGGGCTGGCTGGCAGAAAAGTCGCGCTAGCTGCAATGGCCAGCATGCCCGCCGTGACGTAGGCACGAAAGGGGTTGCGCAAAAAAGTGCGCACGGGGTTCGGGTTCAATTCAAGCATCGTCAGCCTCGTTATAAATAGTGGCAGTGTTGGCAATCAGGGAAGAACTTGTGTAGATGGCGATTAGATAGGGAAAGGATGCAGAAAAACAATCCCCGGCAGGTAAGGCACCGTCGTTTACTTTTTATGCTCCAGCCCGTTGGCGAAAAGCTTGAGCGTACCCATGGGAACCTCTCCCATGGCAGTCAGCCAGAAAGCACCGATCTGCCTCGACATGGTCTGGGTTGCACCTACGGACATGCTGGACTCTTTGTCATGACGCTGGCGGTCAAAAGGCTCCAGGAATAGAGAAACGGAAGCCAGGCCATCAGAGAAAATCCACTGCAGGGGCTCATCACCGCCAGCTGTACCCAAAACAGATGCCGGACGTTTGTAGCAACTCATGGGCTTAAAGCCCGGGACAGGGGCCTTAAGCAACCAGCCTTCCGCACTGGCAGTGGTTTTGACCAGCACAGGCTGCTCGACGCGGTAGCCTTCGACCTTGCCCATCATTTGCAGAAGTTTGTCCATCTTGACGGGCGCATCTAGCTGAAGCTCGGAAAATGCGGCTTGCTCAAGTACCTTGTTGTCAAGATCAAGGGTCTGCAACTTGACGACCATACCTTTCTTTTGCTCAGTCCAGACGCGGTAGCCAAATCGCATGGCGTCTTTGGGCACCAACACAACAACATCGGCCTCGACACCGGCAACACGATCAACGCCGTCCGGTCTAACCTTGTAAAAATCTGCGATACGGTTGTCCCTTGATTGCAGCAACTCGGGGAATAGCCCCAGCGACTCACGTTTTTCACTCCTCACAACCTTGTGGTCGGGCATAAAAGTAACGACGCGGTCGTTGTGCCTGAAAATGGAGCGCGGCGCACCGGTTAGCGTCTCAACCCGTTCCATCTGCTGATTGCCTTCACAGACATGCCAGACCTTGGCGCTGGAAATAGTCCCGCCCGACGAGACGACATAGGTGCCTATGTACGTCCGTTTTTTGGAAGCCTCGTGCATACGAGTCAGCCAGTCGTTTATGCCTTTTGATTCGCCGAGGGTTGCGGGTGTAGCAGGAGCCACCGGAGCGGGTACCTGCGCCGCTACATCATTCACAGTTAGAAGCGCAACAAAAGCGGAGACCAGGATGCTAAAAGGCTTGAAATTCATGGTTTTGCAAAGGCCGTTTCGGCGTTGGACACAAATTAACGTCCAGCGCTCTGGGGCGTTTCAAAAGTAGCATTACGCAAGAACCCTGAAGGTACCTGCAATGCCGAGTTACCACCAAGCTGTTTATGGGCGGCCAGCAACTCTTCCATCCGCGCATTGCGCACCATCGGACCCTGTGAGGAGGCAACGACCATCTGCTGCACTGCATTAGCTTGTGCGATCTGGGGTCCGGCGGCCGGAGTCACCATGCCTATGGCGTTCCACGCAACAGCCAGAACAGCCATAAGGGAAGCAAAACCCGCCACCAGCTTCCAGCGAAAATTGGAATCATTGGAAGCAGGCTTGGCCATGTCGCCCAGCTGGACGTCACGAGTAACTGGGCTCGCTTCCAAAGACGGTTCAAGAGCCAGGCGTTGGTTAAACCGCGCCAGAAAATCCGCATCCATGCCACGCATCACAGGTGCCGGTGAACGCAATGCATCGCCAATCAGGTGGTAGTTGTTCCAGCAGGCCAATGCCGCATCATCCTGCAGGCAAGCTTGCAGCGCGATTGCAAACTCGTCTTTGACCAACTCGCCATCAGCCATTGCCGACAGCTGTTCCAGAACTTGGGTAGACGTTCTCATGGTGTTCATAGCCTTAATAACTTAACTGGCTCACTAAATTTGATGGATCCACTAACCTCGACTAACTGCCCGATTTCAAAACTACCAGGAAACAGGGTACCGAACGCACATCACACTTCGCCAATATGCACGTTTCGACTGACTTCGCAACATGTAGACGAGAAAAGTAGAGACTTCACCACCGTTTTCCTGACTGGTTTTCAAGCAACGGTTTAACCTTTTCAGAAATAGCTTCACGCGCCCTGAAAATCCGCGACCTTACTGTTCCTATAGGGCAATTCATCGCCTCAGATATCTCTTCGTAACTCAAACCTTCTATTTCACGCAGGGTAATCGCTTGCCGGAGCTCTTCGGGCAGCGCATCCATGGCCATATTGATGATTTCAGCGATTTCCTTGCTTGCGAGCACCGCGTCTGGCGTCTCCGAAGTGGTTAGTTCGTTTTCCAGGGGGGAAGTTTCATCACTTTCGTCACCTTGACCGGATTTGAAGTAATTCTCAGAAATAGTCGGGTTGCGTTTAAGGTCCATCAAGGCTTTTTTGGCTGTATTGACAGCAATTCTGTAAAGCCAGGTATAGAACTGGGCCTCACCCCGAAACTGCGCCAAAGCCCGATAGGCACGGATAAAAGTCTCCTGGGCAATATCTTCGACCAGATCAACATCGCGCACCATGCGGCCGATCAGCCGCTGTATACGTCGCTGATATTTGATGACCAGCAGCTCAAAAGCCTTTTGGTCGCCCGCAACGGTGCGTTCAACCAGCATGGCATCGCTATCGCTGGCCTTTTCTTCCGGCATGGATGGCAGGTCAGCGCTCATGGCTGCTTATGCGCAACATCAGCGATTTGTGCATACTTGACTTCGGACGCATGGGATGCATCTGTCGCCCGGCGCGGGGAGTACACAGCACGACGCAAATCCAGCCAACGCTCCGGAAAGGCCTTTTGCTCCGCCCACAGCCACAAGCTCGCATGCGCATGGTTTTCAAGCCTGAGTAAAAGCAGGTTCTGGAAATCGGCGATGACGAAAAGTGTCTGCTCAGCCGCGCCAGTCTGATAGCCCAAGCTTTCCCAGCGCCAGAGTTGTCCGTCCCACACAAGCTGGCCGATTGGACAGTTTTTCCAGCCCTGAAAGGCGGCAATCCCTGAGAATACCAATGTAGCTGCAGACAGGAACGCGCTCCACTCCATCGGCCGGCTTATGTTCAGCCAAAAAAGTATTGACAACAAACCGGTCAGCCACAGCCCGCCCAGTACCACAGCCTGAAAGCGGGAACGCCCCAGCGGGTAGACAACCGGCGGCGCGTTGTGTGTGGTCAAGGCAATGGCGGTCTGATCAGTCAGACGCGCTTGAACACTAGCGTGCCGTTGGTGCCACCAAATCCGAAATTGTTTTTAACCGCAATTTCAATATCGGCATCACGCGCCGTATTGGCGCAATAGTCCAGGTCACACTCCGGGTCCTGGTTGAATATGTTGATGGTTGGGGGAATTTTCTGGTGATGCAAGGCAAGTACCGTAAATACCGATTCAATACCACCTGCGCCACCCAGCAAATGCCCTGTCATCGATTTGGTGGAACTCACCACCATTGATTTGGCATGATCACCAAATGCCGCCTTGACCGCATTCGTTTCATTCAAATCACCGAGCGGGGTGGAAGTACCGTGCGCATTCAAGTACTGAACCTGGTCGCCGTTGATCCCGGCATTTTTCAATGCCATGACCATGGAGCGGCGAGGCCCATCAATGTCAGGGGCCGTCATGTGATATGCGTCGGCACTCATGCCAAAGCCAACAACTTCAGCATAAATTTTCGCGCCACGTGCTTTGGCGTGCTCGTATTCTTCAAGTACAACCACCCCGCTGCCCTCACCAAGCACAAAACCATCGCGGTCCTTATCCCACGGACGGGACGCTGTCTTGGGATCTTCGTTCCGAGTAGAAAGCGCCCTGGCAGCTGCAAATCCGCCAATACCCAGTGGCGACACCGTTGCCTCGGCACCGCCTGCAACCATCACGTCGCAATCACCGTACTCGATCATGCGTGCGGAAAGACCAATTGCGTGCAAGCCAGTGGTGCATGCCGTGACAACTGCAACGTTGGGGCCTTTGAAGCCGAACTTGATAGACACATGACCAGAGATCATGTTGATGATGGATGCAGGCACAAAAAACGGGGATATGCGGCGTGGACCGCGACTCACCAGTTCGGAGTGAGTTTGCTCAATCATCGGCAAACCACCAATGCCGGAGCCAATATTGCAGCCAATACGCGTTGCCATCTCGTGATCAAGTGCATCGCCAGTTGGCAAGCCACTGTCAGCCACGGCCTGAAAAGCCGCAGCCAGACCTAGATGAATGAAGCGATCCATGTGCCGGGCTTCTTTCTCAGGGATGTAATCCGCGATATTGAATCCCTTGACCTCGCCAGCAAATTTGCAGGCAAAGCCGGTGGCATCAAATTGCGTGATCAGGTCTATGCCGGAATTGCCTGCAAGAAGGTTCTCCCAGGACTCAGAAACAGTATTGCCCACCGGACTGACACAACCCAAACCTGTCACAACGACACGACGACGACTCATTCATTGATCCTGAAAAAAACCTGAAAAAGTTCAAAAAAATGAACGCATTTTCAGGTTTGTTGACGGTAAATTGACTTTAAAACTGGCGACAACATCAATTGACCACCAGCCTCAATTTTGGGCCTCAGGCCTTTTGGTGGGTATTGGCGTAGTCGATCGCGTTTTGGACTGTGGTGATTTTCTCGGCATCTTCGTCCGGAATCTCAATCCCAAACTCATCTTCCAGAGCCATGACCAGTTCAACGGTGTCAAGTGAATCAGCGCCCAGATCGGCCACGAAGGCTTTCTCGCTCGTAACTTGACCTTCTTCAACGCCAAGTTGTTCGGCAATGATTTTCTTAACACGTGCTTCGATATCGCTCATAGTTCCCTCTGAGGGTTGTAAATTAATCCGTGATTTTAGCGCGTTAGAGTCATATCCCTAAGCACCGGGCCGGACGGATAAAAACCGGCCTCAGTTTCTGATGTTGCACCACTGCCCGGTTACGGAACGTCGGCACTGCATTTTGGCACTACATATACATGCCACCATTGACATGAATTTCCTGACCGGTAATGTACGATGCTTGCGGGCTCGCTACAAAGGCTACCGCATGGGCAATGTCCTCCGGTTTGCCGAGATGACCCAGCGGAATTTGACCTAACAGCGCTTTCTGCTGTTCTTCGGGCAGTTTAGCGGTCATGTCGGTTTCAATGAATCCCGGGGCAATGCAATTGACAGTGATGTTACGCGAGCCCAACTCACGCGCCAGCGCGCGGGTCATGCCGGCCACACCGGCCTTGGCTGCCGCGTAATTGGACTGCCCTGCGTTGCCCGAGGCTCCCACCACAGAGGTGATACTGATGATGCGGCCATAGCGCTGCTTCATCATGGTGCGCATAACAGCTCGACTCATGCGAAACACAGCTTTGAGATTGGTGTCCAGCACTGCGTCCCAGTCGTCATCTTTCAGGCGCATGGCCAGCATGTCACGCGTAATACCCGCGTTATTGACCAGTACCTGCAAGCCGCCGTGCTCCTTGACAATGCTGTCAATCAGCGCTTCAGCAGCAGTAGCGTCATTCACGTTAAGGTTTTTGCCAGCGCAGCCTGGAAAAGCAGCCAGGACCTGCGTGATTTTTGCTGCACCTTCATCGCTGGTCGCGGTACCTGTCACTTTAAGGCCATTTTTAGCCAGCTCCAGTGCAATCGCAGCACCTATACCGCGCGATGCACCGGTGACCAATGCCACCTGTCCTACAAATTTCATGTCACTCATGCCAACATCTCCTTTACTGCAGCCATTGAGGCGGGGTCAAACATCGCCGCACCGGTCAGCTCGGGGTCAATCCGCTTGACCAGACCCGCAAGCACCTTGCCCGGGCCACATTCGACAATATTCATCACGCCACGCGCCTTCATCATGCGCACGCTTTCCACCCAGCGCACGGCGCTGAAGGCCTGCTTGTAGAGAGCAGCACGAATACGATCCGGATCGACCTCTACTACCACTTCAAAATTATTGATGACCGGAATCTGGGGCGCCGCAAGCGTAACTGACGCAAGCTTTTCCTTGAGCGCTTCTGCAGCCGGCTTCATGAGGCTGGAATGAAACGGCGCAGAAACAGGCAGTAGCAAAGCACGTTTGGCACCATTTGCTTTGAGAACTTCGCAGGCCTTGTCAACGGCAGCCTTGCTTCCGGCAATGACAGTTTGCAATGGGTCGTTGAAATTAACAGCCTCCACTACTTCTTCACTGTCTGCAGAAAAGCTTGCCTGCGCCTCGTTGCAGCCTTCAATAACCTTGGCCGCATCCATACCCAAAACCGCAGCCATTGCACCAACACCTACAGGCACAGCGTCCTGCATCGCCCGTGCGCGAAAGCGCACTAGACGCACCGCCTGTGCCAAAGTCAGTACACCTGAAGCTACCAGTGCGGAATACTCACCCAGTGAGTGTCCGGCAACGACTGCAGGCGCAAGGTCAGTTTCAGCCATCCATACGCGGTAAGCCGCTACGCTGGCGACCAGCATCACGGGTTGCGTGTTGGTAGTCAGCGCCAGCGCTTCCTTTGGGCCTTCTTTGATCAATAGCGCTACGTCCTCGCCAAGTGCGTCAGAGGCTTCAGTCAGCGTTTGCGCCACGACCGGGTGATCGCCCCACCCATCCAGCATGCCGACCGATTGGGAACCTTGCCCGGGAAAAACAAAAGCGAACGATAACAAATGGTCTCTCCGGTTATCAAGCGGCTCTAAACAGAAGTCGCGCAGATTTTAAGAAAACAAACAGCAAGGCCGACGTAACCAGCCAGGGGTCAATCAGATAGTCCCACAAATTGCCTGACTCCAGGATGCCCGCCGTCCACGCCAGTAATGAGAGCGCCACAAGTGCTGGAAAAAGTCGCAATCCGTTAAACCAGCAAATCAGCGACACCAGCAGCAACATTACCCACATGCCCTTTGAACCCCACCCTGGCCGATAGGCGTCCCAGTCGCCCCAACCCAAAGCCAGAGGATATAAGAACAGGGCTGCCGCAGCGACGCCAACCAGAACCGCGGCACGCTCCCGCCCGGTAATTGCGGGTGTACCAGTCAAGCGATGGCACAAGCCCACGCAAGCCAGCACCACCAGTGTGATGCTCAGGTCAGAGCTGATACCTCTTACATAGGCAAGAACAGGCAATTGGGCCGCGCCGACAGGAAACCATAGTGCAGCAAAAAAGGCAACTGTCACCCATTTCGCCCAGGGCCTGGTCAGGGTTCTCCAGCTCAGCAGGCGCATGCAACCGGCGCAGAGCACCAGATTAATGCCCAGCATGGCTACAAAGTCAGTTAGCTGGGGAAACATTGGTGGTAGTTGGTTCGGCAAAAAAAGCCATCTTCAGGGGATCAAAACGCACGTGCTTGATGCGTGTGCGGTGCCATGTGTAAATCAGATGGATATAGCCATCGCTGCCCTGCAGCAGATAAGGGTATGAGAATTCCTGAAAACAGCTTTCCGGGCCACACAGCTGGCGTCTGGCGCTGGCGACATAAGCCCTGGCCGCTTCCTCGCTTACACCGCTGGCCTTGAGCTCTTGAGCGAGCAAAGCCTGGTACTCAGCGACAAGTAACCGTTTTTTCGGGCTGGCAGGCGACTCCACCATCCACGAGGAAGCACCATCAACGGTAGCGCCTTTCGCAGCCGCTACCAGCGCAAGCGTTTCGCGGTTATTGGTCGTTGGATTCAGCGCCAGCCACTGCTGACCAGCCGGTGTTATCACCCCTGCAACGGCCGAATCCGGGTTCGGCCAGCTTGTCACCCGCGTCTGCGCCCATGTTTTTCCAGCATCTTCAGTGCTTGAGCCCATCAGGGCTTTTGCATTGCCAGAGCGCATGTAAACCTGTGCTTTTTCTGGCGCAGTCACCAGAACCACGGGCTGCAGGCTGGTCTGGCTTCCAGGAATGCGCACCTTGTCGACCACCCGGCCCTGTGCATCAAGCCGCAATACCTCGGCAAACTTGCTGATGAACTCGTGATAAACCGGCAAGCCGATTTGACCGTCAGCAAAGTCAATCGGTGCTCCCTTGACCAGTGTGCTGACATTCAGGAAAGGCGAGGTGACCAGCCGCCGCGGTGTGCTCCAGCTCACCCCATCGTCAAGCGAGCGAGCCCAAGTGACGGCGCTACCCGCCCACCCTCCGAGAGAGACATTTACCATCCACAACAATAGCGAGCCGTCGGGTGCGCGTGCGATGACCGGGTTACCGATTTTTTTGACGTAGCGCCATAGTCCACGTTCAATTTGATGCCGTTCGAACAGCGTGCTTTCGCTGCCCCAGCGCGAAGTCGTGTGATCCATGACTGCGGTCTGGATGGTGACATTGCCTGCGCCTTCTCGCGAACCCGAAAACCAGACTGCACGCAAATCCCCGCCTTGCAACTCAACCAGTGACGCCGCATGAACAGCCCGCCCCGGCGTACCTGACACAAACTGCGCGTCAAAACGAAAGTGACCGTCTGCGGATAGCTGCGGCTTACCGACGACAGCAGAGTTGGTTTGTCGAAGCGCAACCGCTTGCTTTTTCGGAATGACCGCAAAGTCTGCAGACGGCACGCGGCTGTTGATCTTCCACGCGGCCAAAGCAAAAGCGACCAGCAGTAAAAGTGCCAGCAGGCGGTCAATACCGCTTAAAGCGCGCGGCCGTTTAACCATTCGGGAACTCAAGTAGTCACCGGTTTAACAAAACTTGGCCAACATAGGCTGTCTGCCATTTCAGTAATTGAGAAGTACAGCACCCCAGGTGAACCCACCGCCCACGCCTTCCAGCATCAGCGTGTCACCTTTTTTGATCTTGCCGCTGCGCACAGACGCATCAAGCGCAAGTGGAATCGAGGCAGCAGACGTATTACCATGCTGATCGACGGTAACTATCAGTTTTTCCAGCGGTATCTTCAGCTTTTTGGCCGTGCTTTGCATGATACGGATATTGGCCTGGTGCGGAATCAGCCAGTCAATGTCAGCATCCGTCAAATTAGCCTTTGCAAGCGTTGCGCGGGCAGCACTTTCAAGCACGCCCACAGCCAGTCTGAATACCGCCTGCCCGTCCATCTTGAGCAAGGCATCGCCCACAACCTTGCCGCCAGACACATTGCCGGGTACACACAAGATATCAACATGCTTGCCGTCTGCATGCAGGTCACTGGCCAGAATGCCTGGCGTGTCTGACGCTTCCAGCACTACAGCCCCGGCACCATCGCCAAACAGCACACAGGTAGTGCGGTCAGAAAAATCAAGAATGCGCGAGAAAACCTCGCTGCCTATCACCAGTGCCCTGGTAGCGGTTCCGGTCTTGATCATTGCGTCAGCCACCGTCAGCGCATAGACAAAGCCGCTGCAAACCGCCTGAATATCAAAGGCCGGGCAACCGGCAATGCCGAGCTTGTTCTGAAGGATACAAGCGGCTGACGGAAACACCATGTCGGGCGTAGAGGTCGCCACAATGATCAGGTCGATGCTTGAGGGATCAAGTCCGGCTGCTTCCAGCGCGTTCTTTGCCGCTTCGAGAGCCAGATCGCTGCAGGACACATCATGCGCTGCAAAATGCCGGGCGCGTATGCCTGTGCGCTCCACAATCCATTCATCCGTGGTCTCAACGCCTTTGGCAGCCAATTCCGCGGCAAGGTCAGCGTTGGTCAGCCGGTGGGGTGGCAGGTAGCTTCCTGTGCCTGTAATACGTGAATAACGGGTCATTTAGCGGAGTTTTGGTGTGGGCTCAGGCAGGTATTGAAACTGGGGCATCAGGCATCGGAGAAACCGCAGGCACCGGGTCGGGTAAGGACATGACCTGTGCCACCAACAGCAAAGGAGCTGCGCGCTTGATGCGTTCGCGTACTTTCTCAAGCAAGTTGTTACGAGCCGCATCATAAGCCCGATTGAGCGCCCGCTCAAATGCAAACGAGTCTGCCGAGCCGTGACTCTTGAAAACCAGTCCCTGCAAGCCCAATAACGCTGCCCCGTTATAGCGACGATGATCCATCCGTTTTTTAAATGCCGTTAAAACCGGATAAGCAACGATAGCAGCACATTTGGTAAAAATATTGCGTGAAAACTCCACCTTCATGAAACTGCCAATCATGCTGGCGAGGCCTTCACTGGTCTTTAGCGCCACGTTACCCACAAAACCGTCACACACCACAATATCTGTGGTGCCCTTGAAAATGTCGTTACCTTCGACATTTCCATAAAAATTAAGATCGCCGGAGTTAGACGCAGATCGAAGCAGTTCTCCGGCTTTCTTTATTATTTCGCTTCCTTTTATGGCTTCTTCGCCAATATTCAACAAGCCGACCGAGGGCGCCGGGTTGTCTGTAATGGCAGCCACCAGCGCAGAACCCATGACAGCAAACTGCAGCAGGTGGTCTTCAGTGCAATCGACGTTGGCACCCAGATCAAGCACTGTGGTCGCACCGCCAACGGCGTTAGGCAACTGGGTGGCAATGGCGGGCCGGTCTATGCCGTCCATGGTTTTAAGCACGTAGCGGGCAATCGCCATTAAAGCGCCGGTGTTACCTGCAGACACCGCGGCCTGGGCAGCGCTGTCCTTGACCTGATTGACCGTCACACGCATAGACGAATTTCGCTTGCGCCTGAGTGCGATTTCTATGGGGTCGTCCATAGTGACGACTTCGCTGGCTTCAACAATCCGGCAGCGAGGGTGCGCCTGCAGCTGGGCAAACTGCGACTGGACAGCCATAACTGCGGGTTGGCCAACAATGACCAGTGAGGCATCGGGGTGCCCTTCGAGAAAGGCAAGGCTGGCCGGCAGGGTTACCGGGGGACCAAAGTCCCCGCCCATGGCATCAACAGCGATCGTGATCATGCGTAGATCCGTGCAGTCAGTTGGATGAGGGGCAAACCAAAAGCCAAAAGAAAAGCCCGCAGATTTATTGCGGGCTGGTCGAGGTGCAGGCTAATGCTTGAAGCGTTGATTACGCTTCAGATTTGGTTTTCAGCACCTTGCGGCCACGATAAAAACCAGTAGGGCTGATGTGGTGACGCAGATGGGTTTCGCCGGTGGTGGATTCCACTGCAATACCTGGCACGTTGAGTGCGTTGTGCGAGCGGTGCATGCCGCGCTTTGAAGGTGACTTTTTGTTCTGCTGGACGGCCATAATCCGCTCCTAATTAGACACTGCTGGGGTGTACGGTTGGTAAATTGCGCACAGGATTTACAAGTAGCTGAAAAGAGTCCGATCAATTCATTAATCAATGGACCCCACCGCTGCTTACATCACCAGATCAGTACGCGAAGCCTGTGATTATAGCCCGGATAAGTCGCGTTAACCATGCCGGTACGAGTGAACGCGAGGAAGGCACAGTAAGATTAATACTAAAGTACTATTTCAATATGTCCTGAATGACTATTTGGGCGTTTTTAGTTGCGCCAAAACCGCAAAAGGATTCGGCTTTTCACTACCTCCACCAACTTCTTCCGGCAGCTCAATCGAACCCGCACTTAACACTGGCGCCACCGGGCATTGCTCGTGCATGGGCACCAGCTGCAGCGCCATCAGCAACTCGTCTTCCAGAACGGCAAGC